>CADEGN010000067.1 GCA_902826865.1 uncultured Myxococcales bacterium
GAAGCGATCGCGTCAACCGCGAGTTCGCTTCCCCCTCGGCCTCAAGCTCAGCGTATTCGCTGCGGTCCTGTTGCTCTCCAGCATCGTCGGGGTTGGCCTCGCTGCGCTCGCGCTGACCGAGGAAACTGTCGAAACTTCCCAACGGGAACTACAGATCGCCGTGTTGCAAGATCTCGCGCATGGCATCGAAGCCGACTTCCGCCACGCCCAGGACGATCTTGATACCGTGGGCCGCGTGCTCGTCAACCGCGACGTCGATGAGGACGCCCGGATCGACGTGGCGGTGGCACAGGTCGAGGGCAGCGAAGCCCTGGACCACGTCGCGCTTTACGACAACAAAGGGCAGCTAATCACACCGATCGTCGAAGAGAGCGCGCGGGCGCTGGTGTTTCCCGAGGAACTAGCGCCCGAGCTCATCGAACAGACCCGCGCCGAGAACCTCGCGATCGGCTCCGCCGTGCTCACCAAACTCGGACCTCGGGTACCGATCGTCGTGCCCCTACACGCCGGGCAGGAAGTCACGGGTTTCGCCGCAACGGCGCTCTCCATCGAGCGGCTCCAACGCCGGGTTGAGGCGCTCGCAGACACGCACTTTACCGACGTGCCAGGGGGCTTGTTCGTCGTCGACCGCGATCGTCGCGCCATCGCGCATCCCGACCGCGAACTCGCCGACAACCTCACGGCATTGCCTGCGATCGGAGTGCTCGCCGGCGGCGACCGCCTCGCTCTCGGACGCGGTCTGTCGCGCTCGGGCGAGTATGTCGACGAGCGCGGCGAGACGATGGTCGGCAGCTTCGTCGTGCTGGATAATCACCCATGGGCACTGGTCGCTCAGATGCCCCGAAGTGTTGCGTACGCCCCGGTATACCAGCTGCGCAATGTCGTCCTCGTGACTGTCGCCTTGGCCACGGTGGCGGCGATCATCGCGAGCATCGTGCTGGCACGCCGCATCACTTCTCCACTCGCTCAGCTTTCGGAGTACGCGGGGGCCATCGCTCGCCGCGATTTCACGTCGCGCATCGACGTTCGCACGGATGACGAGCTGGCCGTGCTCGCCAGAGCGATGAGTCAGGCCGCAAACGACCTCGAGCTCGGCGAGCAACGGCTGCGCCACGAGGCGGCAATCCGATCGGACCTCGGCCGGTACCTCCCGGCCGAGCTGGTCGACAAAGTCGTTCGCCGCGAGCAGGACATGGCGCTGGGCGGACAGCGCCGTGCGCTCACGGTGATGTTCGCGGACGTGGTCGGCTTTACCCCGCTGACGGAACGACTTGCGCCGGAGACGGTAGTCACCCTACTCAACGAGCTGTTCACGATCATCTCCGAGATCGTGTTCCGCCACGGGGGGACCATCGACAAGTTCGTCGGCGACTGTGTGATGGCCCTGTGGGGCGTCCCCGAGGCCCACCCCGACCATGCAAAGCGAGCGCTTAACGCCGCGGAAGAGATCATGAGCTGGCTCGAGGCGGGCAACGCGGCCTGGCAGGAGAAATTCGGCGTGTCGCTTCAGCTGGCGATCGGGATCAACTCCGGCGACGCGATCGTCGGTAACGTCGGTTCAGAGCGTCGCATGGAGTACACTGCGATCGGCGACGTCATCAACGTCGCCGCGCGGCTGGAAGCGATCGCTCGTCCCCAGCAGATCCTCACCACCGCCGCAACTCGGGATCTAGCAGGAGCGCATTTCCGGTTCGCCACCATCGGTCCACGGCCGATCGCCGGTCGCGCCGAACCCCTCGAGCTATTCGAGCTGGTCGCGTAGTCGGCCCCGACCTTGCTATCGTGCTCGGGTCTGGTGAACCCCGAGCACCCCACGTCGGGATCCACGTTCGCGCCCGGGACGGTGGTCGCCGGCCGCTTCCGGATCGAGCGCGAGATCGGTACGGGAGGCATGGGCCGCGTCTACGCCGCCACGCAGCTGGCGCTCGGGCGCTCGATTGCCCTGAAGGTCATGCTGCCCTCCGCGTTCGAGAGTGGTGTCGGCATCGACCGGTTCATGCGCGAGGCCAAGGTTGCGGCCGCTCTCCACCATCCGAGCGCGGTTGAAGTCCACGACGTCGGGCGCGACGGCGATGTGATCTACATGGCGATGGAGCTGCTAGACGGTGAGATCCTGCGTGCGCGCATGCACGAGGGCGAGCCCTACGACCTGGCTCAAGCGCTCACGATAACGGCCGAGATCGCCGACCTGCTGGTTGCGGCACACGCGATCGCGCTGGTTCACCGAGACCTCAAGCCTGAGAACGTGTTCATTGAGCGGGCGACCGGCCGAGTTCGCGTGGTCGACTTTGGGCTCGCGTTCATTGATGGTGACGCCGATGCCGGTCGGCTCACACGTGAAGGCCTTATCGTCGGGACCCCGGCGTACTTGGCGCCCGAACAGGCGCAGGGCGTTCACGTCGGCACGCCCGCCGATATCTACTCGCTCGGTTGCATGACCTACGAACTCGTCACCGGCGTGCCACCGTTTCGCGGCAGTCAGATGAACGTGATCACCCAGCATCTGTACGTCGCCCCCACGCGGCCACGCGATCGATCCCCCGAGGCGGGAATCCCCACCGACCTCGACGACCTAATCGTGCGAATGATGGCCAAGTGTCCGGACGACCGCCCGAGCGCCGCCGACGTTCTTGCCGGGCTCGGCGTCGCGCGAGGAACCCTTGCGGGCGAGCGCCACCGCGGGCGCGACGACAGTCAACTGCTCGGTCGGGCCGCACGCATGGTGTCGGCCGTGCCGCACCAGATCTCCACCCTGGCCGATGTCGAGGCCCCCGGCGTCGCGACCCCTGGCCGCACGAGCATCCGGCTCGGCGTTGTCGGCGAGCTGACCCACGAGGAGCAGCTGTCCCTAGCGAGCAACGGGATCGAGCCGGTCGATCTTGCGGGCCGAGATCCGCTGGCGGAGCCCATCGACGTGATCCTGGCCATTTCCGTTACCCCCGTCGCCCTGCATGCCCTGACGGGCACGGGTGTGCCCGTGATCGCCACCACGAGCCGAGCAGACGTCGATCAACTCTCGCGACTGTTGCGGCTGGGTGTGCGCGAGGTGTTGCCGTTGCCCATCCGAATCGATGAACTCGCGCGCAGGGTCCGAAGGGTGTTCGATCGCAGCGGACGGCAGGGACCGACCGGAGAAGTGACGTAGGAATGCCCGTAGCTCGTATCCTCCAGGCGCTCTTGGGGGCGGCTCCGGCTGGGGACGCGCCAGCTGCAGGCACGGTTGAGACCTTCGAGTACCGCGTGGTCGAGGGCGATTCGTGCGCGAGCATCTCCCGACGGTTTTTCGGCGATCGCAAGCGCTACGACGTCATCCACCAGTACAACCCGGGCATGGGACCGACTCCGCATCGCCTCGAGCCCGGACGGATCCTCATACTTCCGAAGGTGGCAACGGCGCCGAACACCGGGCCGGATGCGGAGGTCACCGCGGTGCGGCGGAGTGTCGAAGCCCGCGCGGCGAATAGCGAGGGCTGGAATCCAGCCACCGTGGGTCTCGACCTGTTTCGGGGATGGCGCGTCAATACCCTCGCGCGCGCGGCCGCCGAGCTCACGTTCCGCGACACCTCCGTGCTGCAGATGCGCGAGAGCACGCTCGTGATCATCTTCGGCTCTGCCCATGCCAAAGCGCGTGTCACCACGACAGCTGCGACGCTTGACCGTGGGGCACTGCGCAGCCGACTCGGGGAATTATCGGGCGGCGCAACGCTCGACGTCCAGACGCCGAGCGCTGAAACCGAGATCCAAGGCGGCGTCGCTCTGGTCACCGTCGACGACAGTGGCGCCACGCGTCTGGCCAATCACGGCGGCGCGAGAGCCAGCGTGCGTGGCAAGGCGGCGCGCCGCAAGCGGGTGAAAGTGGCCGAGCGAATGGGCTCCAAGGTCGAGCTGGGCAAGGCGCCGACCAAGCCTCGGCCGTTGCCGCCGGCGCCGACCATGGCTGCGGACGGTCCACGGCAGTTCGTCGACCTATCCGGACGGGGCGCGATGGTTACCGGCAGTTGGATGCCCGTCAGCACCGCGACGCGCTATCGCGTCGAGATCGCGCGGCAGCCCGACGGGCGTGAAGTCATCGCGGACGTCGAGGTCCCGTCGGCGGTGACCTCGTTCGAGCTCCACGGCTTGCCACCCGGCGAGCACTTCGTGTCCGTAGCGTCGATCGACGCCGATGGATTCGAGAGCCCGCCGAGCACCCTCACACGGATCGCCATTTTTGCGGCACAACTTCGCTTGCCCGATGGCACCCGCCCCGCGATACCCGCGGGAAGCGAGGAGGGCGCGTCGCCTCCGTTGTCCGTGCCGTTCGGTACCGTGCTCGAGGCCCCCGACGGTCAGCGTTGCGCCCAGGGTGACGACGCACCGAGCGAACGCACCACGCTGCGCTCCGACGCCGATCCGCTGCGTTGCCGTGACGCCGGAGATCACGTCAGCGCACCGATACCGATCCAGGTCGTCGGGTGGTCGATTACGCCCGACCAAGGCGGGGCGCCGGCACTTACGCTCACCGAGGGCACGCCGGGCGAGTTGCTGGTGGCCCTTACGGCCGGATCGTTTCCCGCCTCCGATGTCCGCGTGGTTGCTCCTGTCGGGATACGCGAGGCCAACGCGAGCCCAACCGACGGTGGCCGTTGGCGAATCACAGCCCTCGCCGATCGCACCGGCCCGCGCACTGGGACCCTGCAACTCGTGATGGGAGCCGACGCCATCGTGGTAGGCGAGATCCCGTTTTCGGTCGTCTCGCCGCCGGCACGGCAGGCTCCACCGCCGCGCCAACGCAAGCAGTGGCTCGAGCGACACCCGCCGGTGCGCAACATGTGGGAGCTTGGCATTTGGGGCGGAATCGCCATGCCGTCGCGATCCCTCGAGCTGTTTCGGCCAGGGCGCAACCTGCCCGAGCAGGGCTTCCGCACCTTTCGGCGCGTCGCTCCCGATCTCGGCGTACGTGCCGGATTTTACCCACTGCGCGTGTTCGGCGTCGAACTCGAGGTTGGTGCGATGCCAACGCGCGCGAGCAACGACGTCCGCGCAACCCTGTTCGCTGTGCGCGGCCACGTCGTGGCTCAACTCGGATTCTCCAACGTGACCCCATTCATGCTGGCCGGCGTCGGAGCCTTCGGAGTGGGAAGCTCTCGCCGCGCGGTCGGCACGGACGTCGATGCCTCCGTGCACATTGGCGGCGGTTTCAAGGTCTTCGTGCATGATCTCGTCATGCTGAGAATCGAGGTCCGCGACATCATCACCGCCAAGCGTGGGATCGCCACTGGCGCGACGGGGACATTCGAGTTGCTCGCCGGCGCCTCCGTAACGCTCGGCCGGCGCCGCCGCTGAACTCGGCCCCGCTCGCGGGCTGCCCCCGCGCAATCTTGTGCGCTACGATAGCCATGTGCTGAGGACGTCACGCGCGCGACTCGTCGGCGTGCTGCTGCTCGTCGCCGCGTCCACCCCACTCGCGCTCGCGGCCGAGACCGGCCTCCGCCGCCTCATGTTTCCACCCGAGTTCGACGAGGTCCGGCTGTGGCTCCGCCCGCAGATCACGCCGTGGCTCTGGCTCGCGCCCATTACGTGCGCGCTGGCGATTCCGCTCGGCCTCTTCGTTCAACGTTACCTCGTTGCGCGCAGCCTTCGCACCGCCACGGGTACCCTGACCACGGCCATGCGGGCCAGCATTGAGGTTGACGCGTTGCTACTCGCGACCTCGGTGCCGCAGGTCCCGGCGATCCTCGCCACGATGGGCTTCACCCTCGGTGCGGCGATCGACCCCATCGCCGCGGCGATCGCGATCGCCACGCTCGGAATCATGGTGATCGGCTTCGTCGGACTGCGCCGCATCGGGCGCCTCGAGTAAGTCGAACGAACACGGCGAGTTTGTGGTTGCCGCTCGGGCACGGGCACGGGCACGGGCACGGGCACGGGCACGGAGGAGCGAGACCCCTACGGGGTCACGCTCCTAGCGATCCGCGTAGGCGCGGAGCACCCGGTAGGCGACCTCTTCGTTGCTTGCGCCGTTGTTGAGCTTGGCCATGTGACGCTCCACGTAGGCGCGGCGCTCGACCTGGGAGGCCCCACGCAACTCCAGCGCGAGCATGCCCGCGACCGTGCGCAGCGTCTTTGGAATCGCAAACGTATCGGGTTGATCGATCGTGCGGTCGACCGCAGCCTGCAAGCGCTCGGGATCACGATGAACAAGCGCATCAAGCAGCTCGATCGCATCGCGAACATCACTCGGCGCGTCTGAACCTGTTCCCATCGCGACGACGTCGCGCCACCACGGCATCGCCCGCAGATCCATGTGCGACGCTGTGGCCTCATACACCTCTTTGGTCGCCTCCATCCACGCGGTCCAGTCGGGCTCCGTGCTTGAGAGCTCGGCGTTGGCATCACGCCACTCGGTCATCAATGCGCCCGAAAGCTCCTTGGCCACGCGTGCGTCGGGATCCTGGTACCGACGCATGTACAGGGCAGCTTGCTCGGTCTCCAACAGAATGTGCGGGTCGCGGAGATCACCGATGCCGGCGAGGGGATACGGTCGGCGATGGATATCGCCGAGGACCTCGAGCACAGGCGCCGGGGTCCACCGCACGTAGTGGAGAAACTCCGCGCGCTGCTTGAGGAAGCGCGACTTCTCAGCCCCCGTGTCGAGAATCGGATGGCTGTCGCGGTTCGGCACCTTGTCGACCAAGAACGGGTGCAACATCCGCTTGTTGGCGGTGATGAGCCCGTCGATTTGACCGATGTCGTGGATCCCGAGCAACTCGAACGATTCCTGCGCGTCCGGCCAGGCGAGTACCTCCGGGTGGAGTTCGCCAATCGGACCATCGGCCGAGGCCATGATCACCCAGTCGCTCGCACCAATGCGGGCAATCAGGTAGTCCTCGAATTCGCGGTCCAGCGCCGCCAACACGCTGATCATCAGGCTGTCGCTGAGCTCGTAACCCTGCACCCACTGTGCTAGCACGCCGCCCGGGGCGAGGTAGCGCTTCGCTTCTTGGTAGAACTCAACGGTGAACAAGCTCGACACGCCCGAGACCCACGGGTTGGTCGGCTCTGACACGATGAAGTCGTATTTGTCGCCGGCCCACGCGAAGTACGCCTTGGCGTCATCGAAGTGAATGTGGCTGCGGGGATCGTCGTAGGCGCGCCAATTGACGCGCTTGAAGTAGCTCGATCCGCGCACCATCTCCGGTTCGATCTCGACTGTGTCAAGGCGCTCGAGCGTCGGCGACGCCAGCAGCGTGTGGCAGGTAACCCCCGAGCCGAAGCCGATGAGGGCGCCGTGCTTGGCGTTGGGCCGAGCCATGAGCGGGATAAGCCCGACAAGGAACTGATTCGGTTCGTCGCCCGCGATCTCCGGGCCGTCCATGCGGTCGCGATCCTCTGGCCAGCGATCGAGCACGACCGAGGCATCGGGCTTGCCGTTGGTATAGATCACGTGGTGCCCACTCTTGAGATCGGTCTTCACCACGGTGACGCTGGCTGTCCGACCGTCGATATACGAAAGCACCTCGTAGGTCTCGGGCAACTTGATTCGGCCGTTGCGAAACACAGTGGAGGTAAGCACGGCCGGGTCGATTGGAAATAGCAGCCCGGCGATCACCGCCATCACCATGCCAAGGGCCCCGTTGCGCAGCAGCGTGCGCGTGGCCGCGGTACCGCGACCTGCGGTGATCTCGCCGCGGACGAGCACGAGCCCAAGCACCATGTCGACGAGGGCGCCAAGAACAATCACCCCCTTGAGGCCGATGATCGGCATGAACACGAGGCCAGCGAGAATCGCCCCGCTGATGGAGCCGAGCGTATTGAACCCGTACACGCGGCCGACCGCGCCCTCCGCTTGGCCACGCTTGAGCATCACGTGCGTGAGCAGCGGGAGCGTCATGCCAGCGCAGAACGCGGCCGGCAGCATGATGATCGCGCAGATCAAGTACTTGAGGATGTTGAACTGCAGCCACAGCCCATCGGTGCGGACGCCGTCCGGACTCCAGTATCCCACCCATTGATCGGAAAGAAGCCCGCCCATCCCCCACACGCCGAGGTGATAGGCCGGAATCGTCACGATCGCCGACAGGCCCATGATGATCTGCACGACTCCCAGGACGATCTCGGGCCGGCGGAATCGATCCATCTTCTTGCGCACCCACAGGCCACCCAGGGCGATCCCGAGGATGAACGTCGAGAGCATGATCTCGAACGAGTGAGTCGCCGCGCCGAGGATGGTGGAGAGCAGGCGAATCCACCCGATCTCGTACATGAAGGACGACAAGCCGGTTCCGAGCGCGACTGCGAGATAGAGCGCAACCCTGACGTTGCGCGGCTTGCCATCGTCACCGCTCACTGCGCGCTTTTCGATCGCGCGCGTCGGCGTACGGTCGCGCATCGCGATCAACATGATGAGGATATTGAGCGCGGCCGCGACCATGAGCGCGCCGGGTAGACCAACCGACGCCACGAGCACGAAGCCCGAGAACACGGCGCCGAACGACGCGCCGAGGCTGTTGGTGAAGTAGAGCATGCTCAGGATCTCGCCCGAACGCGCGAGATCACGGCGCAGAATGCCTACGCTCATCAGCGGGAACGTCGTGCCAAGAAGCACACACGGCGGCGCGATCAACAGGGCCGCCAACGTCCACTTGGCCAACTCGACGCCGGCGCCCCCACCGATCGCCGGGAACAGGGTGTCGTACGCGAAACGGGCGGCGAACTCCTGGAGGTACGGGAAGAGGAGCGCATACACACCGATCAGGCCCTCGATGATCCCGTAGACAACGACCGGAGCGCGGGTTCGCGCGACGAACCGTCCAGAGAGCAGCGCACCGAGCGACATGCCGCCCATGAACAAGCTGAGCACCAAGACCTGTGCGGTCGCAGCGCTCCCGACGAACTGCTTGATGTAGCGCGACCAGATCGACTCGTAGATGAGCCCGCTGATCCCCGAGAGGAAGAAGAGCAGAAACAGCACGCGGAAGCGGGCCGGCGACCCGGACGGTGGGGTGTCCATGCGGCGCGGACGATAGCCGAGGCACGCTGGGGGCGAAAGAACGCGCGGGCGCGAGGGCCGGCGCTTGGCGCTTGTGGGCCTAACGGGCCAAAGTTGGGGTTCCCGGGCGGTCTGCGGACCGGCCGTGCTGGAGCACACATGCTATGCTCCGCGGCGAATCCCCATGAAGTACGTCGCCAAGCATGGTCTCGCGGATCGTTCGCGTGCCCGCATCGTGGTCGAGAAGGCCTACGAGGCCTATCGGGTGAGACTCGCGGATCACAACCCGTCGCTCACCTGGACAAGTGACACCCACGCGAAGCTCGGCTTTACCGTGCTTGCCAAGTCGCTGTCGGTCGAGATCCGTCTCACCGACGAAGAGGTCCGCGTTGAAGGCGACATGCCGCTCCTCTTCCGCCCTTTTCAAGGCAAGATCCAATCGGTCCTTGGCGGCGAGATCGAGAAGTGGATCGCCAAGGCCAAGGCCGGCGACGTCTAGCGCTAGAGCGGCTCCGTCGTCTGACGCTGGTACCGTACCTTCGCTCGCACCTCGGCTGGCGCTGTCATCAGAGCCCGCTGCGTCACCCGTCGGCTCCCCGGTTTCCGCGTCGCCCTGGGTTTCGCGGCCACCCGACCCGGCCGTATTGTCGCCCGAGCTGTCGTCCCATCCGGGTCTGCGAACTCGATCGCTCCGATGTCGTAGGCAGCTCCTTGAGGTCGCGGCGTACCTGAGAGACGAGCACCTCCGCAACCGCAGTACCGCGGTCAATGACCGGACTCGTACGCATCAGGTGGAAATCCGGCATCTCAGCCGGCGCAGCGACGAATAGCGGATCACCAGCATTCTCGACGTTGCCGGAGTGGCTGTAGTCGACACCCTCCACCGAAGTGGCATCGAGAAACGCGGTTCCCCCGCGGCCGGAGGCAAAAGAGAAGTTGTTCCGGATGACGCTGCCGGTGCCCGTGCTCGCGACGAAGTCAATCCCCTGCACGTGGCCCGGGCCAAGGAGCTGCGCGTTCTCGTAGACGATGTTGTTCTCGACTCGGAGGTTGCGCATAGACGACCCCAACACAACGATCGCGCTCCGGCTCTGTTGATCATGCTCACGGCATGGGCAACCGTTCGCCACGGCGCGTCTTCGCTGCCGATGTTCCCGTCCCGGCCATCCATCGCAACGAAGTAGTCGGCAGCCGAAACGGTGATGCTGAGTGACACGGTCGCGGCCAACGCCAATGCCGGCGCGCCTCGCGTGATCGCTCCTCGTCGTTCCCGGTGCACGATTCCCAGGTCGTCGTTCGCCCAGACTCGTCCCCTGCGTTCTGTTCGGGCGCAGTTTCGGCTGCGAACAAGCGGGCCCAGGGCGGTGGTGTTCTCGCGCGTTCACCACCGGCTGCTGGTCCCCTGACTAGGGCGTCGAGATCACGGGCTCAAGGCACGTGCCTTGGAAGTGTGACCACCATCTCGGTGCCGTCGGAGCTGCGGACCTCGATGGTGCCGCCATGCCGCTGGACTAGGCTGTGAACGATCGCGAGCCCAAGCCCGGTCCCGCTCTCTTTGGTCGTGAAGAAAGGCTCGAAGATGCGCTGGGCGTGCGCCGGGCCGATGCCGGACCCGTGGTCGCGGATCGTGATCCGCGCGCCGGCTCCGTCCCGTTCGATCGTTACGTCGACGTGGCCTCCGCTCGCGCTGGCCTCGACCGCGTTGCGGACCAGGTTGAGAACGATCTGCTTGATCCGCTCGGGATCGTGTTGCACGACGACAGGGGTATCCGGCGAGTTCGCGATGAGCTCGACACCACGTTGGAGCGCCAGCGGGCGCTCTAGCTCGACGACCTGGTCGACGGCCACGCGTAGGTCACGGTCGGCGGCAAGGAGTGCAGCCGGTCGCGCGAATAGGAGAAAGTCGGTGACAAGCCGCGAAAGGCGGGCAAGCTCGGCGCTTACCAAGGCGAGCGGGGAGCGGATGCGCTCGTCATCGCTTAGTTTCTCGATCCGTCGTTGTAGCAGCTGTAGCTGCAGGCTCGCGGCGTTGAGTGGGTTGCGGATCTCGTGTGCCAGTCCGGCGGAGACCGATCCGACCGCCGCGAGCTTCTCGGCCAGGCGGGTGCGCTGCTCGAGTGCACGAGTCTCGGTCATGTCGAGGCCCGATGCGTACACGCGGTAGCCGTGCTCGGTAGGCAGTCCTGACAACCGCCAGCGGATGATCCGTTCCTCGATGCCGGTCGGGGAATTGCGCTGCAGCCGCCCCTCGAACGAGACTCCGCTTGTCCCGTGCCGGACCGATTCCACCGCGCGGCGCATATGCTCCTGCTCGCCGGCGACGACGAATCGCTCGATAAACGGCATGCCCACAAGCGTGTGGGCCTCGACTCCGGTTGCGTGGGTCACCGCAGGGTTGGCCTGAACGACGTGTCCGCCCTCGTCCAGCACGAGGAGCAGGGCCTCGACCGCGTCGACCATGGTGCGCAGCGCAGCCTCACTGCGTTCGAGCGCCGCTTGCAGCGAGACCGCGCGCCGGGCCAGGCGGACCTGCTCGTACGCGCGCTCGGCGGTGGTGAGCAGGTCTGGAGTGTCGAACGGCTTGAGCACATAGGCGTATGCACCGCTTCGCACCGCGACGATTGCGTCGTCGATCGAGGCGTGGCCCGTGATGAGCACAACCGCGGCCAGCGGGTCGATCGCCTTCAACCTCGGCAGTAGAGATATGCCGGTGCCATCGGGAAGCCGGATGTCGACGAGCGCGACATCGAATCCTCGTTGTGCGGCTGCCACCCCGTCTGCGAGGCTAGGTGCCCACGCGACGGTGGCGTGATCGTGCTCGAGGATCTCGCGGAGATTCTCGGCGAGATCGCGCTGATCGTCGATGATGATGAATCGTGCGCCGGCGAGCGGCGGAGCAGAGGGAAACTCAGCCATCGCCGTGTGAAATCCGCTGCTTCACCAGTGCGACGAGTACGGACGTATCGACGGGCTTGGTGAACACGTCCGCGACTCCCACCGCCCGGGCCGCCTCGAGCTGAGGATCACATGCAAACGCCGTGATCATGACGACAGGCGTTGGCGGCGTCCGTCGACGCGCAGCAGCGGCGACCGCCAGCCCATCGGTGCCGTGCATCCGTAGATCCGTGATGATCAGCCCGTACTCCTTTTGCTCGATCCGCCGAATCGCACCGGATCCGGTGGCCTCGATCTCGCAAGGGTAGCCCTCGTCCGCCAACACTTCGCCGAGGTTCTCGGCGAGCTCGACGTTGTCGTCTACGATGAGTACGCTGGTCGGAGTCATGACGACGTTGCAGGGCCTCGGGCGGCCTGGGCAGCGGGATCGGAGGGTAGCAGGACCGTGACGATCGCTCCGCCCTCCGGCCGGTTCTGGGCCTGTGCGGCTCCGCAATGGCGTTCGGCGACGTTGCGCACGAGTGCGAGGCCGAGACCGATGCCGCTCGCGCGTGAGGTCACCAGCGGTTCGAACACGCGGGGGAGCAGCTCAGGCTCAAAGCCCGGACCGTCGTCGGCCACCGTGATCGCGTAGCGTTCGCTGTCATACGGGTGGATACGCACACTGATGTGGCCGTGTGCCCGGTTTTGAAGCGCCTCGATCGAGTTGGTCACCAGGTTTATCACGACCTGTTCGAGCAACGTCGCGTCACCGCGCATGACCACGCCTTTTGCCGCGTCCGTGTCGACACGCACGCCGTCGGGGACGGGTACGCTCCCCATCGCGGAGCGCAGCATCTCATTCGCGTCGACTTCGACGAAGTTCGGGGCGCGCGAACCTGCGAGCTCGAGCAGAGCCGTGACGATGCGATTGCACCGGTGCACCTGATTGTTGATCTTGTCGAGGTGGCGTCGACCCCGATCATCTTCGACCTGGCGTCGCAGCAGAAATACAGAGGACTCGATCACGCCGAGGGGGTTGCGAAGATCATGGCCAATGCCGGCGGCGATCATTCCGATCGTCACAAGGCGTTCCCCCCGGCGGAGTCGCTCCTCAGAGTCGATTCGGTAGGTCTGAAGCATGATCGCGAGTTCGATGTCGAACAGGCGGTGGAGGGCCTGCATCGCTCGGGCTTGGGCCACGGGATCCTGCGCCAACACCTTGCTGATCACGCGCTCGTAGTCTTGCCGCATCACGCCGATGGCGGTCACCATGTAGTGCTGCGGAAGGCCGATGGTCACGTGCCGGCGACCAATCCGGGCGCGGCGCTCGTAGAAGGCCTGATCATGGGGCCCGCGCAGGCCCGACTCCATCCACTCAACGAGGGTCCGCTTGAGTCGTTCGACCTGCTCTTCGCCGCCGGTGATCGACGCGTGCGCGCCCGGGTGCGCGAGGATTCGGGCGTAGAAGTGCTCCGAGATGTCGGGGAAGTGCGCCGTCATCATCGGTAGCAGCGAGGCAAGCACTGCGGAGTCGTGGTCGTCGAAACCGAGGTAGGCTTTAATATCGGGAAGAAACGTCGGCACGGGTACGGGATCAGTCTTGCAGCGGAGGTAGTGTCGCTGCGCCGCAGCGTTTGCGTTGTCGATTGCGCGGAGCGAGGATAATGTGGTTGCGATGTACCGCACAGTCGTCGTTGGTCTCGATGGTTCGCCCCGTGAGTCACATGTCTTTCAGGTCGCCGTCGAGCTCGCGAAGCTACACGGGGCCCGTCTGCACCTATGCCGGGCCGTTTCAATCCCGTTGGGGTTGCCGGACGCCGTGTGGAGCGTTTCAACAGCGCAGCTCGACGCGGCGTTGCTCGCGGAGGCCGAAAAGGCACTGAAGGAGCGCGCTGATACGGCGCGCGAGCTGGTCGCGTCCACCAGGGCTCTGATCGGCCAGCCGGCGGACGTCGTCGACGATGTGGCGCGTGAGACCAAGGCCGATCTCATCATCATCGGCGCCCACGGTTACGGCGCTGTGGAGCGACTGCTGGGCACGACCGCCAGCAAGATCGTGCACCGAGCGAAGTGCTCGGTCCTGGTGGTGCGGAACCCGCAATAGTTGCGGTCATGGCCTGGCGCCGCAATATTTGCCGGAAGAGGGCGTTGCCGCGCTTCGCGGCCGTGCAACAATACGCGGCATGAGCGACGAGAACGCCCACGGCGGGAAGATCCTGGTTGTCGACGACGAACCGGCCGCGCGTTCCGCGCTAGTCGAGCTTTTACGCGAGGAGGGGTTCATCGTCCGCAGTGCGGCAGATGGCTTCAAAGCCCTGGGCCAGATGGATGACTGGACGCCGGATCTGGTGATCACGGACGTCAAGATGCCGGGCATGGACGGCATCGAGTTGATGAAGAAGATCCGCGAGCGCGAAGGAGGCATAGGCGTCGTCGTGATGACCGCGTATGGCTCGGTCGAGCACGCTGTCGAAGCGATGCACCACGGCGCCGACGACTACCTCACCAAGCCGGTGCATTTCCCCGAGCTTCTCGTGGTCGTCCGGCGCGTGCTCGACGCTGGCGAGCTCCGCCGGGAGAACTCGCGCTTGAAGACGGCGTTGATCGGCGAGTCCATTGCCCCTGGGCTCGATTGGATCGGCCACTCGAAAGCGTCGCGTGAGTTGCTGGGCTTGGTCAGGCAAGTCGCTGACTCCGAGGCCTCGGTGCTCATCCTCGGCGACAGCGGAACCGGCAAGGAGCTGATCGCACGCGCGTTGCACGGATGGAGCCGACGCAAGGCCGGTCCGTTCGTAGCTGTCCACTGCGCAGCGCTCAACGAGGGCGTACTAGAGAGCGAGTTGTTCGGCCATGAGAAGGGCGCGTTCACGGGGGCGAGCGCGCGGCGAGACGGTCGCTTTGCCAAGGCTGACGGCGGTACGCTCTTTCTCGACGAGATCGGAGACATACCCCTGGCGGTTCAGGTCAAGTTGCTTCGTTTCCTGCAGGAGCGGCAGTTTGAGCGCGTCGGCGGTGACGAAACCACGACGGTCGATGTCCGGGTGATCGCTGCAACCCACCGTGATCTCCACAAGGAAGTCCGCGAGGGGCGCTTCCGCGAGGACCTGTTCTATCGCCTCAACGTCATCACGCTGCGCACACCTCCGCTTGCCCAACGCCGGGAGGATATCCCGGCGCTCGCCCAGCATTTTCTCGAGCACTATGCGATGCGCAGCCGCAAGGCAATTCGGGGCTTCACCGATCGCGCGCTCCGAGTGTTGCTCAACGCCGACTGGCCGGGCAACGTCCGCCAACTTGAGAACACGGTCGAGCGTGCGGTCGTAATGTGCCAAGGTCACGAAGTCGAGCCGCGCCATCTTCCACGCGACGTGATGGTCCATGCGCGCACCAGCGATGACGCGCCGCCGATCCCAGGCTCGTCGATGGCCGAGGTCGAGAAGTACGCGATCTTGAAGACCCTCGAGCATGTGCGCGGAAGCACCAGCAAGGCCGCCGAGATGCTCGGGATCTCGCCCCGAAAGATCCAATACCGACTCGCTGAGTATCGGGGGCAGGACCCTTCCGGGATCCAAGGCCCCATTTCGGGTGAGGTCGATAATCCGCATGTGACGAGCTGATGGAAGCAGCCACGATCCCCGCGCCATCAGGTGACGACGCGCGAGAGGTCGGCGGACTGAGCGAGGCCGAGGCCGCGCGCCGACTCGCGCATCACGGCCCTAACGAGATCGCCCGGCGGGCCCCGACGCCGGCCTATCGGCGCGTGCTTGCCCAGCTGCAAAGCCCGCTGGTGGTTATCTTGTTGGGCGCCGCGCTGCTCTCGGTGTTCGTCGGCGCAGCCGCAGACGCAGTCGTGATCGCGGTGATCGTGGCGATCAACGCGATGATCGGCTACTTCCAGGAGGCCCGAGCCGAGCAAGCGTTGTTCGCCTTGCGTTCGCTGACAGCCGCCCGCGCGGTGGTCTTGCGCGAGGGCGTGCCTCGCATGCTGCCGGCACGAGAGGTTGTTCCCGGCGATCTCCTTGTGCTCGCGCCCGGCGACGTCGTGGCCGCCGACGCGGAGCTGGTGGAATCCGCACTGCTGACCACCGTCGAGGCCGCGCTTACCGGCGAAAGCATGCCGGTGGAGAAACGCGTTGGCGGGGAGGATGAGGGGCGTCCGATCGCGGAGCGCCATGGCACCGTGTTCATGGGAACGACGGTGGCCACCGGCAGCGCTCAGGCGCGCGCAGTCGCCACCGGCATGAGCACAGAGCTCGGTCGCATCGCCCATCTGCTCGCGATGGCGGAGGACGATCAGACCCCGCTCCAGCGCCGCCTGGCCGCCCTTGGAACCGTGCTCCTCGTCACAACCGTTGCCCTGGTGGGGGTGGTCGCGTTGCTCGGGTGGCTGCGCGGGCTGGCTTGGTACGAGATCTTGATGACTTCCGTGTCGCTGGCCGTGTCGGCGGTTCCCGAGGGACTACCCGCGGTGGTGACGGTGGCCATGGCAATCGGTGTGCGGCGTTTGTCGGTTCACGACGTGCTCGTGCGCCGCTTGTCAGCGGTCGAAGCCCTCGGCTGTGCGACCGTCATCTGTACGGACAAGACTGGGACACTCACGACCGGAGTGATGACCCTGCGCGAGTGCGCGAGCGCGGAGCCCACCGCACTGTTGCGTGCGGCGGCGGCCTGTTGCGATGCTGAGCTCGGAATCAAGGGCGGTGCCGGCGTCGGGGATCCCACCGAGCTTGCGATTCTCCATGCCGCGCGCGAGTCGGGGATCGAGCGAAGCGAGATCGAGCGCGAAGACCCCCGCGTTCGTACCGTCCCATTTGATACCGATCGCCGGATGATGTTGGTGTGGCGTCGTAGCGGTCGCGTGTTTGTGAAGGGTGCATTCGAGAGCGTCGCGGCGGCCTGCCGCGATCTGCCCGAGGATGCGCATGCGAGCGCCGAGGCGCTGGCGCGTCGTGGTTTGCGGGTTCTCGCCGTCGCGCTCGGCGAGGACGGGGATGAGCGCCAGCTGACGTTTCTGGGCCTGCTTGGCCTGGCGGATGCGCCGCGTGCCGAGGCCCTCGCGGCCGTCGCGGCCGCTCAGGCCGCGGGTGTGCGGGTCGTCATGATCACGGGAGACCACGCGCTCACGGCCACGGCGATTGCCGCGGAGCTTGGCATCGTCGGCCCCGGGCGGCCCCCCGAGCTGTCGGTGTTCGCGCGCAAGACGGCCGCGGACAAGACCCAAATCGTCGGTGATCTCCGCGCCCGCGGGGAGATCGTGGCGATGACGGGTGACGGTGTGAACGATGCTCCGTCGATCCGCGAGGCCGACGTCGGGATCGCGATGGGCCGAGATGCAACCGAAGTGACGCGTGAGGCCGCCGACATGATCCTCACGAACGATGATCTGGGCGGCGTCGTGCGGGCGATCCGCGAGGGCCGAATCGTCTTCGACAACATCCGCAAGACCACGGTCTACCTGCTGTCCGGCAACGCCGCCGGATTGATCGTGATGTTGTTTGCCGCCGCGGTGGGGTGGCCCCTACCGCTTTTGCCGCTGCACCTGCTGTGGCTCAATGTGATGTGTGAACCCCTGCCGGGGCTCGCGCTTGCCGCGGATCCCCCGGACGAGGACGTCATGCGGCGGCCGCCACGACCACCCCGTTCCCCGCTCATCGACGGAGCGAGCATTCGCCACATCATGTGGGTGGCGACGCTGCACGCGGTCGTCTGCTTGGCCGCTTTTGCGTGGGGGCTCGAGCACCACGACGTGGCCACGGCCCGCACGCTCGCATTCGCGACCCTCGTTTTCGGCGTACTGCTGCGCGCGTTCGCAGCACGTAGCCCCGACAAGGTGCTGTGGGCGGTCGGTTGGAGTCGCAACCGGTCGCTCGTCGCGGTGGTCGGGGTATCCGTGGCGCTGCAGCTTCTCCTGCACGCAGTACCGCTGTTTCGCGAATGGTTCGACCTGGCACCGCTTTCGGCTGAGCAGCTCGCCCTTGTGTTCGCGGCCGGGTTCCTGCCGGTAACGACGGTTGAGCTGACGAAGATCGCTCGACGGCGGATCGTGCGCTAATCCGGCCACGATGCGCGGAGGTTTTGCGCGTCGCAACGCGGGGGACGGTGGTTGCGTGCCCGGGGCAGGGAATCACATTTGCCGCACCCCGATGAACACGAGGGGGGAGAGGAAGGAACGAACCATGTCACTCGTACCGTGGCGCAAGCACGCGCCGACAGCGTTTCAGACCGAGATCAACCGGTTGTTCGACGACTTCTTCGGTACTCCGATGGCCGCGCCATTCGCAGGCGGAAGTTGGGCGCCGGCCGTCTCGATCACCGATAGCCCCGAGGCGTACACCGTGCGCGCCGAGCTTCCTGGTCTTGAGGCGGGGGATGTCGACATCGACCTCACGCACAATGTCGTGACGCTTCGCGGCGAGCGCAAAGAGGAGAAGCGAGATGAAAAGGAACGCATGCTCAAGCACGAGTTCAGCTACGGCTCGTTCATGAGACAATTCTCGCTGCCCACCGATGTCGATCCCGAGCGCGCCGACGCGAAAATGGACAAGGGCATTCTCACGCTCAAGCTGCCCAAGAGCAGCGCGACCAAGGGGCGCACGATCAAGCCCAAGTGAGTCCACGCGTTGGCGTCCCCGCGCCACACGAGGCCTGCCGCCCGCCTGGTGCGGCGCGGCGGGCGAGAGCAACGTTTCGACCCGGTGCGGCGGTGAACCGGCCCCCGCGCCGGGCCCACGGCCGCACGGTTGATTCCTTCGGGCACGAGGCATACCGTCGCCGTCGCATGACCAGCCCGTTTGCTCGCACTGTTGTCACACTGTTCGCCGCGTCCATTCTCGTGTCTGCGTGTGCAACGCCAGCCGAGGATGCGAAGACGGCAAAGACCCAGGTGAAGGCAGCAGGTCTCACCGATGCCAAGGGCAAGGCCGATGCGAAGATCGCGGCCAAGTCCGACACCAAAGTCGATGGCAAGGCGACCCCCGCGAAGACCGTGCCGACGCCGGAGGAGGCGCGGGCATTCGTCGCTACCGTGGACAAGGGCCTGCGCGAGCACTGGGTCGCGGGCGCTAAGGCCGAGTGGGCCAAGGCCACCAACATCACGCCCGAGACCGAAGCGGCGGCGGCCAAGGCGAACGCCGCGACGATGGCCTACGAGACCAAGGTCATCCAGGAGGCGACCAAGTTTGCCGGTGTCCAGGCCGATCCAGACACCGCGCGACAGATCGAGCTGCTCAAGCTCACCAGCACGCTCCCCGCTCCCGACGATGACGCGAAGCGAAACGAGCTGGCCGAGACGATGGCGAAGCTCGAGGGCATGTACGGCACGGGCAAGTACTGCACTGCGCCCGGCAAGTGCCGAGACCTTGGTCAGCTTGAGGATGTACTGACGAACAACCGCGACTACGACGCGCAACTCGATGCGTGGAAGGGCTGGCACGAAGTTGCCAAGCCGATGCGCCCCCTTTACCAGCGCTTCGTCGAGCTCGGCAACGAGGGCGCCAAGAACATCGGCTACGACGACATGGGCGCGCTATGGCGAACGCGTTACGACATGTCGGCAGTGGAGTTTGAGCAGGAGGTCGAGCAGCTCTGGACGCAGGTGAAACCCCTGTATGAGGCGCTTCACTGTCATGTGCGCGCGAAGCTGCACGAGAAATATGGCGACAAGGTGCCCGAGACCGGGGCGATCCCCGCGCACTTGCTGGGCAACATGTGGGCCCAGGATTGGCAAAACCTCTACCCGATGCTCGAGCCATACAAGGGCGAGGCCAGCCTCGATGTCACCAAGGCGCTGGTCAAAGCCAAGTACGGTCCGATCGAGATGGTGAAGTCAGGTGAGGCGTTCTTCACCTCGCTGGGCCTCGACCCGTTGCCGCAGACGTTCTGGGAACGGTCGATGTTCTCCAAGCCGAAGGACCGCGAGGTCGTGTGCCATGCGAGCGCTTGGGACGTGGAGAGCAACAACGACTTGCGCATCAAGATGTGCATCAAGATCAACCACGAAGACTTCGTGACGATCCATCATGAGCTCGGCCACAACTACTACTACATGAACTATTACACCAAGCCGATGCTGTATCAGTCGGGGGCCAACGACGGCTTCCACGAGGCTATCGGCGACGCCATCGCCCTATCGATCACGCCCGACTACCTCAAGAAGGTCGGTCTGCTCAACAAGGTATCCAACAACGAAAAGGGCATCATCAACAAGCAGATGCAGGACGCGCTCGGCAAGATCGCGTTCCTCCCGTTCGGTAAGCTGATCGATCAGTGGCGTTGGGACGTTTTCGCCGGCAAGACCAAACCGGAGAGCTACAACGCCGCCTGGTGGGACCTGCGCAAGAAGTACCAGGGCGTGGCCGCGCCGATCGAGCGAACGGAAGCCGACTTCGACCCGGGCGCGAAGTACCACATTCCCGGCAACACGCCGTACGCTCGGTACTTCCTCGCCCACATCCTCCAGTTCCAGTTCCACAAAGCGATGTGTCAGGCCGCCGGTCACGCCGGGCCGTTGCATACGTGCTCGATCTACGGCAGCAAGGAGGCCGGCGCGAAGCTGAAGGCGATGCTGCAAATGGGATCGAGCAAGCCATGGCCGGAGGCTCTCGAGGCGCTGACAGGTACGCGCGAAATGGACGCCGCAGCGCTAATGGAGTACTTCGCGCCGCTCATGCAGTACCTCGAGGAGCAGAACAAGGGTCGCACGTGCGGTTGGTGAGGTTTGCGGTCTTGCCGCCCACGCGCCCAGGTGGCGCGTGAGCGAGCGATCCGGATCTGGCGTGGCCGTGCCCGCATGGGCCGGCTTCTTCGACGGCAGCGAGTTCGCCGAATTCGTTGCCGTCGTCCTCGGCGACCTCGAACGTCGAGGCGACGTTGCGATCGCAGACGGTGTCGCAGAGTTGGCGATGGTCGACGGGCAGCGCCATCGTCTCGGCCTGCAGAACTTGGCCCAGCTGTGCAATCAGGTCGAGAGCGAGCAATGGGGCGAGCTCGTGCGCGAGCACTTTGATCGCGTGCTGGTGAGCACGCAGACCCACGACCTCGAGGCCATCGGCAAGGACTTTGACCAGGTCGAGCGTCTCCTCAAGGTTCGGCTCTATGCGCGGGCGTCGCTCGGGGAGCTCACCGACAGCACGGTTCACCGCGTGCTGTGCGACGACCTTGTCGCTGTGCTTGTCTACGACCTTCCCGATGCTGTGGCGACGGTGCCGACGGAGGTCCCTGCGACCTGGCCGTGCACACTCGATCAAGCGTTCGAGTTAGGCCTACGCAACGTGATCGAACAGGATCCGGTCGAGCTAGAGATTATTGAGTTCGGCGATGACGTTCGCTTCGATGCCCTGCTCGGCGAGTCGTTTTTTGTCACCTCGCACCTGCTTGCGCTTGCCGATTACCTCGATCCGGAGCCCCCGATGGGGGCGATCGTTGCGGTGCCGAATCGTCATACGCTGCTGCTTGCCCCGATCGTCGACTACTCGATCCTTGAGACGTTGATGGCGATGGCGGTGCTGTCACAGCGGCGGTACGAGGAGGGCCCGGGATCGCTCGTGCCCACGCTGTTTTGGTGGCGTGGCGGCGACCTCATCCCGTTGCCGACCGACATCGGGGACGAGGGCGTGCAGTTCTTTCCGCCCGAGGAGTTCGTCGAGGGTTGTCTCGAGCGCCTGACGAAGCCGAGCGCGTACGGCCCGAACTAGGACAAGCGCCAGGGATGGTGCCAGGCGCTCGTACGACACGCGGTGGCACCGACGCGGATCACAGCAGGCATGGACTGGGCATCGCGGAGTGGCAGCCTCGACGGGGCGCGTCACGTCGGTAGGGACGGCGACGGGCCGGCGCAGTTGCGCGCCGGCCCGTGAAAACCGCCCTTTGGCGGAGCGGTCGGAGCAATGAGTCGGTCAGGCGTCGGCGACGTCGCCGCTCGACGTGACTCGGAACACGCGGTCGCGGCGGCCGCCGCTCACGGTGACTTCGATCGTGTTCTCGTCGATGCGTTCAAACGACAGGGTGATCTCCCGGCCACGCGGCGTGTCGAGGACGTAGGAGCCGTCCTGGGGCACCGGGTCGATGGCCCGTACCTCGACGTCGTCGATGTCGAGGTGCCACGCCCCGTTGGGCCCGCTCCAGTCGCGTACGCCGTTGAGACGTACGCCTTCGCCCGGGCCGCCGATGCGCGTCTGCGTGCGATCACTCGAGGCGTGGAACCTGCCGCGGCGACCGTCGAAGTCGAAGTCGGTGACGATGTGCCGCTGACCATCCGTCCAGGTCACGGTGGCGTGTCCGTCGAGGGTGACGACGCCGTCGGTGATCCCGCTGTAGTCATGTTCGACCACCACGTTGTCGGTGCCCGGGGTGACCGTCAGGCTCACGACGCCGGCGAACGTTCGGCCGCGGAACTCGCATTCGTCATCGAGCGTTCCGAAGTCGATCACTAGGGTATCGGCGGAGGGCGAGGAGATCGTCGAACACGGGATCTGGCTCGCCACCAGATCGCGGATCCGCTGGGCGGCGCTTGCGAGGCCGTCGCCAATGGTGAAGTCCGTGGTGATCTCGAGGATCCCGTCTTCGAGGCTCTGGGCCTGCCCGGTGGCAACCGCGTCGTCGACCGCCATTCGCATTTCGGCGCTCGAGGCGTCGCCGGTGTCGCAGGCGGTGAGTGAAAGAACGAGGGTGGTGAGGGACAACAGCGAGGCAGTGCTTCCGTGGCGCATAACCCCTGTACTCGCAGCATCCGTGCCATCTTGGATCTGGGCCTTGGCCCGTTGAATTGCAGCCACGCTGCTGCGTTTCGCGGCAGGGCCCTCGACAGCCGTCCATGGTGTTGTGCCACGGGGCGCCGGTGTGAGCGCGCATGCCCGTGTAGGGCACGGGATCCCAGCGAGGGGCAAGCACAAACCGGAGTGATTACGCGCTGGTCATGTGGGCGCAGACCCTGCAACGTGGGGCGGCCATGGAGATCCGCTTCGTCGAGCCTGTACCCGAGCCGTGCGCGTTTGCGTTGCTCGTCTTGCGCTTCCACCGTCCGCTTGCGGGCGAAATTCAACTCGCTCTGCGCCAACGATTGGTGGCGGCGGGCGTGCTGAAGGGAGACAGCGACGATGAGGATTCCACGCCGGAGGTCGAACCCGATCCGTCCTGTTTTTTCTTCGGGAGCTGGACGCCGCGAACCGCAGGGGAGATCGAGCGAGCAAGGACCGAGCTCGCGGCGGTGGCGAAAGAACAGGATGCGGTCGCGGCATGGGTGTGGCCCGTGACGACCCATATCGACGGGTTCGCGGAAGACGAGGACCCGGATGACGATGAGGGCGTCGAAGAAGAAGAAGAAGAAGAAGAAGAAGAAGAAGAAGGTGATGAGAGCGACGGTGCCTGGCAGAGCGGGCCGCCGCCCCAGGCCGATGAGGTTCCGTTTCCGTGCGAGCGTTTCCCCGACATGATCGAAGAGTTCGACGGCGATGACCTCGGGGTCGCCGTCAAGCTGGCGCAGCCGGCCACCCAGGGCGAGGCCGAACTGCTGTCGCTGGTGCATCGCGTGTGGCTGATGCACTACATCGACCCGCGGGCCGACGATCGGCCCTTTCGCAACGCGGCCGCGACGTTTGACGCGGCCAACCGCAGCTGCCTGTTGTGGGTCGACCGCTTTACGCCGCCGGTACCGCCACGGGTGATGGTGCGCCACTTGCTCGCGGTCGTCCGCGATTTGAATCGCATCACGCCCATCATCCATGCTCGTTTCACCGAGGCGACGATGGCGCTGAAATACGCGGCGTTGGCGTCCGACGCCCCGCAGCCGTTCGTGCTCGCGGGCAACCCATTGCGCACCACGTTTCAGAATTCCGACGAGCGGACCGCGGTGGCTTGGGCGGAATCCCAGCGCGATTGGTCGCCAAAGGAGATCGCCGCCATGTACGTGGAGTTGGGCGAGGGATTTGATCCCGATGAGCCGGCCACCGCTGCGGTGGCGGTACGGATGTTCGATCGCGCAGCAGCCCTCGATCCCGACAACAGCGATGCGCAGATTTACCCGATGATCGCGTTGGTTCGCTCTGGCCAAATCGACGCTGCCTTTGCCCGGGCGCGTGCGGCCGCAAGTCCCTATCTGCGCACCTTGGCGGCGAAACTCGTCGGTGAGCATCGCATCGAGCGGTTGGCTGAGGCTCTTGAGCTTCTCGACGCGGAGTCGGTGGGCGCTACCTCGAACGAGGCGGTGTGCGAGCTCATCGTTGTCGTGGCTAACACGTTGCCCAACCAACTCGAGCGGGTGCTGGGCCTGCTCCCGGATGAAGAGGACCTGGTCAGTCACCTTCATACCGCCGCGTTCAAGGTTGAGGACCCACGCCTTCGCTTGGCCATGCTCGAGAAGATCCTCGACTTGACTCCGCCGAGCGAAGGTATGCACCGAACCAACTACTTGAGCGCACACAACAACGCGTGCATCGTTGCCCACGGACTCGGCGACTATCCCCGCGCGCGCGCCCTGGCGGATCGCGCGCAAGCCTACGCCCGCGAGAATCCGTACATCTATCACTCCGCGGCTTGTGCCTACGCCGCGGTTGGTCAGCTCGACCTGGCGTTGGCTCAGGTTGAGCAAGCCATCTTGCGTGACTACGACCATCTCGATCGGGTCGAGGTCGACAAGGATCTCGGTGAGCTGCTCAACTGGCCGCAGTTCAGGTCCATGTTCTCCGCCTTGCGCGAGCGGCGGTCGAAGAGTGAGCCGGTCCTCGAGGTGAATAGCGCGACCTTCGAGAAGACCGTGTTGGCCAGCGATCGCCCGGTGCTGGTCGATTTCACGGCCTCGTGGTGTGGGCCGTGCAAGCGTCAAGCGCCCATCGTCGCCAAGCTAGCCGCCGCCTCGGAGGGCAGATACCGCGTGGTCGCCGTGGATATCGACGAATCCGCCGATCTTGCCGCGCGCTACGACGCGACCAGTGTGCCCACCCTGGTTGTCTTCTTAGACGGCACGGAACGGGCGCGCACGGTCGGACTCACGGCCGCCGACGACCTCAGGGCGATGCTCGACCGCGCGAGAGGTCACTAGCTACGGGGCGGAACAACGCCTGGCAGCCCGCGGTGAAACCTAGGGTTGTTGCCGGCCATCACAACTGCGCCAGGCGGGCAGCCGCGGCGGGGTGGCCGTATTGCTTGGCCTTCTTGTATTGCTTGCGCGCTTCGCCGACGTTGCCGAGCTTCACCAGCGCATCGCCCAGGCCAACGCGAGCATCGCCATTTTTCGGGGCCGCAGTGACGGCGCGGCGGAAGTAGCCGGAGGCGCGCTCTGCGTCCCCAGCGTCGAGGCGGAGGTGGCCGAGTCCGAGCAGCGCCCCAAGGTGCTTCGGCTCGCGAACGATCGCGCGTTGGTAGAGAGCCTCAGCATCGCTGGCGCGACCCGCCTGGCGCGCTCGATCGCCGGCGGCGACGAGGTCAGCCGGCGTTGCCGCCATATCCGCCGCGGGATCCTCGACGATGGGAGCCGTGCTGCTCCCGACGGTCGTGGGTGCGACCGGTGTGGCTTGCACGACGGGCGCCTGTGGAGGCGAACGCTGCGACACGAAGTAGGCGCCGTATCCGAGGCCCCCGATGCTCGCCAACGCGAGGACAATCCATAGACCACGACGCCCCGAGTGGACGGCTGCCACCATGGATCTGTCCATGTCGCTAAGTGATCCCGACGCCGGCCACGCACCCGTGCTGGTCAGCTGCGCCGCAGATGTGGGCCACGGCGCCGTTGCCGGCCCCCGTGGAGGTGCCGCTGTGCTCGGGAGCACCTGCGGACCGAGCACGTTGGCGCCGGACTGCGTGGCCATGGTGGAGGGAGGTGCGATCGCGGGGATCGAAGCCGCCACGGCAACGGTGGGTAGTGCGACCGTTTGCGCTTCGTCGCTTACAGGCGCACGAGCGGCGCGCACGCCTGCCGCGTCGGGTGCCTGTGGCATCGTTGCGCCCGGTGCCGGGCTCGTTGCGACTGGGGGGCTAGCGGTCGCGTTGATCAGCCCGGGGTTGTTCACCACGGGCGTGTTCACAACCGGGGTCGGTGACTCCGACCCGACGACGCCGGCCGAGTGTTGGCCCGGGCTCGACGAGGCGCCGAGTCCCGGCGCGACGATGATCGGGTCTGGTTGCGCGTGTGTCTCGGGCGTCCCCGAAGGCGCGGACGCGGCGATTGAACCGGCGACAACAGCGGGTCCGCTGCCACGGTCACTGGGCTCAGTGCTTACACGGGGGGTGGGACGCGGCACGCCGGGAAGCGTGGAGTTCCGCAGTCTCGAGCTGGGTCGCGCGGGTGTGGAGGGGGCGCCCGGGACCGACTCCGCTGGAGGAGCGGCGGCCATTGGTGCGCTCATGTTGGGCTGATCCGCGGGGCCAGCGGGTATGGTCGGTGTGCTGGAAGGCGGCGCCGGCTCGTCGGAGCCCGCGGGCACGGTCGGCGTGCTCGAAGGTGGGGCGGGCTGGTCGGAATCGGCGGATAGGTTCGGTGAGCTCGTCGGCGGTGCGGGCCCATCGAGGGCGGCGGAAACGTTGGGCGAGCCCGCGGGCGATGGAACACTCGCATGCGGTGGCTCAGCGTCGTCGTCGAGGCCAAGGGCGGCGCGAGCATGGTCGATTTCAGCCGGGGGCTTGCCTGCGGCGACCGGCGCGACGGGTGAAGTTGCGATCAGTTCTCGTCCGTGCAACGGGTCGTCCGGCGCGAACCGGCGGACGGAGTCACCCGTCGTCGGTGGTGCGTGCGGCGGCGCCCGCATGATCGTGACCTCATCGTCGAAATCCGGCGGCGTGGTTGCGAATGTCGCCACCGCGAGTGTTGCCGCTGGCGTCAGTGCGTTGCGGATCTTCGCCATTGTCGTCGGGTCGACCGCGGGAGGAGAGAGGTCGTCCCACGGCGTTGTGACCTGATCTTCGATCTGCGCGATGCACAGCGCGGCTTCGACCTCGGCCATGTCGCGGTAGCGGTCCTCGGGGTCCTTCGCCAAGCAGCGGTGAATCCACACCGCCAGGGCCTCACCCACGCTCCGGGTCCCACGCATGCGCTCCAAGATGGGCATCGGATCTTCGATCGCGTGGCGGCGGCGAACCGCCTCGGGTGTTCCGGTACGAAACGGAGGGCCCCCGGTCAGCAGCGTGTAACCCAAGCATCCGAGCAGATAAATGTCCTCGCGGAGATCGCGGTGCGTCCCCGAGATCCGCTCCGGTGAAGTGGGCTGCAGCGCCGCGTCTTCCTTGAGTACCGTGAGCGTGCCGTCGAGCAGAGGTCCGAGGCCGAAGTCAGTGACGATCACGGTGTCGGGCCGCTCGGCTTTGGCGCGGAGCACGATGCTCGCCAACGACATCGCACCGTGGGTCAGGCCCGCGCGATGGGCAACATCGAGTTCCCGCGTAACCTGGCGCAGGATCGCGATCGCCCGCGCGGCCGGCATGGGTTGGTTGCGCGAGATGTTGACGAGCGGCGTGCCTTCGAACGGCTCGTTCGCCAGTGCGATGCGGCCGTCGGCCGTGCGTTGCACATCGATGGGCTTCGCGATGGCGACGCCGGGGAGTGCGGCGGCGGAGCGACAAGCAGCGCGAGCGGCCTCGAGCATCGCGTCGTTGACAGCGGACCCCGCGTGCAGGACGGTGATCAATGCCGCCTTGCCGGTCTGCGCATCCGTGGCCGCGTTGACTTCGCCCAAGGGGTGTTTCCACAGACGCTGCAGGGCACGGAAACGCGACCGCTCCACCTTGGTTGCCGCAGTTTTGGTCGCATTCGCGTCCGACGCGGGGGTTGCCGGCGCGGGTGCCCCGGCGGTCGGTGATCCGATCGCGGCGGCCGGGCGAGCGCTTGTGGTGCGTCGCGTGCTGATCGGGCTGGTGACATCGCGGGAGATCCGCGTTGGCATGCCCATGACCGCGGGCGGTATCGCGGTCGGCAGATTGGGCGGTGCCGTCGCGGCTGTCCGCGGGGGAGGTGGCGGCGCCGTCGCGATCGGTGCCGTCGCGGTTGTCAGCGGACGAGGCGGTGGTGCCGTCGCGATCGGTGCCGACGCGGCCGAGTTGATCGAGACCGTGGGCCGCCGCGGTGGCGGTGGGGCGGTCGCCGCATTGCTCGACGCCGGCCGTGCTGGTGGTGGCGGGGCGGGACCGCTGATCGACGCCGTCGGTCGTCGGGGCGGTGGTGCCGGTGGCGGAGCTGTGCCCGGTCGAATTGCCGGCGGCGCCGGCACGGGGCGCGCCGCGCCCGGCGCGGACATCGGCGGAACGCCTCCGGCCACCGCACCTGGGGGCTTGGTTGGCTTCGCTGGCGGCGGTGGTGGCGGCGGAATGACCCGCGGGGGTTGGGTCGCAGCAGGTCCTGGCTCGAGCCTCGACTGAGTCGCCGGGGCGCTGCCGGCTCCCTCGTCGCGCTGCCGCCGACTGTCGTCCGACACGTCGGCGCAGAATCTCACAGGTTGGCCCCACGATCACGTGTCCGGCGTTTTGGGGCAGGCCGGGAGCGTTTCTCGAAGCCGCAGGCCTCGACTTGTCTCGATTTGCCGGGCTTGAACCGATCATGGCGGCCCTGCTGTGTGACGCGCTCACACGCGCGGCGAAAATCCCGCCGGCGGACGCGACGCGCCTCGAGCGCGCTTCGCTATTCGAGTAGACCGAGTCGCAGCGCGCGATGGCGGATCTCGGCATCCGCACCATTGACTGCGGCGAATAGCGCGGCGCGGATCCACATCCCGTTGCGGACCTGTCGCCACACCACGAAGCCCGGGTGATCTTCCCAGCTCTCAGGTAGCTCGTTGATCCGAGGTAGTGGATGCATCAACACGCAGTCGGGGCGAACGAGCTTGCGGTAGCTCGGCTCCATCACGAACTCCTCGCTGCTGCCGCGTTCGCCCGAATCGGGGATTCCTCCGCCCTTGTCCCATTCCTGCTGCAGTCGAGTGACGTAGATCGCGTCGATATCATGGCCGACCTCGCGCAGCAGCGGGCCGAGGGCGCTGCGCGTGGTGTTCTCGACCTCATGCCTGCGGAGGTACGAAAGCAGCTCGTCGTCGGGGGCGAACGCGGCCGGCGAGACGAAGAAGATCCGCGGCTTTTCGAATCGAGTCAGTAGGTAGGCCAGCGAGCGCGCAGCCCGGTTGCGGGCGATGTCGCCGATGATCACCACGTTCTTGCCGTCCACGCCTCCGCGCTGGGAGAACGAGTATCGCAGCGTGTAGATGTCGAGCAGCGATTGGGTAACGTGTTGGCTCTTTCCGCTGCCGGCCGAGATGACTGGGATGGGGCGCCCGGTTTGTGACAGTGCCCAGGCGGCACGCATGGCGAATTCGTCGTCGCTATGTCGCGTGACGATCGCGTCGAAAAAGCTCGACAGTGTGCGGACCGAGTCCTCGACGGACTCGCCCTTCGAAAACGACGACGTACGCAGGTCGCTGACAATGCGAGAGATCGCGCCGAGCTTGTCCGCTGCAGCGACGAATGACTCCGCGGTACGCGTGCTCGGTTGGGCAAACAGGTTCATGATCCGCTGGCCGCGAAGCACGTTGCGTAGGAAGTCGCGGCCATCCAGCTGGCGATCGAGACGACGGATCGCCGTCGCCGTATCGCACAGGGATTCGATCTCCGACCGGCTGAACTGCTGGCTGATGAGTACGAAGAACGGACGCCCGTTACTCGATAGCAGCTTGCGCCGTTGCTCCCGCTCCTCGAGACCGGCCCTAAATTCTTCGAACGTGACGCCCATGCGCTCTCGACTCCCGGTTGGGCGCAGGTTATCCGAAGCCCGTCCACGGGGCGCGCCGCGCCGCTGCCGCCCCGTGGGTGGCTCCTCACGTTCGCTCTGCGTTGGCGCGACGCCGTCGCGAGCTCGGTGGCGCTCCCGGGCACCTCGCGGGGCGGCTCAGAACCGCACAGTCAGGGTGCCATCGACCCCGAGCGCAACATCGGCGCGTCGCTTGGCCGGCCCTCCAAAGGTCCGCCGCTCGCGCACGCGGGCGACGACCTCGAGGGCAATGCCGGCCGGCAGCAGCACACCGCCGATGATGAAACCGCTGTAGGCGATCTGACCGCCGACGAGGAACGCGTTGCGGCGCTTGGCGTCCTCCGCCGCGCTCGACAGATTGATCGCACGTGGTCCTCCCGACGCCTGGTCGAGCACGACGCGGTTGGCGACCCGCGTGAGCATCCCGGCGATGCCCATCGCGAAGGTCAAACTGCCGAGGGTGAGCAGGCTGATGCCCGAGCCATGCAACGCTCGGATCTCGCGACGCTGACGCTCCAGCTCCAGGCGGCGCCGTTCGGCCTCCTCGCGCGCACGGGCGGCTCGCTCTTCTTTCGTCTCGCGGTTGAGCTCGGCGTCCGAGATCTGCGCGTCGAGCTCCTTGAGAAATCCTGCGATCTCTTTGGCGTCATAACCAGGCGAGCCCGCCATGCGCTTGTCATAGTTCTCGAACGCGACTCGGGCGCGGCGTAGATGCTCGATGTCGGGCTCGACGTCGTACCATTTCCGATGGGCCTGGCCGAGGTTGAAGAGCAAGAGCGGTTCATGGCTGAGTTCCCACGCGCGTTCGAACGCCTCGACGGCGCGCGGATACTGGCCGAGCTCGTAGTACTTCGAGCCCTCGAGAAACGCGGCGGCCGCTTCTGCGCGATCGCCCTCGGCGGGCTCGTCCGATGCCGGCGGCGCCTCTTCGGTGGCGGGTCCGGCCGGCGGGGGCTCGCCGCCCGGTGGTGGGCCCGCGGCAGGCTCGGCCGCGACCGGCTCGGTCGCCGGCGTGGGTGCTGCACTTGCAGGTGTCGCCAGCACAAGCGCCAGCGCGACAGCCACCAGGACACGCGAGGTTCTATAGGCCGCACTCATCGGGCAAGGCACTCGCATTCTGTTGAGCATTGTCGCACGCGTTTTCGCCCAGCGCGCAACCCGATTCGTTGTTCCACAACACGCCCTCGGGTCCGAACAACCGGTCGAAGAGCTGGGCTTCGTCGGTCCCGGCGTTGGGTCTGCCTTCCGCTAGACAGCGATCGAAGTAGTCCTTGCAGATCTGCGGTTGACCGCAGTAGTAGCACTCGCCAATAGGCAGCAAGTCCTGGCAAGAGGTGGAGTCGCACGTCGCGCATTGCAAGACGATGGGAACCTCGACTCCCTCCGACACCACGTATTGACCGTCGGGCGTGCCGTCTTTGTCGACGTCGGCGCGCCCTGTGTTCTCCGCCACGGCGAACTGCGTGGTCATGATCTCGTGGCACAGGTTCGGAATGTCCTCACACACGTCCATGTCGACGACGTAGCCGAACTGCAGGGTGCCACTCTTCTCGCCCCGGAGGCCGTCGATGAAGGTCCACTGCACCTCCTCGCTGCCGGGGAAGCGGATCCCGCCACCGACGACGTTGGCGTTCTTCGCGACGAAGCCCAGATCGATGGTGAACGCGGTTCCGGGCACGGACACCGCGCGATCGAGGTTCGATACCACGGTGATCGTGCTGTCGGTCGCAGGATCGTCGAGGGGATCCTGAGGATCACCCGTATTGAACGGAGAGGGTCCATCATCGTCGCTGGCCGCCACAGCGTCGGCCGGATCACCACCGCCCGGATACGGTTGCAACAGACTGCAACCCAGGCCTACCGCCAGGCCGACGAAGATCCCGGGGTGACGCTCCATCGTCCCGACGATATCACGCACCGTCGCGGCCGTACCACGGATCGTGGGTTCAATCCGGGTCTACCGCCTATGTCTGCTCGACCCAGTGCTGCCGGTTGCAGCCACACCAACGAATCGACGATGCGTCCGTTTGTGGGTCCTACACCGCGGGACAGGCGTCCATGCCCCCGCCGCCGGCGACTGTCACTCATCCGCGGCCACCATGTCCCACCAACGACACGGTACTGACAGTGGCAGCAAGCCGTCGGGTCGTATCAACGCAGATGCCCGCCGAACCCATCGTGATCGATGTTCACGAGCGTGAGGCGGGAGAGAGCCTTCGCCATGTGGAATGCGACCAAACTTGCGAACTCGACCGGGCGCGAATGTGATGGACGAAGGTCGCAATTCCGTGGTTCCATTCATCGCGTGAACGACCCCGCAGGCGGGCGCGGTCCGGCGGACGGTATCGCTGGCCCCACGCTCGTCGACCTGGGTTTCCAGGTGGCATTCAAGGTTGCCCATCGGATGTTGCGGGCTTGGTGGGGCGTGCGGCACCCGCATACGCGCGGTGCCCTGATCGCGGTGTGGAACGCGGGCGAGATCTTGCTGGTCAAGAACTCATACCGCCGGGATCACACCCTGCCGGGCGGGTATGTTCGGCCGGGTGAGCCGATCACCCAAGCTGCCGCGCGCGAGCTCGCAGAGGAGTGCGAGATCGCAGTGGACCCGTCGGAAGTTCGCCAAGTCTACTCTGGGGTCCATCGCTACGAGAATCGGGACGATGACGTCGCAATCGTC
>CADEGN010000068.1 GCA_902826865.1 uncultured Myxococcales bacterium
GCACGGAGCAGGGTGTCCGGAAGAACGCTTCGCGTTCTTCCGCACCCTGCTAGCAGACGGACGCCTTCAGTCAGCGGCCGGCTTTCGCGTGTCTGCGGTGTCCGTGGCAACCGCATCACCCGCCTCGGGCCACAGGCGCCCCTCGATTAACGACTTGGTGTTGATAAACCGCTTCGCCGCGGCCTTGACGTTGGGCGGCGTGATGCGCTCGAGCCTCTTCTCGAACTGGAGGATCTCTTTGGGGTCCGTGCCGAAACGATAGCTGCGCGCGAGTTGTGTGAGCCAGAAGCGATTCTCTTTGAGCTGGGTCTCGAGCGCGCGCCTCCGCTTCTCTCGCACTTTCTCGACCACTTCCGCGGCGACTCCATCCTTACGAATCGAGGTGGCGATCTCGAACACCGCGTTGCGAAGACGATCCGCGTTTTCTGGCGCGCAGCCGAAACCAACCCTGTACTCGTAGCGTTGCTTTGGCCGGCGCTGGATCGAGCCGTTGCTAAAAACGCTATAGACGCCGCTCATGTCCTCGCGCAGAACCTCGCGCAGACGGATGTCGAGCACTTCGGCCAAGATGTCGAGATCAAGCTCGAGCTCCGGAGTCCAGCGGACGTTGCCGTGGAATTCGAGGGAAACGAAGCTCTTGGGATCCTGCCCCTTGCGAACCGCAAGCTTCTTTACGCCGGCCGGCGCTCGGACGCCGACGTCCTTCCACTTCTCCTTAGTGCGCTTCGCGCTCGGCAGGCTTGCGAGGTACGTCGTGACCAGTGGTTCGAGTTTTGCCAGGTCGAGGTTACCGACGAACATGAACGTCAGATCGCTGACATCGGCAAACCGCTCGCGGTAGATCTGAAGGGCGGCCTTCATGTCGACGTCGTCGAGAACCTCTGTCGACAGCGGCTGTCTGCGGAAGTGATCTCCGGCCGCAAACGCCCCGAGCTGCTCGAAGAACACCCGCTGGGGCGCAAGGTCGCGGTTCTTTACGAATTCTTTGCTCGCCGCCCGCCACGAATCAAACGCGGCCTCATCCTCGCGCGGAGCGGTGATGTTGAGGTAGATGAGCTTGAACGCGAGCTCGAGGTCCCGCGGGGACGCGCTGCCGCGGATACCCTCTTCGAGCTCGCCGATAAACGGTGAAACCGTCGCCATCTTGCCGGCCAAGAGATTTCGCAGGGCGACCGCATCGTGATCGCCGACGCCGCTACGCATCACGATCTGATCCGCGAACTGAGCCGAACGAAAGCGTCGATCCGGCACAAGAGAATGCCCACCGGGACTAAAGGCCTCGAACAGCACCTCGTCGTTCTTGAAGTCGGTGGGTTTCAGCACGACCTTGATGCCGTTGGACAACGTCCACACCGTGACACCGATCTCGGGGATCTCTTCTTTCTTGGTCACCGCACCGGGCGTGGGCGCGTGGGCGATGAGTTCGCCGCTCTCGACGTGGTCTTGGTAGGCGGCGACCTTCGTCTTCGCCACTCCTGCGGCGAGCGCGAGAAGCTCGCGCTCGCCCGGGATCTTGTCCCGCGCCGGTCCGGATGCTGCGATCAACCGATCTTTCTGGCTCGTCCACCTTCCCGCGAGCGCGTTGATCTCCTCGAGCTTGACCGTTGGCAGCATCCGCTTGGTGAGGGCGAGCTCGTCATCGCGGCTGACCATCGTGCGCCGCTCGAGGTGATGCCGCACGGTGCGAAACGCATAGGCCCGACCGTCCACGGTGGCTTTTTCGGCGGCATTGCGCTCTGCCTGGCGTAGGCTACGAGCGCGTTCGCGCTCGAGCTCACTGGCGAGAAAGCCGTGCTGTTTCACCCGCTCGACTTCCGTGAGAATCGTCGACAGCGCATCTTCGACACGACCAGCCTTCGCCCCCGCGGTGAGGTTGAAGACGTCGACCGCCCTACCCGTGGTGCTGGTGGAAGTGAATGCGAACACGAACGGCGCATCTGGCTTCTGTCGGATCTCGTCGAGGCGCGCCCGAAGCATGCCGTGGAACAGGCCCTCGATCAGTCGCACGCGGTAATCGTTCTCCGTCCGCAGCTCTTGCTTCTCGCCCTTGATCGAGATCTCGACACTGGTTTGGCTCATCTCCGGATCGGTGAACACAAGCGCGCGCGTGTGGTCGAGCATCGGAACGGGCACGGCAGGACGCGGACGCTCCTTCGCGGGATTCTTGAGGGGGGCGAAGCGAGCGCGAATTTCCTTCTCCATGGCCTTGGGGTCGACATCGCCAACAACGACGACGGCCATGAGATTTGGCCGGTACCAGTCGTCGTAGAAGCGCTTCAGCGCGGCGACCGGGGCTTTCTCGAGGATCTCTTTTTCCCCGATCGGCTTGCGATCCGCGTACTTCGACCCCTTCAAGAAAACCGGCCACTGTTTGTCGAACTCCCTTTGAGAGGCGCCGCGACCCCGTCGCCACTCCTCGACGACGACTCCGCGCTCTTTCTCCACCTCTTGGCCGTCGAACGAGATCGCCGAGGCCCAATCCTCGAGGATGTCGAGGCCCTTGGCGACGACTCCGGGATCATCCGTCGGAACCTGAAGCTGATACACCGTCTCGTCGAAGGACGTGAACGCGTTGAGGTCGGCACCGAAATCGATCCCTGCCTTCTCGAGGAAGTCGATCAACGTGTTCTTGGCGAAGCGCTTCGTTCCGTTGAAAGCCATGTGCTCGACGAAGTGGGCGAGACCTCGCTGATCGTCGTCTTCCAGCACGCTGCCCGCGTCGACGGCGAGCCACAGCAGCACGCGGTTTTCGGGCTTCTCGTGGTGGCGAATGTAGTAAGTGAGTCCGTTGTCGAGTTTGCCGGTAACGACGTCGCGGTCCATCGCGAGCGGCGGCGACGTGTCCGGCGAATCGGCGGGTTCGCCCGACGTTGTCAGCGGCGCCGTGGATTCCGCGTGGCCCGGCGGGGTTGTGCTGGTCGGTCGACCGCATGCGACGAGGGTGAGGGCAAACAGGGTTGTGCTCAGGGGTCGACGCATTGGACTCGTCCTTTTTCGGCGCGCGGTATCGTACGCCCACAACGGGCCGCGCGCTCGGACGCTCAGCGAGCGGCAGCTCTCATTGTCAGCCCCGTGTTGTCTATCGCGCGTAGAACATCCGGTCACATGCCGTGGGCGGGGAACTCTGTTGGGGGCATTGACTCAACGAGGCGCGAGCCGATCGAAGCAACGTCCGGGCGGCCGCGAGACCTAAACAGCGTCGCTGTAGAAATGCCGTCTGGCACACCATGCGCAAGCTCGACATACCGCTCGCCACCGCAAGGTATGCCACCACGTGAATTCGCAATCGTCTCACCCGTGGGTCGGATCACCCGCGCGCGGGGAGCGGCGGGAAGCGGGGTTGCCGACCTGGGGATCGCCGACTATCCTCGGGGACTCCGTGGCATCTGACGACGACAAGACCGGCTTGACGATTGTGAAGGCGGTTCTGCTCACGCTGGGTGGGTTGTTCGCCGCAGCTGTGCTACTCAAGGTGGCGTTTCCCGTGGCAATGATCGGGATGGCGGCGGCCGCTGGTTACTTCGGGTTCAAGGCCCTCGCCAAGGCAAAGGCCCTCGAGGGAACGAAGGACCGCAAGGCCCTGATGTCCAGCGCCGACTTCGATCGGAAGATGCGGGAGCTCGACGCGATCGATCGGCAGCTCGACGCTGAGATCCGCAAGCGCTGATCCGCGCTGCGCAATACGCGCAAAACCTGAGGGCTCTCTCGGTTTCGATCGCCCAATCGGGGCCGAGACCTGGCGGCGGCCGGGCGATGGAGGCGCTGCAAAGGCGAGTTTACTAACCTGAGATCTCGCTCAGATTCAACATCGCCGATGTCGAGCCAAATGTCGAATGGGACCCCGCCACTACCGCCGCGCTTTTCCACGCGCCACCCGATGGGCGTCATGCCACTGCTGCGCAGCGACCCGTTACGGTTTTTCAATGACGCGGCCCATCGCCATGGCGACGTTGTCAGCTTCCGCGTCGGCCCGATGCAAGCCGCGTTGGTGCGCCATCCCGAAGCCGTCAAGCACGTGCTCGTTGACAACAACCACAACTACGACAAACAAACCCGCGCCTATGACGTTCTTCGCACCTTCCTCGGATCGGGCCTGCTGACGAGCGAGGGCGACTTCTGGCGTCGGCAACGGCGGATCGCCCAGCCCGCGTTTCACCGGCGGAAGATCGCCGCATTCGGCGAGATCATGGTCCATCAAACTGGCGAGATGCTCGCGCGCTGGGACGACATCGCTGGCCAAGGCAACACCGTCGACGTTGCGGCGGAGATGGCATCTCTAACCCTGCGGATCGTGGGGCAGACGCTGCTCAGCACCGAGGTCGACACCAACGCGGGAGAGATCGGCGAGGCGGTTACGCGTCTCAACCACTGGGCCGACCGAGCCATCGACAGCCTGTTACCCATCGGTTTCCCGACGCTCGGTACGCTGCGCGCGTGGGAGGCCTCCCGCCGACTCGACGCCGTGATCGACGCGATCATTCGGCGACGACGGGACGGCGAACAACGCGACGATTTACTCGGAATGCTGATGGAAACGCGCGACGCCGACACCGGCGAGACGATGACGAATCGCCAGCTCCGGGACGAGGTCATGACGATCTTCCTCGCAGGTCACGAGACCACCGCGACGTCGCTGGCGTGGACATTCTACCTCTTGTCCCGGCACCCCGATGTCGAGCGCAGACTCCGAGCGGAGCTAGATCGCGAGCTCGCCGGGCGGCAGCCCAGCGCGGATGATCTGCCACGCCTCGGATACCTCCAGCAGGTGGTCAAGGAGTCGATGCGCCTGTATCCACCGGCTTGGATCATCGATCGCCGCTGCGTCGCCGACGATGTCGTGATGGGTTATCAGATCAAGAAGCACACACTCGTACTGCTGTCGCCGTACCTCACCCACCGCCACCCCGAGCTCTGGCCCAACCCCGAGGGGTTCGATCCCGACCGTTTCGTCGCTACCCTCGAGGAGTCACGACCAAGGTACGCCTACTTCCCGTTCGGCGGCGGGCCGCGCCAGTGCATCGGCAACGGCTTCGCGATGATGGAGGCGCAACTCATCGTCGCGACGGTCTTGCAGCGATTTCGCCCCTGGTTGGTCCCGGGCCACCCCGTCGAACAAGAACCACTGGTGACCTTACGCCCGCGGTTTGGCCTCCAGATGGGCCTTGCACAGATCGCAACCGCCGCAGAAGCGGCGTAATCGTTCAGGCGCTGAGGGGAAGGAGGCATATCCCCATCCCCGCTCGGTCGAGGCGGCGAAACACTTGACGGACCACAAACGGGACAGCGCCCTCGCTCGCGAGGGGTTGTTGCTACGATCTAGGCGACGAACATGAATCGGGCAGGCATATCGCGGGCGCGCTGGGTCGGGCTCTTATCGTGCGCCCTGGGCGCGGCCGCCTGCTTCGATGGCAAAGCCTCCTCCCGAGGGTTGCCGTGCACGAGCGACGCCGCGTGCGATCGCGATACATGCAGCTACGGCGTTTGCGGCGGCCCGGCGCGCTGTGCAACCGGCGCTAGCGTCGGTGAATACTGTTTCGCCGTCATCCCCGAGAAGATCAGCGTCGGCGATGACCCCGCCGCGCTCACCGTGGGCGACGTCAATCACGATCTGTTGCGCGACATCGTGAGCATCGATCGTGGCAGTCGTTCGTTGTCGATCCGGCTCGGCCATGCAGATGGCACCTTCGAAGCAGTCGGCTTCGATCGCATTGATCTCGATTTCGTTCCGACGTCAGTTGGCATCGGCGCCGTGGACGGCGACGGTTGGGCGGATCTCGTCGTCACCGCCAACGATGGAGCGGTCCACGTGATCCTGCTCGACCAGAGCGGCGCGTTGTCGATCGAATCCGTGGCTGAACCAGTGGGCGGCGCGCGTGCACCGGCGATCAGCGACTTCGTCGATGACGACCGCGGGCTCGCCGACATCGCCGTCCTCGGTGACAGCGGGATCCGCGTGGCGAGGCGCACCGAGGGCGCCGGATTTGAACCAACGTGGATCGAGACGCACATCAGCGATCCGACCGACATTCTCACCGTTCGTGACGCGACTGGCGTACCGACGACGGCCTACGTCGCGCTCGCCAGCAACGACGAAGTGACCACGTTCGGGCGTGACGCCGACGGGAAATTCTCGGCCTCGGCAGGAATCGCCGTGGGTCCTGCCCCGCAGAAGTTCGTGCTCGTCGACATCAACAATGACGCCTACCTCGACGTTGTCAGCGCCACGGCGCAGGGCGAGATATGGCGCACGCTCGGAAAGACGACGGGGGCCGGCGCGTCACAGGATCGCTGGTCGCACCCCGAGAAGGTCTACGACCTCGGCTGGGTGCCCGATACCCTTGTCGCCGACAACCTCGATGACGATGACGATGCCGAGCTGGTGATCGCCGGAGGTCCGCCGGATGGACACCGGGATGTGTATTTGTTCGACAACGATGGCGACGGCAACCTCATCTACGGCGGCTCGCTCGGCCTTCAGGGCGCCGCGGGCACTGTGCTAAGCGATGTCGACCGCGACAGTGTGCCGGAAATCCTGATCGCGACGAGCGACGGCGATGCCGTCCGGCTCGCGCGACGTACCGTGGCTCCGCCTCCGCCCGACGGCGGGACAACGTCCAACGGGGAAAGCGGCAAGCCGGCCACCTCCGGCGGAAGCGTGGGCGAGGACGACGTGGGCGAGGACGACGGGAGTGCCGGCGCGACCACCGTACCGGTCGATACGGGCTGGGATACCGGGCCCCAGTGCGGCTACCAGATCAACCTGGGAGCCTATTATTACGCCGATTGCGACTACTTCCCAGGCGAGGAAATCTCTCGCATCGCGTTCAGTGACCAGTCAGGCGACGGTCTCGAGGACCTTGTCGCGCTATCGGAGGACGGCAGCCTGAAAGTATTCATTGCCGAACCGAACCTCGACACGGGTGGGAACAACTACAACGAAACGGCGCCCGTGCAAGTTTCAGCCACGGGCATTTGGACCTCGCTGTACCCGACCTGGTGGCAGAACGCCCTGGTCTATGCAAGCGGCGGCGAGTTGAACGGCATAGCCAACTGGGGATTCAAGGACGGCGCATCGTCGAACTTCACGATCGCGGGCGCCGCCGGGCCTCTCCCCGAAGTTCGTGCCATCGCAGAGTCTCTCGATACGGGCATTTTGGTGCTCCTGACGGTGGAAGGCCTGTTCACTCCAACCGCCGTTGATGTGAACAACACTCGTGCGGAGGCGACGGCGCTCCAGTGGTCGCCGTCGTTCATCCCCGGAGGCCTCGCTGTACCGCGCGAGCTGGGCGAGTACGCCCAGTCGGGCGATCTGTTCATCAGCAACCCGGATTCGGGCGAGCTCTACCGGCTTTATCGAGAGGACGACGCAGGATCATGGGTAGCCACCGTGATGAACCAGGGATTGGAACGCCCGGAGGCCGTCTTTGCGGACGCGATCTTCCTGGACGATGGAACGAAGGTGGCCCTGCTGACAGTGGCCGTCACAGGCGGCATGAAGATCCTCGCCCCCGGCGAGGAACCGAGGGCGACCTTCGACGGGGTCGTTCCAGCAGCCACCGTTGCCGGGGAGTTCGACGGGGAAGACGGCGTCGACCTGCTCGTGCTCGATTCTGCCACCGGCCAAGTCGGGATCATCTCGAACGTATGGGACAACGACATGCCGGCACTCTCCTACATCTACGAGTTCCAGGACGTGCGTGATCTCCGCGCAAAGTCGGATGGCGGCTCCTTCGCTGAAATCTGGCTCGCCCTTCCCAATCGCGTCGCTCGCCTGCGAACCTGGTGACACCATGAACCCGATCGCACGCGTATGGCTTCTCGGTCTGGCAGTGGTCATCGCCACCGGCGAGCGCTCGGCCTTTGCCGCGCCCCCCGAAGCAACGACCACCGCCGAAGCGCCTGTGGACCCCGCGATGGCCGAGGCCGAAGGCCTCTACGAAGAGGGTCTCATCTGCTACGAGACGGTTGACTACGACTGCGCGATCGAGCGCTGGCAACGTGCATACGGCAAGGCGCGCGCCATCGAAGGCGCGGGCACAGTGCGCAATGCCATCGTCTACAACATCGCGCGCGCCCAAGAAAAGGCGTACGCCCAAGACAAAGACGTCCTGCGCCTGAAGAAGGCGCGCGACCTCATGCAGCGCTACATCGACGACGCCCGACTCGACGGCACGGAGCCTGCGGACATCGACGCCGCATTCGCTCGCAAGTCACAACTCGAACAAGAGATCCAGCGCGCCGAGGCCGCCTCCGCCAAACCGATTCCGAGGCGCCCGGAAGACACCGCGCCGCGCAAGCAAGACCGTCAGGTGGGACTGCTTGCCGGCGGTGGGGTTTTGATCGCGTTGGGGGTCGGCACGATCGCCGGTGGCGTGACCGCCGGCGTGCTCACCACCCAACGGGCAGCCGGTCGTATCGATCAGCTGGGTGAGCTTGGCGACGAGCCTGAACGCCGCGATCAGCTCGCTCGCGCGCACTTGGGCGACCGCGTGATGGTGGCCAGCGCAGCCGTTGGGGGCGCGGCGGTGGCGGTTGGCGCCGCACTGGTGGCGATTGGTGCACGACGAGCGAAGCGAAACCGGGTCGGTGGCCATGCAGCCTTTGGACCCCGTTTCGACCCGACCAGCGTCGGGTTCGCCGTTCGCGGGGCGTTCTGACCCCCAAAGACCCCAGAGGACCATGTCGACCGTCACGACTCCCGAAGTGATCCGCAAAGCCCCCAAGCAAGCGCGGGCGCTCGCTACGGTGGAGGCCATCCTCACCGCCACGGCCGAAGTCCTCGCCGAAGTGGGCTATGACCGCGCAACCACGAACGCCATCGCCAAGCGGGCGGGCGTCAGCATCGGATCGTTGTACCAGTACTACCCAAACAAGGAAGCGCTCGTCACGGCACTATGTGAAAGACACATGGCCGAGACGACTGGAATGATCGTTTCAGAAGTTGCCGCCCTCCGCGATCGGCCCCTCGACGTCGCCGTCACCGGGCTGATCAAGGCACTTCTGCGCGCACACGCGGCCGCTCCGCAGCTCCACCGCGTGCTGATCGAGAGCGCACCGCGCATCACGGGTTTCGAGCGCATTGCCCAGGTCGATCGGATGATGATCGAGCTGATCCGCGCCGAACTCGAGCGCCGGCAAGAGCGCCTGCGTCCGGAGAACCTCGAGATCGCCGTGTTCATCCTCGTGCACAGCGTGCAAGCGGTGATTCACGCGGCGGTCCTCGATCGCCCCCGGACACTCGGTAACGATGCACTTGCCGACGAAGTCACGGAGTTGGTGCTGCGCTATCTGCTGGCGGAGCCCCAACGCGCAGCTTGATCGCCTCGCCAGGCGCGTCAGACAAGATGGGTGTGCAGCATCTCCGCGAATGCCTGGCAAGCATCGACGGTCGTGAACACGCCCACGACGTGATGGTTATCCACGATGATGGCTGAGCCGTACTTGTGGCGCGCCATCTCCTTCACGACCTCGTCGAGCGGCGTGTCCGGGTGCACCGAGTAGACCTGGTCGCTCATCGCCTCTTCGACGAGGATCTTCTTTGGGTCAACATCACGTAACGTCTCCACGAGGTGCAAGTCGCCGTCGGAGACCAAACCCACGAGCCGCTCGGCCGACAAGACCGGGAGATGGCGGATCTTGAATTTGCGCATCATCTGGTGCGCGTGCTCCATCGTCTGATCGACGCCGATCGTGTGTGGCGCAGCGGACATGAACTTGCGAACGGCGGGAATGGGACGTTGCTTCGACATGGACGCGCGTCATTGTGCACCCTACGTGCCAACGCACGTTCGTCGAAGTCGCGCCCTTCCCCCCGCCTGCCGCGTCACCGGGCCGGCAAATCCTGCTTTGGTCGGCAGCCTTTGCGCGCTCGCCCGCGCGTGGACCAGCCTACGGCTGCACCGCGCGCCGTGGTCGCGAGGCGGGATGCTGGCCAAGCCAATCGCGCATTTCTGCGAGCTTGGCGGTGTCGTTGCCCCCGGTTGCAATCGCCTGCTCGACATCGTCGCGCCCCGCCTGTCGTCCGGCGTCATCGCTCGCCAGGGCCCAGCGCACGCGACCGCTGACAAACCGGGCCTCGGCGCGGAGCGTAGGGTCGGGTTCCCCTTCGCGCATGGCCAGGCCGCGGTCCGCAGCTGCCTTCGCCTCGTTCAGCTCCCCACGTGCGAGTTGAATCTCAGCCAGGCGCACGTAGGAGCTCGCAACTCGGGGATGCTCGGGCCCTAGCGCGCGCTCGCGAGTCGCGAGCGCTGCCTGCACGAGCCTGAGCGCCTCGTCGTGTCGACCGAGCGACATCATGGTTCCGGCCGCGTTGTGTTGGTAGATGGCTACCGTCGGCGACGACTCACCGAACTGAGCGATCGCCATATCGATGGCCCGCTGAAACTCGACGCTCGCTGCTTCGTGTCGGCCGGCCGTCTCGAGGAGCACGCCGAGACTGGCATGGGCGGACGCTACTTCCGTGGGATCGATGCGCTCGGCGATTTCAAGCACCCGACGCGCGATTCGTAGCCCGGCATCATGCTCGCCGACGTCGGCTAGAACGCTCGCGACGTTGTGGCGCATGAGGTTGCACGTGGGATGCTCGGGCGTCAGCGCAGCCTCACAGATCGCAAGCGCCTGTTCCAAATGCGTCTTCGCCGCGCGCTTATCTCCGAGTTCGCTCATCACGATGCCCATGCTGTTGAGCGCTGCTGCGGCGTTGGGGTGGCCCCGACCGTACTCAGCGAGCGTGAGCTCGAGCGCGCGTTCGAACGCGGCACGGGCCTCGGTCCACGACCCCTTCGCCATGAGCACCCCTCCGAGAGTGCCGAGCGACGATCCAATACTCACGTGCTGAGGACCGAACGCTTCCTCGCGAATTCGCAGCGCCTCGCGCACGTGTTGCTCCGCGCGTTCGAGGTCCCCGTGTTCGAGGTACGCGCTTCCGATGGCTCGTTCGAGCTCGGAGCCGAGGTCTGGATCGCCTCCCATCCGATCGAGCGCACCCTTCCCATGCGCGTACCATCGCGACGCTTCGACGAGCTGACGCGATCTGGCGCCGGTGACCCAGACCAGGCGGAGCGACGCTCCTACCAGGGTTTCACTGCTGGCACTGGCGAGCGCGGAAGAAAGAGCCTGGTGGTAGCCGGCTTCCGCCGCAGCAACGTCGCCCAACAACTCCGTTGTGGTCGCATCAGTCAGCAACGCCTCCGCCTCGGCGCTGGCGTACCCAATCGCGTTAGCGCGCGCGACGACAGCTCTGGCCTCGATCGCCGCCGCGCGAAAGTCCCCCGCCTCGCCCAGGACCTTGGCCCGCGTGAGCGCGGCGTCGATTTCACGCGCCTGATCGGGGTCGACGTCATCGCGTGAACGTTCGCGCGCGATCAGTGCGTCGAGGTCGCCACAAATCTCAATCGCCGGGAGATTCTCGGCGATCTCGATCGCATTTTCGATCGTCTGTTCTCCACCTGCGAGCAATACGTCGGTCGCGGCACGCAGCGCGTCGCGCCGGCGATCGAGGCAAGTCATCTGCAAAACTAGAACGGCGGGCGGCCGCGCCCCTTCGACCTCATCACGGCATGCCTGACTTTGCATCGACAGCCATTGGGCGGCATACGGATCGAGCCGGCGATGCAAAGCCTCAATTGTGGTCGCCGCGTAGGGTTTGCCGCCATTGGTGATGACCTCGTCGAGTTGCTCCTGACGAGCCTCATCCCACACGTTCTCGAGCTGCTCGGCGACGTCTTGGCAGTAGGGCGTCACCCCAAGCTCCTCACGCTCGTAGGCCGCGACCGCCGCCGTGGCGACCACCGCAGGCAGGGCCAGCGCGGCGACCTGGCGCCAGGGGTGATACGGATTGCGCACGAGCTCGGCAAGCAGCTCGACCATCGACGGATATCTGTCGGTCGGATCGATGGAGAGTCCGACAAGCAGCGCACGACGCAGCCACCGCGGCACCGACGATTCCCGTGGCGCGGAACGTACGCGCCCCTCGCTGACACTCGCGATCAGCTCCGACAACACACGGCCGGGAAACGGCCGGTGCCCGTAGAGCCCCTCGTAGACCGCGACACAGTAGCTGAACTGATCCGAGCACGCGTCGGGACGGCCGCCCGCCAGCTGCTCCGGGGCCATGTAAGCCGGCGTACCCACCAGCGCGCCCGTCTGCGTGAGCGTCAAGCCAAGCGCACGTGAACCGCCGACCAGCGAGTCCGCTGACGCAAACGCATCGGTATTTCCGGCGGCCGGACGTGCGAGGCCGAAGTCGGTGACGAGCACGCGACCGTCGCGGCCGAGCAAGACGTTGTCGGGCTTGAAGTCGCGGTGAACGAGTCCCGCCGCGTGGGCCGCTGCCAAACCCCGCCCCGCGGGTAGCAGGACCTGCAGCACTTCGCGCCATGATCGTCTCCGCTCGCCGAGCCACTGCGCCAACGTACTGCCGTCGATGAACTCCATCGCCACGAACACCTGGCCTTCGAATGTGCCAACGTCGTGGACGGTAATCACGTTCGGGTGACTGAGCTTCGCCATCGCCTGCGCCTCGCGGAGAAGGCGAGTGCGCAGGTCGGACATCGCCTTCGAACCCGAGCCACCCGGCGCGGTGCGCATCAGCTTGATTGCAACCTTGCGATCGAGCTCGGGGTCGTACGCGGCAAATACCACGCCCATGCCGCCGGCACCGACGCGCGACAGCACGACGTAGCGCCCAAGCCTGGATCCGTCCGGCAAGTACGCGTTGCCCAGCCGTGCGGACGGCTCACCGCCGGCCGGCTCAGTCTGCAACGTCTCCGAAACACCCTCGAGCGATTCGATACCCTCGACGGGCTCCTCGAAAATGCGCGCGAGGTCACCAACGACGCGGCAGCACGCGGGGCAGCCGTCAATATGACGCTCGATCTCTCCACGCGCCTCGCGGTCAAGCTCGCCGCGCACAAAGTCGGCGACCTGATTTTCCTCCGGACATCCCATGCGACGCGACCTGACGTTGCCACGCGCAATGGACACACGCCAGCGCTGCCCAGGTGACATACGGCGCTGGCGGCGTCGAAGGGCGACAGCCCCCGTTTCTCACGTTTCCTGCAACGGGGCGCGTTGGTCGATTCCTTCGTCGCCCCATGATGCGCGACTCCGACCGCGGGCACCGGCAGGCGTCGGCGAGGATTTCCCAGCCCGCTCCACCCCGGCCACTGTCGTATGCCGGGCGCGCGTGGCCGTCCCACGCCGTTCCGGCCGATCGACGGGCGCGCTTTGCCGCCGGACCAGGGTGCGCTACGGTCGAATCGGAATGGTCGAGAGCGCAGGGCTGGCAGCTGCTTTTCTCGACGCTTTGCCGGCCACGGCGCGCGGCGCATTCCAGACGCACCCGGACACCGAGGACCGCCTGGTGGGGCTCGTCGGCGAGGCAAGGGCGGCGCTCGGCGACCTCGCGCCGGATGATCGTGCGTTCGTCGCCCATGTCGCGGCCGCGCTGCCCGCAGATGCAACCCCGGTCCTGTTCGAACGGCTGCGCGCTGCGGACCTGTATCTCGCGTTTGGTTGCAGCATCGGCAATGCCGATGCGCTGTCGGCCTTTGAAACCGAGTTCGGACGTGACATCGACCTCGCAATCGGGCGCTCAGGCAACATTAACCTCGCCAAGGACGAGTTTCGCCAACTGGTCCGCAGCAAGTTATTCGTGGCAAACGACGGCCGCCGCCCAAAGATCGCCGACTACGCCGGACGCGGAGATCTCCGCAGCTGGGTGCGCGTGACAGCGCTACGCATGATCGTCGATCTAGCGCGCCAACATGCGAGCGGACGCGAGGTGCCGATGGAGTCCGACGCAATCGGGGCCCTGCCATCCCCGGGCGACGATCCCGAGCTCGACTACATGCAGCGGACCTACCGGACCGAGTTTCGTGACGCACTGCAGGCAGCATTTGGCCGACTGACACCCCGCGAGCGCAATCTTCTTCGCCATCAGGTACTGCACGGACTTAACATCGATCAGGTCGGCGCTCTCTACCGCGTCCATCGGACAACGGCATTTCGGTGGATCGAAAAGGCGCGCAGGTCACTGCTCCACCACACCCGCGCGGCACTGCAAGAGCGCCTGCGTCTCGGCAGTGGCGAGTTTTTGAGCATCATGCGCGTCGTTCAGGGTGATCTCGACGTCAGCGTCCGGCGATTGCTGGTCTCCGACATCGAGCAAGAACCGCGCGACATCTGACTCAGCCGGTCACGATCTCGACATCGCTGATGTTCGCGCCGGCGCGTTGGCAGAGCTCGCGATACCAAGCAAGTGCACGATCGGTGTGGTCGCGTAGCTCGCTCGAGCCCCAAACGACACAAAGCACCTCGTGCGTGCCGCCGTGGGTCTTGGTCCGTTGGGCATCTTTGACGGCGTTGGCGCACGGGCCGCTTGCGTCGTGGAGGCACAGCAAGCCGGTGAGCCGGATCTCCTGGCCCGAAGCGTTGAAAACATAGGCCGCGTCTGGAGACGCGATGCCGATTCGCAGCGGAGCGATCGCGCGGCCGAGGTCGACAACGCTGATCGGCAGGCCGCTGTGCAACGAGACCGCGTTGCAGAGATCGACCGCCGTATTGATGCTCCCCAGCGTGCCCTCGCCGGCTGCAGCCAAGAGGTACTCGGACGCGGGCTTGCCACGACCCGAAGGTTTGTAGCCCCCGTGCCGAAGCAACCTGCGAACGGCGCCGCGCACCACCTCGTCGGCACGCAACGGGACATCGGCGTCACGCGCGAGCAGTCCCGTCAACCACGGCGGTGACGGCGTTTCGCCCAGCGGGCGGTCCCAACGCGCCCGAAACGCGCCGGTACGGAGCAGGGGATGGGCGTCGACGGCGAGCGTCGTCATCGTGGGCCGCCAGGGTATGCGGCGATCGCCCGCCCGAGCAAGGCCGGCGGGGCCAACGCCTGCACTTGACGGGGCTTCGCACCAGGCCAGCGCTCATGCGATGCTCCCGGCGAGCATCGCGTGCGCCTGCTGGTCATCGTCGCCCTCGGTACCTCGCTCGGCTGGGCGTGCAAGCCAGAGCAGTTCGCGTGCGACACGGACGTGGATTGTCGACGTAGTGGCGAGCTTGGCCGCTGCGAGGTGACCAACTACTGCAGTTTTCCCACGGAGGATTGCCCATCACGACGGCGCTACGGCGATCTCGCCCCGATCGATTTGGCCGGTGATTGCGTCGACGATGAGCTGGGCGGCAGCTCCGTAGCCGGAAGCAGCTCCGAATCGGGGTCGTCCGGTGGGGTCGCCGAGACCGGGCTTGTCGAGGGCGATCCGTATGGCCCTTGCACGCTGACGCCCGACTGCGCCGCGCCCGGAGCGACCTGCCTATCGAACGGCGACAGCCGCATGTGCGCCCCGAGCTGCCCGGTCAAAGCGTCGCCGTCGACCGCATGTCCGGCCGCGGTCGGTGGCGGGGGCGAGGTCAGTTGCCTCTACACCGACAGTGGAATGACTTCGTTGGGCTGCTTCATTACGTGTGCCAGCGACGCCCAGTGCCCCAACGGGATGGTGTGTCGCGACCCCGTCTGCACCTGGGAACAGCCGATGTGACGCCGGACGCCCCGGCATTGCGGCAACGAAGCGCGCGCGGCAAGATGCCCCGGCCGGCCGCAGACAGAGAGCTTGCGGATCGGCCCCGGAGCAGCTCCATGAGCGATCAAAACAAGGACTCTTTCGGCGCCCGTCAGACCCTCTCGGTCGGCGGACGAAACTACGAGATCTTCGCCCTCGACGCGCTTGCGCAGGCCGGCATCGGTCATGTGCATCGCCTGCCGTTCTCGCTCCGGGTGTTGGTCGAGAACCTACTGCGCAACGAAGATGGGATCGCCGTTACAGCCGCGGATATCGAAGCCGCGGCGGGATGGAAAGCCCACGCCGAACCGGATCATGAGATCGGATTCCATCCCGCGCGCGTTTTGTTGCAGGACTTCACCGGGGTCCCGGTCGTCGTCGACTTGGCAACGATGCGCCAGGCGCTGGCGGCGATGGGCGGCAATCCCCAGCGCATCAACCCGCTCGAGCCGGTGGATCTGGTCATCGACCACTCCGTGCAGGTCGATCACTTCGGACGATCCCAGGCAGTGGAGCTCAATACCCTGCTCGAGTATCAACGCAACCGAGAGCGTTACGGTTTCTTGCGCTGGGGCCAGAACGCGCTGACCAACTTCCGCGCTGTGCCCCCCGGTACTGGCATTTGCCACCAGGTCAACCTCGAGTACTTGGCCCGCACGGTTTGGACGAAACAGCGCGGGTCTGTGACCCAAGCCTATCCCGATACTGTCGTCGGTACCGACTCGCATACGACGATGGTGAACGGCCTGGCCGTGCTCGGTTGGGGCGTGGGCGGCATCGAGGCCGAGGCCGCGATGCTCGGGCAGCCGATGTCGATGCTGATCCCGCAGGTGGTCGGATTCAAGCTGCACGGCAAACTCGCCGAAGGGGCCACCGCCACCGATCTGGTCCTAACCATCACGCAGATGCTGCGCAAGCACGGGGTGGTCAACAAGTTCGTCGAGTTCTTTGGCGCAGGGCTTTCGAGCTTGTCGCTGCCCGATCGAGCAACGATCGCAAACATGGCACCGGAGTACGGCGCCACCTGTGGGTTCTTCCCGATCGACGACGAGACGCTGGCGTATCTGCGTTTTACCAATCGACCGGAAGACTCGGTGCAGCTCGTCGAGGCCTACGCCAAGAGCCAGGGCCTGTTCCGCAGCGACAGCACACCGGATCCGATCTTTACCTCCACCCTCGAGCTCGACCTGGCCACGATCGAACCGTCGCTCGCGGGCCCCAAACGCCCGCAAGATCGCGTGACACTCGGCGCGGTCAAGAACAACTTCCGCGACTTCCTGACCAAGGGCCATCCGGGCGGCAGCAAGGCCGTCGCCGTCAAAGAAGGCGCGCAGTCGTGGGAACTCTCAAACGGGTCTGTCGTGATCGCAGCGATCACGAGCTGCACGAATACCAGCAATCCATCGGTGCTCATCGCCGCGGGTTTGCTCGCGCGCAACGCCGTTCGTGCCGGGTTGGTGCGCAAGCCGTGGGTGAAAACTTCACTGGCGCCGGGCTCGAAGGTCGTCACCGACTACCTCGACCGCGCCGGGCTGACGCCCTACCTCGAAGCGCTTGGCTTCCACACCGTCGGCTATGGCTGCACCACCTGCATCGGCAACTCCGGCGCGCTCCCGCCGGCCGTCGCTGGCGCGATTGGCGAAGGTGACCTCGTCGTGGCCGCGGTCCTCTCGGGCAACCGTAACTTTGAAGGGCGCGTCCACCCGCAGGTTCGCGCCAACTACCTGGCGTCGCCGCCTCTCGTCGTCGCCCACGCGCTCTCGGGTCACATGGACCTCGATTTGACAACCGAACCGCTCGGCAAAGGCGCCGACGGCAACGACGTCTACCTCCGCGATATCTGGCCAACGCCCGCCGAGGTCCGCGACACGATCCGCGAGGTCGTCACCCGCGAGATGTACGAAAAACAATACGACCATGTGTTCGCAGGTGACGCGGCATGGCAGGCACTCGACGTCCCGAAGGGCGAACTGTTCGCCTGGGAGAGCGATTCGACGTATGTGCGCCTGCCGCCCTACTTCGAGGGCCTTAAGCCAACGCCCGCGCCACTGCGGGATATCTCAGGCGCGCGATGCCTAGCCAAGCTCGGCGACTCGATCACCACGGATCACATTTCGCCGGCGGGGAACATCGCGAAGAACTCGCCCGCAGCGCAGTACCTCGTCGCCCACGGCGTACAGCCTGGGGACTTCAATAGCTACGGCGCCCGTCGTGGAAACCACGAGGTGATGATCCGCGGAACTTTCGCCAACATCCGCCTAAAGAACGCGCTTGTACCCGGGGTCGAGGGCGGCGTGACCAAGCATTTCCCGGATGGCACGCAGATGACGATCTACGACGCGAGCGTAAAGTACCAGGCCGAGGGGGTGCCGCTGGTGGTCTTGGCCGGCAGCGAATACGGCACGGGGAGCTCACGCGATTGGGCGGCAAAGGGCACGATGCTCCTCGGCGTCCGCGCGGTTATCTCGAAGAGCTTCGAGCGGATCCACCGCAGCAACCTTGTCGGCATGGGCGTCTTGCCGCTGTGCTTCGAGGACGGCCAAGACGCCGACTCCATCGGCCTCGCTGGCGATGAGGTCTTTGCGATCGGCGGCATTGCCGATGGGCTTGCACCGAAGAAGCGCCTACCGGTGCGCGCAACCTCGCCGAGCGGCAAGACCGCCGAGTTCTCGGTGATCTGCCGCGTCGATACGCCGAACGAGATCGAGTACATGAAGCACGGTGGGATCCTGCAGTTCGTCCTGCGGAAAATCGCGAGCTCCTGAAGCCCCGTGGTCGCGTCGCGGGTGACCCTGAGCACCGGTGACAGCGGATCCGACCGAACCTGCCGGCGGCGGCGGAGATCGCAACCGCGTTCGCTCACGCCTGCCCCGACCTCGCTGCCCCGATCTAACTGCCTCGAGCGACGTCCTAGGGGCAGCGGACGAGCCGCCGACCTGAGCGGCGTCAGTCACGAGCTCGATGGCTCCCGCAGTAGGCACGTGCCTGCATCGGCCAGGCGGCCGAACTCTTAATTCGAGAGCCGGTGGATCGGCTCGAGGCGACATGGACCACCTAGCGTGACGCCGGTGACACGGCCGCGAGTGCCGCCGAGTATCGCAACGCAGCAACCGGCTTGTGGGCAGGACTGGCAGCGGTTAGCGTGGGGGCCGACGCGCCCCGTCTTCGTGAGGGCCTGGCCCCGGGCCGCGCGTCGGAGGAACCACTATGCTTCGGCGAATTCGAGTTGGACTGGGCTGCATCGCTACGCTGGCTGCCTTCGGCGCGGCATCCACTTCGGGGTGCAAGAACGACGACCAAGGCGTAGCGATCCGTCGCGATCGCGTGGCCAGCAGCATCGCCGAGGTGGTCTGTCGCGCATACAAGTCGTGTGACTGTGAGACCGGCTTGACCGACCCTGGCGATTGCAGCAAGGCCGTGACACCAGCGATCGCCGACGCGATCTCTCAGGGTGAGCTGCTTGGGCTTCGGTACTACAGCCAGTGCCTCGGGAAACTCGAGGACTACATCTCGGCGATTGAATGCGAGAAATCGAGCGAGCTCGAGGACGACGATCGCGTCACTGGATTGCAGGATGCGGTCGCGCGTTGCAAGCTGCTGGCCGGCGACGGCGAAGCCGGCGACGTTTGCGTGACGGCTGGGACCGTGGGACTTGCGTCCGTGGGCGATACCTGCGGACCGAGCCTACGATGCAATGACGTGTGCATCGAGCTGCCGCGGCGAGCTGGCGATCTATGCGCCAACATCATCGAATGCCCAACGGGCCTTGCGTGCATCGACCCCAACGGTGATGGTGTCGCCACGTGTGAGAAGCCGGGCGCCAAGGGCGACGAATGCAACCCCCACGACACCAACGGCTGCGACTCGGATCTCACATGCAATCCAGACAAGGGCGAGTGCGCGTCGCTCCCCGGCATCGGCGACGCGTGCCCCCTCAACGTGTGTGACAGCAAGAGCCGTTGCGACGGGACGACGTGTCAGCCGTATCCAAAGGCCGGCGACGACTGCACCGGTTTGTGCGGGCCCGAACTCCTGTGCGACCCAGACACAGGCAAGTGCACAGAGCTACCAGGCGCGGGCGAGGAGTGCAGTGTTGTCGGTTGCGCGAGAGGATTCGTCTGCGACACCACGGACAACACCTGCGTGGCGACGCCGCCGGTTGCTTGCGGTTTGCCTGAAGCGCTCGGCTTTTGCATCTACCGCAACGATGGAATCTGCGACGACAAGAGCGGGACCGGCCTGTGTGCAGACGGCAGCGACCCAGAGGATTGCGGCGACACCAAGCTGTGCATGAGTGTGAGCGATGGGATCTGTGATGAGCCGGCCCCGAAGGGCACCGGCCTCTGCCCCGAGGGCACCGATCCCATTGACTGCGCGGCCGCGGGCAGCGAGGGCGGCGGATCCAGCGGCGGATCCAGCGGCGGATCCAGTAGCACAGGCGCCTGAGCCCGTGGTCGTGCATGTCGCCCGCGTTCTGACGCGCGCGGGCCATACGCCATCTCGCTCACGGCAGCACGACATCCACGTCGACCCGCCCGCGACCCACGGCGACAGTCCGCTCGATCGGAGCGCGTCCCGGCGCCTGAACCACCAGCGTGTAGCGCCCGGGCTTCGCTACGGCGCGATCGAACCGACCGTCGCGGGCACGGGTGCCCCATCGCTCGCCGGCACCGGTGACAACCTCCGCCACCATCACCGTGGCAGCCACCGGCTTTCCGGCGGCGTCTCGCACGTGACCGCCGATCCAAGGCCCACCGAGTACGCGATCGAGGAGGGCCATCCAAACCGGACGGGTGGCGATCACTGCCTGCGTGCGAACATCGAGGGGTGGGTTGTGATGCGAGCCCTCGAGCACGAACGCCATTGTGCCGTGGGCGTGCGTGTGCCAATCCTGGTCGCTCCCCGCGACGGGGTAGTCGGGGCTGCGAACGGCGTATTTTCGCCCGTTGGGCTGGACATCGGCCGCGGCGACGATCTCCCGAGCGACTGCGCGCGAGACGTTCGGCTCCATGTCGCTCGTGTCACCCACGACGTATGAGCTGTAGATCTCGGTCCCGAAGGTGTGAAACGAGATCGCGGCGGCAAAACGCTCGCGATCTGCCAGTGCCATCATCGCGCGCGTCTCCGGCTCTGATCCGGCCGCAGGGCCGCGATACCACTTGTGCATGGGCAATCCCGAACTGCCGGTTTGACCCCAGCCGAACGGATAATTGCGATTGAGGTCGACGCCCTCGAATGGATCGGAGTAGCCGTCACCGTCCGAATCCTTGCCGTTCTTGCGGATGGCAAACCTCGATTCGTGAATGAACATGTGATTGCCGTCGGGGTTAACCATCGGCATACACCAAATCTCGAGGTTGTCGATCCAGCGAGTCACCCGCGCATCGTGGTGATAGCCAGCAACGAGTGTATCGATCGCATCGAGGACGTATTCGACGCTAAGGAGCTCACTACCATGGTGTGCTGCGTCGAGCAGCACTGCGGGCTCATCGTCGGTGCGTGAAGCGTCGGAGATCCTCAGGGCCCACAACGCACGTCCTTGGTGCGTGCGTCCCACCTCGACAAGCTCCGTGATGCCCGGATAGCGTTCGTGATAGGCGCGCAATAGCTGTTCGACGAGCGCAGGGTCCTTGTAGCTATCTTCGAGGACGAAACCTCGGCCGGCACGGCTTGGTTGCTTCTTCGCGCGCCGCCGAAAGTCCGGATTGAAGGTCGACCACGGCACGTTGCTGTCGACAGAGAGCACATCGACTCCGGTCCGACGCAGGCGCTCGAAGCCGACGGTGTCGAGAAACAGCACCGCGCGCGCCCCCTCGCGCCCGTCGACGGTGGACTGCACCCGCGCGCGGAGGTCCTTGGGCAAGCGCGCCGTGGCTGCGCCGGCGATAAACGCATAGCGGGTGTTGCCGAACGGCGTGGCCTCGGGGTCGGTTGCCGGGCCGTAGCGCGGCGAGCGAGGCACGGCATGGACGCGCGTGGCGTGCTTCGTCGCGTCCATTGTCGTCAACAGCGTCACCGCCGAGTTCGGGTCGTGCTTGGGCCCAACACGCAGGCCGACGCAGCCGAAAGAATAGGTCGTATCGTGGATCGCCAGCGTGGCGATGAGCTGGAGTCCGTCCCCATCATAGATGCTCGCGATCAGCTGCGGGCCGACCATGAAGACCACGAGCTCGAGGCTGCTGCGCTGATCGAGTTTTCCAAGGCGAACCTCTGGGCCCATCGGTAACGGCATCCCACGATCCCAACGATGCAACCGCGCTGATTCACCTTCGATCGAGAGCCCGTACCCGGACAGCACGGTCGGCGGGTCGCCTTGGTAGCGCTGGCGCAGGAGCAGGCTGACATCGAGCGGCCCGTGCAGTTCGATGCGCGCACGCACGAGGCCTTCGCCCAGGTGCGCAGCGTCGCCCTTCGGAAACCACATCTGCTCCTTCGGCGAAGGCGCGAAGCGTGGCACCAACCGCCCGCCAGCGACCGACCAGTCGCCGTTGCTGGTCGCCTTTGGGATCGCCGGCGCATCCGTTGGTGCAACGCGTCCGAGGATCCGGACCTCGCGTTTCGGATCATGATCGGAAAACCCGCTGTGGCCGGGCTTGCCGGCCGCAGGGGACGCTTGCGGCGCCACACCTGCGAGCATGAGCGCGACCAGAACGGCGTGCACACAGGCAGAATGGCGCAGGCCGCAGGGACTGGGCAAGTCGCGTGCAATCGCGATCGGCGTCGGCACCCGAGACGAAACGTGCGAGGCTCAAGCGGGTGTACGCGATCGCGATCGCGGCCGCGATCACGGCGGGCTTGCCCCAGCCCAAGCGGGCAACGGGCGAGCCGGCACGGCTACCTCCCGCGGCTCCGCCAGCGGGTGCGCCCGCCGTCGAGTCAGAAACCGCAGGGGTTGCGACCGCAACGGCGCCAGCCGAGCCAACGCAGGACACGCTGCGGATCGACTGGAACGCTCCGCCCGGCTGTCCCGACGGAATCGAGCTTCGACGCCGTATCGATGAGCAGATGGGCGCGGCTGTTCGCGCCGAGCAAGACGCCCTGACGGTCACCGGCGAGATCAGCGGCGCCGAATCGACGTGGAACCTGCGCCTACGGATCGCCAACGATGCCGGCGAGCAGGTACGCGAGCTCCCGGGCACGAGCTGCGACGAGCTGACAGGGACCGCTGCGCTGCTCGTGGCGATCGCCCTGGAGCGCGATGCGGCGCCGAAGATCGACGGGCCGCCGCCCCCGACCAAGACGGCCGATCCACCACAACCACAACCACCACCGCCACCGCAACGCCACCGGTTTGGTGGGGCGCTCGGCGTGCAAGCAGGCCTATCGTGGGGCCCCCTTCCACGGCTCGCCGGTGGTCTCGGTGCCAGTGGTGCCCTGTTGCTCCGTCATGCACGCATCGAAATCGGTGGAGCGTATTGGTTTCCGCGCATCAGTACGCCAGCGAGTCGTACCGACGAAGCGAGCGTGCAACTGTGGTACCTGCATGCCGGCGGCTGCGGCGTCCCTGCGTGGAAAAGGGTGGAGCTCGTGCTTTGCGCCGGCATGCAGGCCGGGGCGATGTCGGGGCACGGTCGCGGCGCCAATCGCCCGCGCACAGGTCGACTGCCCTGGGTGGCCGTGGCGATGAACCCGGGCGTGGTGCTCAAACCGATCCCGCGGCTTGGCCTTCGTCTCGACACGACCCTGGTGGTTCCAGTGGTGCGGCCAGGCTTCTCGATTGACGATCTCGTAGTCTTTCGTGCGCGTCCGGCTGGATTCGTGGCCGCCTTGGGCGTGGAAGTGCGGCTGCCGTAACAGCGCCGCCCCCCCGACGGCCCCCTACGCGACCCTGGGCCGAAAACGCGCGTGCATTCAACGCCAACACGAGCTCGGACCGGCGTGCCAATATGCCCCCGTGGACTCCCCCGACACGGCGGATCACGCCCGGCGCCTGTCGGACCTCGCGGCCCTTTATCGCGAGCACCACGGTTACGTCGCGCGCGTGCTCCGTCACGTTGGTCTCGATCCAAACTGGGTCGACGACGCGGTGCAAGACGTATTTCTCGTCGTCTACCGCCGACTCGATATCTTCGACGCGACGCGCTCGATCCGCAACTGGTTGTATGGGATCGCTCGGCGGGTCGCGAGCGACTATCGTCGCGGCACCCGCCGCGGTAGCCGTCCGCTTGTATTGGTCACCGATCCAAACGCACTGTCGCCCGCACTCAGCGGCGTCGACATGGAACTCGCACAGGTCGTGCAGCAGTTCGTCGACACCCTCGATCCTCCCAAGCGTCGCGTGTTTCTCCTTGCGGAAGTCGAGGGCATGACCGCGCCCGAGATCGCCGAAGTCGAGGGCCTCAACGTCAACACTGTCTACGCTCGCCTACGCGCCGCTCGACTCGCCTTCGAGCGCATGATGGAAGAGCGAGGGACCGCGAAGGAGCACGTCCCGTGGACGGGTTAAGCGAGGCGTCCCGCACCGCGATGGAGGCCTATCGCAACTCGCTCTCGCAGAGGCGCGGGCGAGTGGACGCCAATTGGCGTTCGATCGAGCGCCGGGCGATGGCCCTCGACCTCGGAGCACCGGACGGCTTCGATGGGCTCGACGGCAGCAACGACGAACCCTCTCGCCCGCTGACACCCGTTGCGATTGCGGGCACGCCCATCGCCGCCGCGCGCCCGCGAGGACGCCGGCGGTGGAAGATCGTTGCGGGAGCCCTCACCCTTCTTGCCGCGGCCGCAGTGGTCGCGGCGCTCGTGCCTGCGGGTCAGCTCGTGCGCGAGCACCCCGGCGCCGCCGCGGATGCCGCGGCCTACGGGGCCGAGCCTGAGGGTTCCGATCGTGTGGCGACCGCTGCTGAGCCGCACTCCTCATCCGCGGATCAGGAAGTGCTGAGCAGGCCCCGTGTCGAGCCGCAAACCGACGCGCCCGATATTTCCATTTCAGATGTTCCACCATCACCACCGAGCGTACCGAGCCCCAAACGTTCGCGCCGTGATCTCAGCGCGGCGCCGCGCCAGGCCCAGCTCGTGTCGCCTCCGACCCCCACGATCGACGCGAGGGCGTTGGCGCTGCGCGAGGAGGCAGCGTTGGTCCGTCGGGCTCGCACTGCGCTCCATGCCGGTGACGCTGCTGGCACGTTGGCGATCGCTGAAGAACATGCGCGGCGATTTCCCGGCGGCCGACTCGGCGCGGAGATCGCGGTTTTGCGGATCGGCGCGATCTGCCGCAGTGGTCGACACGACGCTGGGCGAGCGGCGGCGGCGGCGTTCCTGTCGGCGCACCCGAGCTCTCCACTTGGCCCACGCGTGCGCAGTTTCTGCCCGGGCGATCCTGAGCAATGACCACGCGCACGTTGCTGCTCCTGCTGGGAGTCAGTGGCTGCCAGCCCACGGTGTCGATCGGGACCAACGCGAGGACCGACGGTGATTCGAGTGACTCCACGGGAACCACCACAACAAACATGGTTGCTGCGGCCACCACCGAAACGGGTCTAGCCAGCACCAGCCTCGCAACGTCGGAAAGCAACGCGAGCAGCACCATGGGCGACGATGGCTTTCTCGGTGGCGCGTGCCAGCCGACGCCCTCCGATTCAGAGTGTGTCGCGTGCGCGAAGCAATCGTGCTGCGCTGTGCTCGAGCTATGCGCCACCGATTTCGGCTGCGGCTGCGGCCTTGGCTGCCTGCAGTACCCCGCCCTCGGTTGCCCCTGCCCGGCCAACGAGATCGCGGAGCAGTTGTTCGGATGCCTGCTCGTTGGATGCGATGCGTTGTGCCCGCCCTAGCAGCCGAATGCGCCCACCTAGCGGGCGCATCGCGATTGGGCCCCGTCAGCCGCTCGCCAGCCAAGCGGCGAAGTCGATGAGCGCGTCGGCGCGCTCGTCGACCACGCCCGCGATTTCTGGACCGAGCGAATTCGTCTCTTCGTAGTGGTCGCCCTCCGCCTCATCGATGTAGGCATTCGACTCGCTCAGCACAAAATCGTAGTCCGGAATGATGTAGCCGAGTTCGTCGTTACCCAAGCCCACGATCCACGGCGTGCGGAGCGAATCACCGGCCATCGCCCGCTCAAGGAGGTATGGGCCGACCGGCGCCTCATCGAGCTTGGGCGGATTGGGGTTCGCCGGATTGATCAGCGGCGTCCCGGGGACGTGAATATGCGATCCGTCGTATCCGCCGATCGCGAGCTCGGGAAATAGCTCGCCCGGAACGGTGAGCATGCGCAGCGGACCGAGATCGACCAGCGCCATCTCCGTCTCGATCTGGACGACGCCATCGACAATCTGGTAGTCGCGCTCGATCAATCCGAGCTGGAAGGCGAGGACAAACCGGACGTTGTTCACATTCACCGTAAAGTTCTGAGCCATGAAGCTCAGCTTGGGATCCTTGATCACTTCGCCGGCATCGAGCGCATCGAGGGCCATCTCGCCGATGATCTGACCCAGCGCGTCGGCCTTGCTGAAACTCGGTTCCACGTGCGTCTGACCGTCGGGGTCTATCACGTGAATGCTGAGGCTCGTCATCATGCCGCCCAGCGCGCCGCTGATGAAAACCGACGGCCCGCCCACGCCGGCGCGATCCGGTGCCGTCGTCCAAAGCGAGCCCGTTTCGACCGTCCGTCGCAACGCATGGATGTAGTCGCCGGACCAAAGGGTGTTCTTGTCGGCCACCGTCTCTGGATGGCACCACCACGACAACATCGTGACGATGGTCTCTCCCTGCTCGTCGACCAGGCGTGCCGCACCCACCATGGGATTCACGATCCACGGCGAGCGCGCGTCGTGCAACACGTTGCCCACGCCAGCCACCGGGTCATACGTCGAGGCATCGGCACTGCCGATCGTCATCGACGCCACCGGGCGAAGCTCGTCGATCGCAGTAGCGATCGCTTCGACGGCCGTGCTTCGCCACTGCTCGCCGTAGGCAGGGTCGTAGCCGCTCGAAGTCAAATCCGCGCCCCACAGCCCCAACGTATCGGGGCCCTCGTGGTCGTGGACACCGTGAACGACGAGATAGTCGACGTCATGGCCAGCCTCCGTGAGCGCCGTGCGGATCTTGTCCGCATCCGGCCGGAAGATGCCTACGGTGTCGGCGGTAACCATCGCGAAGCGAAGGTCACCCTGCTGCAGCACGATCGCGCGAAGACTGATGCCATCGCCCTCGCCGACGCCTGGCAATCCCACGCCCTCCCCACGCACGCCGCTCGCGGGGCGATTGTGCTGGAAGCCGCCGATGTACGAGGTCTGGAATACACCGTCGTTTTCGCCCTGATCTGGTCCCGGGTAGCCGCGGTCGGGGGCGCATAGGCGATCGCAACCGCAGTCGCTGAAGTCGTCGACGCCCTCTTCGTACACCGCGTCGCCGGCGACGTCGGTCCACGACTCATAGCAAGCCGGGGTGATCGAGCGAACGACGGCCGCGGCCATCAAGCCACCGTCGTTTGAATCGCACATCCCTGATGGATCGCCGGGGCAATAAATAGTGGGCGGAGTACCCGGATATCCACCGCCAGTAGTCGTCGACTCAGCGCTCGTCGTCATCCCCGCGGTGGTGTCGGGGGAATCGACAGCCGTCGTCATAGGGGCCGCCGAAGTCCCCGTCGAAGCGGGGCCGCCTGAACTTTCTGTCGTGCCCGTCGCCGGTGTTGATGAGTTGCCCCCGCAACCGAGCACAACCAAGAAAGCCACAGTTGACGACGAAATTCGCTGTTGGAAGTCCATGGGTCGAGATCCAGGTGAGTGTTACTGCGGGGTTCAGGGCACGGCTGCGGTGATCGGGTCGGGGTCCACGTCCGTAACCAAGTGAGCGCTCACCTCGAGGTTCGCGCTCGCAGGATCAATGCCAGCGTCGGCAAGGTCGAATACATGCGCACCAGTTGTGGCATCAAACTCGGCGGTGTAGCTCATCGGAGGACCGCCGCCGTCGAAGGTGAAACTCAGCGACAAGGGCCCGCGTACCGTAATGCGCTGGCTGGGCCCGACCGAGCGGTCCAAAACCCGCCAGCCTGCCACCGGCCAGCTTTCTTCGGTGGTGGTCACCGTCGGCGCAAGCGTGAGACGCAGCGCGAGGACCGTGTCCGTCCGCTGCACGTCGAGCTCAGCACCATCATGTTGCCCGACCGCAAACGGTGAAGACGCGACCTCGAAGGTCTCGACGCGGCCACTCCACCATGGGCCGGTTGCCACGAGGCGGTAGGTGGCCGCCGGAAGCTCGGCCGGCAGCTCCCAGTCGACTCGCCACACGTGGGCGCGAGAGTCGAGGATCTGCGACGACTGCGTCGGCGTCGGATCGTAGTGCGTGATCATGTCGTAGCGCGAGTTGTCGAGCGCGGCGCCGGGCCAGCCGTTCAGACTGGGCACATCGACGAAGTTGCCGTCGCCCGGGTCCACCTGAACGCGCACACGCGGCGCGCCAAGTGCTGGATCGCCGCCCTCGAACCCGAAGCGAACGACCTCGGTGCGCATCATGCCGGTGCTGACGTCTTGCACACTGGTGCCGGGGTTGTCGCTGCCCTCGTGTTCGCGGGGCTCCCACTCCGTGGGCTCGGCCAAGTTGGGCGCCTCTTCCACGAATGGCGGTAGGTCCTCCGTGCCCATCAGCTGCTCGACCACCTCCATCTGGCGATCGATCAGCGTCCTGGCGGCGTACGGGCCCCACAGGCTCTGCTCCGTCTCATATCCGCCCTGATACCAATCGTCGGGGTGCGACAGATAAAGCAGGTGATCTTGACTGTATCCGATCCCCAAGACGGCAGCAGTGGCGTCACGCTTGGCGAGCTCCTCACGCAGGTAGAACATCGCCGACGCGTTCGGCTCACCGGGAAGAGTGACAAGGAAGAGCTCGTCGAGCTTGGCGGCGCTCAGGTACGTCTGATGGGCTTCCGCGTGGGGTACTTTCCCGAGGAGGAAGTTGGCCGGAATGCAGCCCTTCGGCATCCCTTCCAACGTGGTGTTGGGATCGCTGTCCTGCGGAACCGCCGGGCTCTTGCATTCCCAACCGCCCCACTCGTAGTCGATCGGCGAGCCCTGCCATGTACCTGTGAACTCTTCGTCTTTGTCATAGCCGAAGGTTTCGTAACGCAACTCGATCCGCTGCGATTGGACATCGAGGGTGATTTCATCGCGCCACTGGAGTTGCCCATAGAGCTCGAGCAGGCTTGGCGCCGCCGCGTCGCCAAGGACCTCCGCCCGCGCGATCCCACCGTGTCCGAGCTGGCCGCCACCCGGGGCGGCGTCGCCCCCACCGGCCTGCATGAACATGCCGAGGATCGGCGTCCCGTGGGCCGCGAAGAACCGCTCCTCAAACATGACCTCAAGCCCGCCGGGCGCGTCCTCGGTGAGCAACTCGTTGTCCTCATCGAGCAACGTGCCGTGCATCCCGAAATTGAGCACCGCGGCGAGGGGCGTGCCGTCGGGGCGCTGGACCGCGAGGATCGTCAGACGAGGGTCTTTGCCATACAGGAAGTCGTTCTCGCCCCGACGATCGTGATAGACGAGGTCCGTAGGGTCCCAATCCTCATGGATGCCGTAGGCCCACTGGGCCGGCGCAAGCTCCTCGCGCGCCGCGATGATCGTCTCGACCGCTGAAGACGCGATGATATCGATGATCTCTTCGTCGGCCGTGTCCGCCCCGGCATTGGCGAGAATGTCCGGCAGCCGCCAGTAACGCGCGTGCATGTGATGCGTGTGGGTGGCGCCCGTGATCACCCGACCGCTCAGGTCAATGCCGTGCTGATCGCGGAGCTTGGCGACGATCGCATCGGTGATGCCTGACTCCGAGCTCATGATTGGCAACTTGACGAGGACCAGCTCTTCTTGGTCCGCGCGCAGGGCCATCGCCTTGATGGTGGGCAGGGAGTAGAAGCCCCGGGAGGCGAAAAACGCGTCGGACCAGGTCGAACGGTGCCCGCCGTTGCGATTGCCGAATCCGGCCATGGAGGTACCGACCGGGCGGTCGAGGTAGCGAACCGCAACCCCAGCCTCGAGCGGTGCAGGCTCGATCATGCCGGGCCCGGTCGAGCTACTGCTCGCATTCGCTGTCTCATCGACCGGACCCGTCGAATCGAGCACGCCCGACGTGGTACCCATCGTGGTCGTGGTGGCGCTGCCGCTCTCCGTCGAGCTCGCCGATCCCGCCGAGGTCGAGTCGCCCCCGCATGCCAGCGCGAGCGCGACTGGAGCGGCGCACACAACAATGCTGCGCCCGTTCATCCGACCACCCTTTAGTGCCCCCATGGCGCCAGAGTACACCTCGGCCGCAGTGCCCCGAGATCGAGGGATCACTGACCAAGCAGTGTACTTCCTCACGCTTCGATCGTTGCCAATCGGCCAACGAGCCCAACCGCCGGCCTCACGAGGTATGGCCCACACGGACGAGCCCCGGCGCTGCCAACCGCGTTGACATAGGGATCGCGACCGCAGCGGCCGGCAACTCGACCCACGTGCTCGTATCGGCACGGTGCCGCCTCGCCCCATCCCTAGCGCTCGTGGCAGTTGCATGCACCGTCGACCCCACCGGTCAATCCACGCTGTCCGGCGGCGGCGAGGTTGGCGGCGATACGACGGGCGACCAAGGCGAGAGCGGGCCCACCCCCGACGGGGGTGAAGCGGGACTTCCCGCGGACGCGACCGGCCATGGCGGCGTCAAGCTCGACGTCGGCTCAGGTGAGCCCGGCGACTCGAGCGACGGCTGTCAGACGATCGTTGCCGAGCTGTTGGCCGCAAAGCACGACGACCCCGAAGCGTTGGTGGTGCTTGGGCTGTTCGACGACGGCGGTTTGCCGGGGGCGATATGCGACAGCGCAGGGAATCAGAAGTACCTCGACTTCGTCGCCGCGTTCGGCGACCGGGGTATCTTGGGCAGCGTCTGTGCACCGGACTACGGGCCCTTCTTCCTTGATGCGGTCGGTGACATCGACGCCGCATGTGACGAATTCGAGCCGGAAGGCTAATGGGAGTGCATCGCCGGCTACTGGCCGCTCAATCCCCGCAGAGCAGGCACGCGCGCGACATAGCTCGCGCGCCCGTGTTATGACCTACGTTGGCGCGTGGACTCTGACCTTCAACTCTTGCAGCGATGGCGGGCGGGCGATGACGCGGCCGCCAGTCGGTTCGTGCGCCGTCACTTCCGGCGGGTCTATGGGTTCTTCCATAGCAAGCTCGAGCTGGACGCCGACGATCTCACCCAACGGACCTTCGAGGTTGCGCTCGAGACATCCGATCGGCTCGAGCGTAGCGCCAGCATCGTCGCCTACCTGCTAGGGATCGCGCGCAAGCAGCTATTGTTTCACCTCCGGACCAAGCTGCGGCGTGACCAGCGCATCGCGTTGTCCGACATCGCCGCCGTCGACTTTGCACCTTCGCCGAGCACCATCGTTGCGCTCCGAGAAGAACAGGCGCTCCTTCTCACCGCCCTACGGCGAATCCCGATCGAGATGCAGATCGTGATCGAGCTCCACTACTTTGAGGGCTTGCGCGGCGATGAGGTCGCGACGGTGCTGGAGGTACCGGAGGGCACAGTGCGTAGTCGCCTGCGACGCGCGCGCGAGCGGCTTAAGTCAATCCTCGAAACGCTCGATGCGCCAGCGGCGGTGCGCCGCAGCACGGTGCAGGACTTCGAGCGTTGGGCCGGCGAGATTCGCGAGCATCGCAAGGCCGCCGCGGACGAGTCGGACACATCCTGACGCGTCAGCGGTCGAGCTTGCCGAGCAGCCGGTCTGCGACGGCCATGGACTCGCTCGGCCCACTCGCTGCAAACACCGCCCGGGCTTCCTCGGCCAGTGTTCGCGCCCGGTGTGGGGCCTGCAAGGCAAGCGCGCGCGCCAGGTCGAGCCGGAGCTGAGCGGCGAAGTCTTGCTCGAAGCGCTCGACATCGCGCCACGCCAGCTCGAGCGGCTCGAGGGCAGACTTGAGCCGGCCAAGGTCGACCAGCGCACCGCCTATGGCAGCGCGTGCGCGCGCCACGAAGAAATGACGCTCGCCGAGCCGCGGGAGCCACGCATCGAGCGCAAGGCGCCCGTGTAACAGTGCTTCGTCGGTGCGCCCTTCCTCGCGGAGCAACAGTGCCAGGTTGAGGTGTGGATATCCGCGCCGGACATCGTCGGCCGGCAGCCCCTCGTACAAGGCAAGCACCTGCTCGTGGGCCTCGATCGACTCGCGCGTTCGGCCGAGGCGCCCGAGGACGTTGCCCACGCCGGTCAGGGCGATGCCGAGGAGAGGATTGTCGGCCGGGCCGGCCCGTCGCAAGATGGCGGCGGCGCTGCGGTACAGTGCGAGCGCTTCTTCGTATTGCCCCGCGTCGAAAAGCGCGTTGGCTAGGTTGGCGGCGGTGGATGCGACGAGCGGGTGATCTTCCCCGAGTCTCTCCCGGCGGATCGTCAGCACTCGCCGGAGTGTGGCAACCGCGGCATCTGGTCGTCCGTCGTGCAAGTGCACGAGCGCGAGGTTGTTCTGCACATCCAGCGCCCCCGGGTGGTCCGGACCGTAGGCGCGCTCGAACCCCCGCAACGCCGCGTTGAGCGCCTCGGCCGCCTCGGTGGGTCGATCGAGGGCCAACTGCACGAGGCCGATCGCATTTTGCCCGACGGCGATCTGGGGATGATCCGGCGGCAAAAGCCGCCGACGGATCTCTAGGGCGAACTCGTGCTGCGCGAGGGCGCCAGCATAGTCGCCCCGCTCTTGGAGCACCGCGCCGACC
>CADEGN010000069.1 GCA_902826865.1 uncultured Myxococcales bacterium
CCGCATCGACCGCAACGCCCAAGACGTCATCGACGACGCAGGCGTCGCCGCAAGGAGCCTCGATGTCGGCGTACCACGACGTGAACACGCAGGCGCCAACCACCGCATCGGCTGCCCCTTCGAGGGCGTCGATTTGCTCGCCGTCGAGGGGCAGTGCGAACGGGGTGTGGCCGTCGGACGGATCCGCGCCGAGCGCACGGCCGAGAATCGCGGGTGGATCATCGGGATGACCGGGCGTCGGGGGCACCGCAGCGATGGCGAAGTATTCGCAATACTCTTGCCCCCGCTCGTCCGGCGCGGTGCTATCGATGTCGGAGCACGACCACCGCAGCGCCCTCTCGGTGAACGAGAGCTGGTTGGGGTTGAACGCCTCGGCGCGTCGGTCGTAGCACAGTGGCTCGACGGCCGGGTCCGGTCCGCCGTCGTCGCCATCGGAGCCCGAGGCGCCCTCGGATCCGTCCTCGGAGCCAGCCTCGTCGCTGGCCCCGGGCTCCCCGGAGCCGGAGGCCCCGGGGTCGTCGCACTTGGCACCGACGCACGCGTCGTCGTCGTCGTGCGAGGTTCCCCCCGCCCGACATGCGAGCGCTGCGGCAACAAGGGCGAGAACCGCGATGCGCATCACGCCTCCTCAGCAGGTGCCGCAGTTGAACTCGGCGACCTCAGCAACGCAGGCGTCATCCCAGTCGCCGTCGCAGCAGAACACGTCCATGCCGCAAACGCATTCGGTAATCGCGGCATCGCTGCAACCGCCGCCCTCGTGGGGCGTGCAGCAGTCGCTCGGGGCGCCACCGTCCGCACCGCCCGTCTCAGCGCTCGTGTCGGCGCCAGTCTCAGCACCGCCATCCCCAGCGCCGTCAGCACCGCTGTCGGAACCGCCGTCACCAGCACTGTCGGAACCGCCGTCACCAGCGCTGTCGGAACCGCCGTCACCAGCGCTGTCGTTGCCGGAGTCGCCGCCGCCGGCGTTCTCCTGGCCGATGTTCCAGGGGATCTCGCCGCAGGTCTTGGCCGCCTCGGTCGCCGGTGGATCGCAGGTGATCGCAGCCCGCGGGATGTCGACGTGGACCACGACGTTCCCGCCGTAGGTCGCCCGGCAAAACTCCTTGGGGTCGTTGCGATTGGCGATCAGGTCGGCGGCCGTGATGTCGCATTCGACCAAGAAGCCGGTCTCGCCGGTGTCCGAGAACTTGCAGCCGCTCGGCAGGCCCTTGTCGTTGTCCCAGGTCCCGAGCCGGAAACCGCGGCGCACGTCCTTGGAGCCCACCGGGGGCAGCACGGCGTGGGCCAGCTCGGTGCCGTTGGTGACGCCCGGAGCCGAGCATCCGCACTCCGCCATGCGGTTCACACCCGCGCAGATCGACGGGTCCGACCGGCGCCACTCGGTGCCAAAGTGCAGATTTGCGCCCATGCACCCGCGGTAGTACGGCTGCTGGGCCGGGTCGTCGGGGTTGGTCCAGTCGGGCACGACCAGCTTGTCGCCCGAGAGCGGGAAGCACTTCTCGACCAGGTCGATCGCGGCGCCATTGGAGTTGAAGCCGACCTTCATCGAGTAGTTCTCGCTCGTGAACGGAATGCCGAGGATGCCCGCGCCTTCGGGGCAGCTATCCTTCGGGCAAGCCGGTACGGGCTTCGTGATGTCGGAGTGCCACGAGGTGAACACACACTTGCCAACCACGCTCGTCGGGTTGTCCTCAAGCGTGGCGACCTGATCGTCATTGAGCGTGACCCGGCACTCGTTGCCGCTCTCTCCGGGCACGCAAACGCCGAGTTTCGTCACCTTCCCACCGCCGTCGAGGGGGCGCCCGAGATCCACCCCGACGCTCGCCCCTGGGGGTTGCACGATCGCGAAGTACTCGCAGTACTCCTGCCCGCGCGAGTCGTTGCCGCTGCCCTCCGCGGTAACCCCTTCGACGTCGGCGCACGCCCAGCGGATGGCGTCGGGCGTGAAGCCGCGGTTGCTCGACGAGATGACCTCGGCCTCCCGCTTGAGGCACGTCGCCGAGGCCTCGCCCTGCGGGGTATCGCACTTGCCGGCCGGGCAGCCCCCGTCGTCGTTGGCGTCGTCCGCATTGTCGGCCGTACAGGCCGCGAAGCCGAAGCCGGTGCCGAGTCCCAAGATGATGGCGAAGCGAAGCGTAAGTGTCTGGGTCATTCTCGAACTCCTTATATTGAACGGGATGCACGACTACTTGGCCACGCACGTTGCGGGGTCGAGCCGGATGGACGGCGGCACTGAGAGGTTGGTCTTCGCCATCGTCTCCTGGAACTCCATCACGGGCTGGCTGTAGGCCAGCTCGCGTTGCCACGTCACGATCTTGAAGAGGTCGTCCATCAACGCCCGCTCGTCACGATCCTCGCAGGCTTGCAGGAAGGCGTTGACGCGGACCTCATGGACGTCGTCGGTGTTCTCGAGGTTGGCGAGCAGCTGCCCGGCCGGGGAGTCTGGCGTCGGGTTGGCCTTCTTGAGGTTGGCGATGAAGCCTGCGCGGATGCTCGCGGCGTTGGTCGCCGCAGTCGCACGCGGACCGGCGGTCAGCGCCGGCTCAGCGTCTTCACCTACGCCCATCGGGCAGCTCGCCGAGCACTGCTGGACCGCTTCCATCACGCAGATCGCATCCCAGTTGCTGTCGCAACAAACGCTGTCGCCAACTACGCCGGTGCAGACGCAGGCCTGAATCTCGGCGTTCTCGCAGCCTTTGCGGCCGGGATCGGCGACACAGCAGTTCCCCGAGCCGGCCGGTGCACCCTCATCCCCCGACCCCGAATCGCCGCCGACCCCGGTGGTGGCGTCCCCGGAGTCGCCAGCAGTCCCGGCGCCGCCGTCGTTCCCGGCGCCGCCGTCGTTCCCCGAGCCACCATCGCTCTCGGCACCACCATCGCTCTCGCCACCACCGCCCGTCGTGTCGGGCTCGCCGCTCGCAGCAAGCTCCTCAAACGTGGGGGCGAATTCAAGTAAGCCGCAGCGTTCCTCGGAGAACACCGGACGCGTCATGTCGATCGCCAACACGTCCTTGACGAAACCAGCGTCGATGACGCCCCGGTCGCGCAGCTCGTCGACGTACATGTTGTCGGACTTGGAGCGCTCGACGAACATGAACTTGAAGAAGGTATCGGCCTGGTCCAGCCCCGGCACGGTGTAACCGGCCGCAGTGCGGGCTTCCTTGTAAATGTCGTCCTTCATGCCGATCGACCCGAACGTCCGCAGCTGCGGGTCGATGAACATGTCGACCGGGATCCCCGAGACCGGCGAGGTCTCAAAGTCCGCGGCGCTGTCGAGGTTGATCTCCACGGTGCAGAACAGGGGCCGGAGCAGGTCGGCGACCGTGCCGTTTTTCGGATCGAGCGCGCGGGTGACCCGAGTCTTGGTCCAGGCCCGATTGCCCGAGTTGGTGAGGTTCTCCATGTCGGCGCCGGAGTTCTCCGTGCCCAAGTCGTCCTTGAACGCGTTGATGAGCTCGGTCGAACCCGGCGTTTGGAAGTGCCCGGTCCAGTTCGCCCAGGGCGTGTCGAGCTCCTTCATCACCAGGCCGCCGCCACTGTGACAGCCGCCACAGCGCTCCTTCGAGCGGCCCTCGACGAAGTCGGACGAGCTACCGTGAAACGTCCACTCGCCGCCCTCAACCGTGTAGTAGTTGAACTCCTTCGCCTCCGCGTCGAACGCCATGATCTCGACGCCGCTCGGCAGCGCCTGCTTGGTCGGCCCAAACAGCGAAAACAGGATCTCGAAATCCTGGCGGCCATTGCACTGTCGCGAGGTCACCACGCGAAAGAGCTCCAGCAGCTTGCCGCCGCTGTATTGCCCGGTTTCGGTCACCGTCCGAGTGCTTACGCCGGCGCCGCCACCGCCCTCGCAGCCCTTGACGTCTTCGGTTCGAAGCTTCTTGTTGACGTCGCGAAAGGTGGTGGGGCAGCCCTCCCCGCCGCGGAGCACCAATTGCGAGATCGGATCGGTAAGCTCCGCCAGGACGTTGGGACGCCCGCGGCCCGATCGGTCGCTGACGCTCTTGCACGCGAAGTCCTTTGGGTCGGTGGGCGCGTCGCATTTCCCACCCGGGCAGGCGACGCCCTCGTCGCCCGCCGTCCCCGCCTCTTCGCAGGCGGCCAGCGTGGCGGTCATCGCGAGTCCGGAAAACAGGTGCTTTAGGTTCAGTCTAGAAGTCATGGATCGATCGCTTGGACACAGCTTAGTGACACCTCCACCGACGCGGTTCACGGCCCTCAGTTGCCCGCTAGCGCGCGTTCTGCTGCAGATCACCGGCGGATGTTGCCGCGCGCGTCCAAGTCGGCCTCACCGGGGTGTTACGTGCCTCACGGCTGCGCAATCATGTGTAACACCCCGGCGCCAAGCGCGGGGTGGTTCGATCGGGAGCCGTCGGGCCAGCGCACCTCCACGTCGGCCTTTTTCGCTCGGCCAAGTCCGACGAACACGGTCTCGTCATCTTGCCCGAGGTAGCCGATCCCGGCCGTGACCTGTCGGCGCTGCTCGAGCTTGCCGGCCCGCACCCGCACGCTCGCGCCAATCGCCCTCGGGTTGGCGCCCTTGCCTCGCAATCGCAGCCGCAAGACCCGATGGCCCGTGTGCTGCACGTTCTCGAGCAAACGGGGCGGCTGTGCATAGTTGTTCACGGCAAGGTCGAGATCGCCGTCCTGATCCATGTCGAATGCGACCACACTCCGACTGTTGCCGGGGAACGCCTCGGGCGCGTCCGTCGGCGTCAGGTAAAACGTCCCGTCGCCCTTGATGAACATCTGGTTGCGCTGGTTCGCCGCAGGAGATCCTTCGATCCACCCATTGGCCAGGTAGATATCCTCGTCGCCGTCGTTTTCGTAGTCGAAGAAGATCCCTGCCCACCCCCAGCCGCGGTCGCCCGGCTCGAACCACGTGCCCTCCTGGGGCTGAAATCGGCGCAGACCGGTGGCGTCGGTAAGGTTGAGGTAGAGCTTGTTGCCCGACAGATACTGAAACGACCGCAGGATCTTGTCGCTCAGATTGACCACCGAGTCGTCGTTTGGAAACACGACCTTGATGGTCTTGCTGAACATGTCAATGTTGCTGACAAACACGTCCCACGTCCCGTTGCCGTCGACGTCGGAAAAGCTCACGTTCATGCCGCTGCCGCGATCCGCAGCGCCGAGCTCGGTGGCCACGTCGACGAACGTACCGTCGCCATCGTTGCGAAACAGGGGATTGGCCCCGAAGTCATTGGCGAGGTAGAGATCGGTATCTCCGTCGTCGTCGTAGTCGAACGTACCCGACGCCAACGTCCAGCCCTCGTCGGCCACGCCCGCGGCAACCCCCACCTCGACGTAGCGTTCCCCGTCCTGGCGAAACAGCTGGTTGGGGGTTCCGTTGCGCCCGTCAACCGACGGTAGGTTGCGCCCCTCGCACTGGCCGCGATTGCAGGCCGCGGACCCGTAGTAACCGACGTAGACGTCGAGATCGCCGTCTTGATCGTAGTCGAACACCGAGGCCACATGGGCACCAAAGGCGGTCACCAGCCCGCGGGCGGCGGCGACGTCGACGAACTTCCCGCCGTCGTTGCGCAGCAGCAGCGACGGCGAACGACCGCGCACCACCAACAGATCGAGATCGCCATCGGCGTCATCGTCGAAGAACAGAGCGTGGTGACTGTCGAGGAGATCCGCGGGTACGCCCCAGGCCTCGCTCACGTCCTCGAACCCACGCGTCCCCTCGACGAGGCGATTGAGGAACAACCGCCCGAGCCCCTCGCCGGCAAAAAACAGATCCGTGTCGCCATCGCCGTCGACATCGCCCACGGCGATCCCCCCGCCCATCACGCGCTGGATGTCAAAGCCACCGGTCCCCGGCGGCGCCGGGGTTACCGAAGCATCCGGAGCGCCCTTCGCGTCCGGCTTCACTGCCGCGTGCGGGGCCCCCTTCGCGTCCGGCTTCACTGCCGCGTGCGGGGCCCCCTTCGCATCCGGCTTCACGGCCGCGTGCGGAGCCGTGACGGAACTGTGGGCCCCCTGCCCCGGCTCGGCCGCGACCGCACCAGGCATGCCCCAGGTCGCGCTCACGTCGGCGAACAGCGCCTTGCCGTAGGGGGCCAACGCCGCTTGTTTGGCCTTTTGCCGCGCCGGGGTCCACTCGCTGCGTTGCTCGTGGTCCACCGGCATGATCATCGCGTAGCGATTGTCTTGGACGTGCTCGAAGAGCGCCGCGTCGAGCTGGTCTTGTTTGCTCGCGCGCGCCAACGTCTGCACACGCCGGATCCAGTAGGTGCCGACGATGGACACCAGCTCGGACAGATACTCGCCGGCGAACGGGTCCATGGCGAAGGGCTGCTGCGCCCAAACATCCTGCAACACCATCCAGTGCACCGCGGTGTCGCGCACCGCGTTCATCTGATGGTCGAGCATGAGCACATCTTGGGGCTCGAGGTTCCCCTCGATGAGGGTGCCCGGCCGCTGTTCGAAGCGCAGGCGCACGTCACCGTTTGGCATTATCACGTAGGGGAACAACTGCATCGTCGCGTTCTCCACATACGCCGCATCGATGTAGTCTCTGCCCTCGAGCTGCCGCTCGGCAAAGTTGCCGTCCGACAGATAGTTATCGGCCCGCATCGGCTCGTAACCGCGGGCGAGAAAGCTCGCAAAGCGGTCGAGTTTGCTGCGCAACGCGGCGGCCGCTTCGGGGGTCACGTCGATCTTGCTGATCTTGTCCAGCTCGGCCGCAAGGTCGTCGCCGGCGCGGTTAAAGCGGCGCAGCGCCTCGATCTTGGCGTCGATCAGTTGGCGCGTAAGCACCAGCAATACCGGCCGCGCGGCGGCCAGGTCCTCCTCCTCCGCCCCGCCCACCTCCGGCACCGCAGGGATCTTGTGCTTGGCCGCCAGGTTGGTAAACGCCAGCTTGACGTGATCGGTTTCGATCAGCGGACTGCGAGCCTCGGCCGCGATCTCGCCCGACTCGGTCAACAGCGCCAGCGACAGGTTGGTGGCCACGATCGCGAGTTGCTCGATGGCGTCGGGCGCCAAAGGCTTAACCCGTGGGGTGCGGCGGATCAGCTCGTCCTGCGTCACCGACAACAACACGCGAAGGTGCTCACTCGTGGTCCGATAGTCCTTGAACTGCTGAACCCCAAGATCCACCGCCAACTCATCGAGGCCTTCCTGGCGCTCGGGCGGGACCACCGCATCGACGGACGCCACCGCCGTGATGTCGTCCTTGCCGACGACGTCACCGGCCGCGCGCTGCGAGGCGGCCAGCCACACCCCGTGCACCAGGGCCTTGGCTGCGGCGACCTTCGTGAGCGTGGCAAAGTTGCTGTAGCTCTTCGCGGCGATGAAGTTGTCGAGCTGGCGGAAGCTGGTCCAACAGGTGACGTCGCGCCCGGTCTCGAGGCTGCGGATGCGCTCGACCACGAGCGCGGCGGTGTCGGCCAGGTGCGAGCGCATCGGGGACAGGCCCTTGGCCGCCTCGGCGAGCGATGGCACCGCCGGAGGCGGTTGGGTCGCGGGCGCCTGCGGTGTACTGGTCGGCGGCGGCGCGGGGGTCCCTGCCCCGCCCTGCGGCGCAGGATCCCCGCCGCATCCCAACCATGCAAACGCGAGAACAACGGCGACTGTGGCGGGCTTGCGAGCGCACAGCATGGGGCGTGCGCGATGATAGCTCAGCAATACGGCCGCGACACCGTCGTCTGCGGCTCGTCGCTCGGGAGGATCATCCGCAGGTACTGGTACTCGTCCTCGCAGAACCTCCCGGGCCCCTCGCCCATCAGCTCCGATCGTTCCTCGAACGTGCGTGCCCCGCCAGCATCCATGAGACGGTTGGGTGCGTCGCCGAGGTTGTGAAACCTCGTGCCGAGCGGGTCGGCAAGGCCGAGCGAGTGCCCTTTTTCGTGGCTCATGGTGGAACCGATCATCGAACCGAGCACCCAGACCGCACACGCCACCTGCATGGATCGTTCGTCGGCCGGACAACCGTCGCCCGATGTCAGGCTGGGGATTGCGCCCATCGCCACGTCGGCGGATCGGATCGGCTGCCCCGTATCCGGCCGCAGCGGGTCGAAGATCGCGTCGAACAGCTCGGTCGCCGTCTCCTGGCGCTTGCCGTCGGGCGGGTGCCCTGAGAACGCGAACAGCGAGTCGATGAACACGCCGCCAAAGCCGGGGAAGTCGTCCTCCTGCGTAAGGGCGTTAACCCCGCCGATCCGATCGAACAGGCGCGCATTGTTCACGTCCTTGCCGGGCGTGTTGTCATAACCGAGCAGGCCCAAACCGTTGGGGTCAGGCCCGGCCACATCGATGACCGCATACAGCTGGAAGTCGGTTGGTTCTTCGGTCCGGAACTCGATGTTGATGCTCTCGTAGTCGCGCGCGAGCACCGCAAGGATCCGCTCGCGGATCTGCGAGTCGACGGCGCGCATGCCAAACGCCCGCAGGCTGTCGATGTAGGAGGGCAAGAACCGCACCCAGACGACCTGTCTCACCGGCAAGACGGAGAACTCGATCTCCGTGGCGGGACCGGTTACCTCCTGGTCGTCGAACGAAACAATCGGGGCGATCGTGCCGCGAAACGTCCCCGCGTCCACGCGCACGTCGATCGCCTGACCGAGGGCGTCGTCCTCGTTGATCACGTAGCGGATCCGGCGACCCGTCTCGAACTCGCCGATGAGCTCGAGATCGACCGGTCCGCCCTCCGGTGCGCCGGTGGGCGTGTAGGTGCCGACGAGGTGCAACACGGTGAATCCCTCGTCGCCGCCCACGAAGCCCCCGCCGTCGATGTCGATGAACTGGCCGAGGCTCGCGCCGGTGCCGGAGCTCGTCGCGGCGCCGGTGATTGCGCTGGGGATGATGTCGTAGTCGACGTCGAACGCGTCGCTTTTGCTCTCCAGTCCCCAGGACTGCACGCTGTGCAGCGACACCCGCCCCTGGAAATTCCCGGGTTCGATCCCGGCGATGCGCGGCGAAAACGCAAAGGTAGCCCGTGTCCGATCGAACGGGGTATCGGGCACGATCGGCACCTCCACCGCCGCCACCTCCGTGCACTCGCTGCCGCCCGCGGGCGTGAAGCAACCCTCCACCTTGGCGTAGGTGACCCCCTCGTTGCCACCCAACAGAAACCCGTCTCCCTCGATCGCGATCGGGTCGTTGACGAAGATCTCGCCGGCCAGCTGGGCATCGCCCAAGGTCGGGCGTAACTCGCTCGCGACCGTGAGGGTCACGGGGATCGGGGGCGCAGCGTAGCGCGCACCGTCGAGCGAGTAGTCGACGAGGACCTGCGCGTTGCCCATGAACATGCCATCACCGCCGAGCTCGCTGAAGGCCGCGGCGTCGAGCTCGATGTGGAGCTCGTCAGTGTCCACGAACTCAGCGGGCAGCGTCACATCGATGTTGCGGCCCGAAAGATCGCCGACCAGGTGGAGCCACGACACGCCCGTGGGCTCTTCGACGAACGACTCACCCATTGCAACGATGGTCGAGCCCGGGACCACGAGCCCGGGGTCCACGCGCGTGAGCACGAGCGATTCGAGCGCCGGCTCCGGGCGACCGGCGCGATTCGATTCCGCACATGCGAACGAGCCAACCCACAGCAAAAGTGGCAGGACACGGCGAAACATGGGCGGCAGAATATCGCCGAGTCGCGCCGACGGCCACCGTCGCAGCGGACAGCGAGGCACGCCGGCCGCGCCACTGACAGCGCGGCGCGTGCGTCTGTGCGGCGTCTTCGTCGGGTCGTGTTTCGGCGCGCTCGCTTGTCGTTAGGGCGCGGCCGGACGGTGGATCGGGGGCCGACGGGGCCGACGCTGGCATCGCTGGCCGACAGACGGCCGGGCCAGTCCCGTCAGCGCGGGTGCGAGCGAGCATGGCGTCGCACTCGCGCCGCGAGTCCACCGTTCGCGCACCTGGCCATCAAGCCCCAAGGCCATGAGCCAAGCGGGCTCGGCGCTCGTCCGTGGGTAACCGGCGCCCGTCGTTGGTTGGCCGGCGCCCGTCCGTGGGTGGCCGGCGCCCGTCCGTGGGTGGCCGGCGCCCGTCCGTGGGTCGCCGGCGCCCGTCCGTGGGTTCACGGATGCGCCCACCCCACCCACGGGCGCGAGGCCACAGCCACGGACGAGCCCACCGCTACCCCCGGACGAGGGCCCTCCCCAACGGATCGAGCGGGACGCGTGGGGGCGTGATGGCCGGGGATCCGAGGGGTGGCCCGGCCATCGAACGATCGAATCGCGATTCGAACTCCGTTCGGACACCTGCCGCACCGCACCACACCGCAGCCGCGGACGGGATGCGAGCATCCGCGCTCCCAGGAGGAACGTATGTCGTTGGACAAGCTGACGCCGCTCTTGATGGCGATTCCGTTCGAGGAGCTCGATTCGCCCGCCACACCGATCCACGTCGCGCTGCAGGAGGCGCATGATCTCAACACGCTAGTCGGAAATCCGGAGGTGCGCGAGCGCCTGCTCGCGGTCGGGCTGCCGAAGGCCGAGCTCACCGCGTTGCCCAAGGCGATCGACGCCACGCGCGAGGCCCAGTCGGCGTGGATCGTGGTGCGTGACCGGACCAAGAGCGACGCACAACGCCAACGCGAGGAGGCCGGCGGCAAGCTCCGCACGGAGATGATCGCCGCGGCGCGCTGGAACCTGCGCGAGGATCGGGTGGCCCAGGCGACGATCGACGCGATCCAGGAGGGCGAAGGCGTCGAGGACCTCGTGCAAGATCTGGTGGACCTCGCCGCGCTCGTGGATCGCAACCTCGAGACATTCGAGTCCGACACCACCTTCGCCGCCGAGCACCAGGTCGAGGCCGCGCGCTCGACCGCGAAGACGATCCAGGCCGGGCTGAGCCACGCGCGGCTCGCCCGGACACATGACGAGTCGAAGGAGCTGCGGGACCGGGCGTATACGTATCTCGCCGCCCGGGTGTCGGCGGTGCGGGAGGCGGGGAGGTACGCGTTCAAGAACGAGGCAGGCATGGTGGCGCGATTCGGGAGCTCGTATGCGCGGGCGAAGGAGCGGAGGCGGTCGCGGAAGCGGGGCGTGCCCGTCGAGAGCGGTGGCGGGGCCGAGGGGGGCTTCGGAACGCCTCCGGCCCACACGTAGCGCGGGAGCAGGAGCTCGCCCTCGCGTGACCCACGCGCGGCGGCTGGCCGACGCCGAGCTGGTATGCCCCCACGCCGCGACGGTGCCGCCATCGGGCGAGTCTCATCCCGGGGAAGGGCCGGATCAAAGCAGCCGAGCAGCGCTCAGCGTGCCTTCGTCGCGCGTTGGCGGGATCGCGACTTCGTCGTGCGTCGGCGAGGTGGTGCGGGCTTGGGCGGGTCGAGTTCTTGTAACGCTCGCAGGTCGGCGAGATCTTGCAGCGCCTTGGCGCTGTCGGGCGGGCGTTTCTTCGCCGACGCTCGCTTGGCCGCGATCAGCTCCGCGTGTCCGATCACGGCCACCCTCACATCCTCGATCCGCGCGAACACGCGGCCGGTCCACACCCGATCGAACGATACGCCCGCGATCTTGGTCAACACGTCGACTCGGTTGGGCTCCACGCCCATGTAGAAACCCACGCCGGGGCGCGACAGGTCCCCGATGGAAACCGAAAAATACTCGAGCGAAACCCCGGCAAACCTTCGAACGGCGAGAGCAATGCGCTGGGCATTGCTCGCCGAGGCTCGTACGAGCAGATCGATGTCTCCGGTCGCGCGCGGACGGCCGTGGGCGCCCAGGGCGTAGGCGCCCACGACGACGAACTCAACGCCGGCCGCCGAGAAGGCGCGCAGCGCATCGGCGAAATCGTCGTTGGCCATGGCCGTCCTCCGTGAGCAGTCGAATCGAGTAGACCGACAAGCTGAGCGCTCGCACGGCGGCAAGGCCGGCGTCCATCGAACCGGCGAAACTCGGTGCTCGTGCACCCGGGTGATCGAAACGCCCGCCGACGGTTCGGTTCGCCGCGTGCGCTGGGTCAGGCGTTGCGCGAGCCATGGATGCCCAGCATGGTAGCAGGGCAATCGGTGGCGAGAGTCCGTTCACTCACCGGTCGCGAACTGCCCACCACAGACGTCGCCGTCGTCGTTCGGGCAAGATCTGCCTCGCCGAGCGGCCGGCGCTCGTCGGTGTGGGCGGGTCTGCGGTGGTTTGGCTCACGGACTCATCGCAGCCAGGCGAACGCGCGGCCATGACGAGGGCCGGTGGACCAGGCGCGCCCGTCGCCGCTCGTGGAGCCACCCGCAGGCACGTGTTCTCACGGGCCATGGTCGAACATTCCCGCCGACCCACGAACCGACCTGCGCCGGGAATCACTGGTGACTTGGACCATTGCGAGCGTCGCGCGGGCGGGCGCATAATCCGCCCACGCTGCGCAGGACCACTACCATGCCGAAACTTCACCTTACACCGCTTGCCTTCGGGCTCGTCGCGCTGTCGTCCTGCAAGCATGGAGGCAGCCCGGAGCTGACCGACCCGGGTGACCAAACGGCAGTGGTTGGTCAGCAGCTCACCATCGAGCTTTATGCCACCGACCCAGACGGCGACGACCTCGACTTCAGCTTCGCCGCCGACGGCGTACCCGATCTCGACAAGACCACGTCGCTGACGATCGCCCCCGACGGCCATGGGGTGTTCACGTTCACGCCGCTTGCGAGCCAACTCGGCCCCCACCTTTTTGACTTCACCGTTTCGGACGGCCGCAACCGCGACACCGTGACGATCAACCTCGAAGTCACGGGGGCCGGGGGCGACGGCACGTTGCCGGTGTTCCGCAAGCCGCTCGGCAACGGGACCGTGCTGAGCCTCGAGTCGAGCGAGTGCGTCGAGTTCGACATCGAAGTAACCGACGTCGATTCGACGCAGATCACGCTCTCGCAGGTTCCGCCGACGATCCAGGACGCTGAGCTCACGAGCGACCCAAGCGGCCTCAATGGTCGTTGGTCGTGGTGCCCCAACCGCGAACAGATCGAGGCCGCGAATCGCTACAGCTTGACGTTGTCCGCCCAGGATCAAGAGGACCACCCGCCGACGCTGAAGGACTACGTGGTGGTGTTGCGCCGGCGTTCGGGCGCGGACTGCCCCGGCGAGGCGCCGACCGTCGAGCACACACCGATGGATGTCACTGGCCAGCTCGACATTCCGGTCGAGGCCCACGTGAAGGACGACAAGGGTCTCAAGGACGCCCCGATCCTCCTTTTCGCCTACGAGAATCCCGGCAACCCGATCGATTACACCAAGCTCACCGTCGTCACCATGCAGCTGGTCGGCGGAGACATGCAGGACGGAACCTGGCGCGGCCACATCCCCAACCCGACCGCCCCCATGGGCGCCGGCAGCGAGGCCGACGTTTGGTACGCGATCAGCGTCAACGACAACGACGATGCCGAGGGCGATTGCGACCATCTCGTCGATAGCCCGTCCGACGGAACCCATCTCGCGCACATCACCAATGACGGCAGTGGGACCGCAGCCGTGTGCGGGGCCTGCTCGTACGACCTGCAGTGCGGGGCCACGAACCTGTGCCTGCCGCAGCAGGGCGGGAACTTCTGCGGAACCCTCTGCGCCGGTGACGATGACTGCGAGGACGACTACGTTTGCTCGGGCGCCGAGTTGCAGTCCGTTGAGGGCGCCGGTGCGCGCCAGTGTGTGCCGACGGCCGGCACCTGCATCGACCCCGGCGGTGGCTCTGGCCCGTGCGAAGAGGACGACGCCGAGGAGAACGACGACATCCAGCAGGCCAGCACCTTGGTGTCGCTCGACGCTGGGGTCGACTACGACGCGGCGCTGTGCAACGGCGACAGCAACGACTGGTTCCCGTTCGATCTGACCAACCGCGGGCGCGTCTCCGCCCACCTCGCCGGCCCCGGTGGCGTGGACATGGATCTCGCACTCACCGACGCGGAGGGCGTGCTCGTGACGGCGTCGACAGGGATCGAGGCGACGGAGATGTTCGAGACGGCCTGCCTCGATCCGGCGACGTACTACCTGCGGATCTTCGCCCCGTCCTCGGCCTCGGGGGCATACACGTTCGGGATCACCATCGACACCGCGAGCTGCAGCGGCGGAGGCCTTGGCATGGGCGACTGCTGTGGCGACACCGACCTGCCCGGCTGCGAGGACCTCGACGTCACAGCCTGCACCTGCGCGATCGATTCATTTTGCTGCGACAACGAGTGGGACAACGACTGCGCAATGCTGGCGCAGTCTTCGTGCGGGTTGGAGTGCGGCGGTCAGATGGTGCACGACTGCTGCACCCAAGGCGGGCCCGGCTGCTCGGATCCCGCGGTTGAGGCGTGCGTCTGCGCTGCCGATGGGTTCTGCTGCGACATGGAGTGGGACGACGTCTGCGTCGGCAAGGTCGGCAGCCTGTTGTGCGCCGAGGCGTGCATCCCTGACGACGCGGACGGGCCGTGCTGCTCGCCCCACGCCGGTAGCGGGTGCGAGGTCAACGCCGTGGAGATGTGCGTGTGTAACGCGGATCCGGTCTGCTGCGAGACGGAGTGGGACGACTTCTGCATCGACGGGATCGCCAACATGAACTGCGGCACCTGCCCGGGTTGAACCCGGCGCAGTGAACCCGCCTTTTCGGGGGAGCGGAGCCGCGCCGTAAGGCGGCCCGGGTGCGGAAACATGATCTCAGGGATCGACGGGCAGCCGCGGGCATGATCCGCGGCGATGTGACAGCAGCGCACAAGCCCTGCTGACCCGCATCCGGAAAAAGCTTCCGTCCGGCTGGCTCGATCAGCCGCCTACCTGCACTGTGTGTTGTCCTCCGGCAGGATGATGTCCGGGCAGCCAAAGAACAGGTGGAGAAACCCGGTGCAAGAGCCTGGGCCCGCACAGTAGTCGCAGGAGTCCGCGGTGCTGCCGGCGCAGTCCGGATCGATTACCCCACAGCCACAGTCGCAGCCGTCGCCGGCATCGTAGAACGCCGGCGCGCACGTCCACCCCTCAATTTCGTTTCCGGTGCACCCGCTGAGGTCGAGATCGGTGCAGTCGGACTGACACGCCAACTCACCCCCTGCGAAGCCGAGGTCCGCGCAGGTTTCATAGCCAAGCGCCACAAAGAGATGATCGCCGTCGCATTGTTCGTCGCCTTCGAGAATCCCGTCGCCGCAGGTGCTCGAGACACACGCGGTAAGGTCGTCGGGATTCAGCGACGGGCCACAGCTCCATCCGATGTCCATGTTCGAGTCGCAGTAGTTGCACACCTCGCACTCTTCGGGTGTACCGGTGAAACAGTCACTGTCTGGGACCCCGCAGCCGCAACCGCACGTTCCCGAGCCGTAGGTCGAGGGATCACACGTCCAACCGTCGGGGACCCCGCCCGCCGTCCCTGAGCCGGAACCGGACTCGGTTCCAGAGGGACCGGACTCGGTTCCAGAGGAACCGGACTCGGTTCCAGAGGAACCGGACTCGGTTCCGGAGGAACCGGAGCCGCCGCTCGAAGCGCCACCTGCCGTTGAACCTGAGTCGGTCCCGCTTGCATCGGAGTCGGTCGCCGCGGTGCTCGACGAACCCGTGTCTGGGTCCGTCGTCGGCAGCATCGTTGTCAGCGCGGTTGTTGTCTGCGACATGGTGCTGTCACCGGAGTCGCTGCCCCCGGTGCCGGCGCTGGGATTGCCGGTGTCGTCGGATGGACAGCCGGCGCCTACGAGAACCAAGACGGCTGCCCGGCGTGCGAGCGCGTGAGTGAGCAAGCGCGAAGACATCATGGAATTCTCCTCAGTCGCACGCGATTCCAGTCCGACGAACTCGGGCGGCACGGAACGACCGCCCCCTGCTAGCACGTGCGTGTGCGGAGTGTCCAGGACTCCCCGCTGCTCGGGGCTTGACGCTCCGATGATTCAGTTCTCAAACCGATCCGCCGCTGGCCCCGTCGCCGCTCCGTGCGACAACGCCGCACGACTGTGAAGCAATCGATCCCCCCGCTGACGTGAGCGTGGTTACTTGGACCAACCGTTCGCTCAAGTCCCCTGCTCTCTGTACCCCGTGACCGAAGCGTGACCGCGGCGACAAGACCGACGGTCGCTTGGACTGCCCAACTGGGGCGTCGCGGGTGCACGAACCTGCGCCAATAGAACGACGCGCCCGATTCGGTTGCGCGAATGAGCATAGGGTACACGCCGATTTTTCCATCATCTCGCACCCGAGCCGGCTTGGCACAGGGGGTGCTCTTGGCATCTGCGACGTTGCTCGACTCGGGCCGTGGGGCTCGGAGTGTCGCGCGACCCACCAACGAGGATCGAACCGATGACGACATTCCACTACGACGGAGACACGTACCCAATGCCAGAGGGCTGGCATGGGCTGTCGTGCGAGGACTGGTTCTTCAAGCTCGAGAGCGTGCGCGATCAGCTAATGCACGCCAGCGACTACGATCTTGAGCCAGTCATGAACGAGGACGGCGATCCCCTCGATCCTGAGGAGATCATGCTGCTACGAAACGGCTTTCGCAGCGGCCGCCACTGGGAGGCGTTTCGCAGCTGGGGCGTGCTGTCGTGGGCCCAACATGTTGGCACCAACCCCACCGACCTCGAGTTCCGCATGACGGGCGTGGCGCGCGAGAAGATGATGGCCGAAAAACAAGCGTCGATGAGCGGGCCGGGCGGTGCGCTATCGCCAGTCGAAGGAGTCTCGCTCGAGCAGTGGGCCCACATCCAAGCCGCGCTCGCCGGCGGCAAAGACATCACCGCGTTGCTGGCCCAGGCCGGGATCGATCGTCCGCGCTGGGATCGCGTCAGCGCCGAGTGGTTGGCCCGCATGTCGACCGACACGACGATGGCGATCGCCACGGCGTATGGCAACGCGTTCGCCGGGGCTGGGCAAAGCCAATACGGCGCCCAGGCGGCCCACGCGGCTTCTGCAGGCGTTGCTGGCGACTTGTCGAGCGAGCCGATTCCGTTCGAGCAGTTCGTGCAGGTGCAGGAAGCCATGGGTGCCGCCTCGCAGCGGGGTGAAGACGCGACCGCCGTGCTCGCGCAGTTCGGGTTCTCGCCGATGGACTGGGGCAACGTGGGCATGTTCTGGTCGAAAAAGATGCAGCAGGAAGCGACGAAGTATCACGAGCTGTACACCCACTATTCGGCCCACTACCGCGCGATGTACGGCGGCTGAGGGTCTGAATGTCCCTGCGCGCCGAGATCGATGACCTACGCAGCGAGCTCGAGCGTCAGCTCGGCGACGTATTGCGTGCCGCAGAGGTGGCCAGCATGGACGCGCGCTGGTCGGTGGTCCAGCACCACTGGCTCGGCGCGACCGACGTGGTGCTGGCCACCAACGGTCGATCCGCGCGTGGGGACCGTGTCCGCGCCGTGCTCGAAACGATGGCGGGTGCATTCGACCGCGCCGCCGGCGAACTCGAGCAACGCGCGCGCGCGCGCGGGGGCGACGGTGACGATGACGTGCTCTGGCAGTTTCGCCATCGTCGGCTCTCACAACTCGCCGAGACCGAGACCGCGGCGTATCTGAGCCGGATCGCCCCACCGCCGGGGCTCGCGGGTGTGTTCGCCCGCGCCGCGGTACGGGCGGACCGCTATGCGCCGCCCATCTCCGCCGCGGGTGGATCGGTCGACACCGTGCAGTGCGCCGGCTGCGGTGCACCGCGCATCGGCGATGCCGAGCAGCGCATCTGCCGCTTCTGCGGCAACGAACTTTTCAAGCCCGAGGCACCATGACGTCGAACCTTCAAGCGATCATCCACGAGTGGGACTCGATTCTCGCCAACACCGCGGTTCAGTTCGAGCAGGTGTTATCAGAAGCGTGGCATGCCAGCGCGCCCTTGGTGGCCCAGACCGACCTCGACTTCACCGCCCTCACCCAGGCCTGGGGCGCCGTGGACCATCAGCTGCGACTGCACACCGAGCGCAACTCCAACGCGTGGGAGCGGATCTGCGATGTGATGTCCGAGTCCGACGGGTTACCCGAGGGCACGGTATATCGAGAGGGCTGCAAGCGCGACGCTGCCAACCGGGAACTCGAGATTCGCCACGCCCAGTACTATCGAACGCTCATGGCCCAGGCGGCCGAGCAGATGCGTCAGCGTGCGCTGCTTCGCGACGTCGATGCGCACGCGTGTAGCCAGTGCGGTGCGGCCCTGTCCCACGGCAAGGTCGTATCCCAGGCCCGCGACGTCGCGTGCGGCCATTGCAATGCCGTCGTCACCGTGGAACCTGGCGCCGCGTGGCGGATCTTCTCGGGCAATGGCGCGCGCCTTCTCGCCGACGCGGCGGCACTGCCTGACTATGAGGTGATGGTGCGTACGGAGGGCCGGATCAACGCCTATCGCGATCGCAAGGACGTCCCGCTTGAGCTGCTCGTAGAGTACGAACGGGCGGCGCGGGCCCATTACACGAAGGTGTTCGAGATCGAAGCGTCCTACGTGCCCGAGCTGCAGGGATACGTGGCCGCGAAGATCGACCGACATATGCACGATATCCAGCGCAAGCTCCGCGACTATTGGCAGTGGCGTCAGCAGGCCGCGAAGCGGTAAGACCTGCACGGCGCGGACATTCGCGAGCGCGTCGATCGAGGTCGCGAGCTCCCCGCGCGCGGTTGACGGTCGGCTTGCGGTCGCGACGCGTCCTTCGGTCGCGACGCGTCCTTCGGTCGCGACGCGTCCTTCGCGGGTGGGCCTGATCCGCGCCGTCAGGCAGCGCGCGCGGTCGCCCGCGCCGTGACAAGTCCGGCGACGGTCGCCGCGAAGCAACCCAACGCAGCCGTCACCAGGCCCACCATGAGGGTTGGCGTGTCGCTCAGGGCGAGTTCGGCCGTGTTGGTGCCGAGCACCACCAGGAGGTACGCGAGGACCACGTTGGCGAGCACGGCCCCCATCCGTCGCGCAAGCGTCAGCGCCCGCCGGCTGTTGCCCCACACGCTGCGGGCGACGTAGCGGATCCACATGTACAGAGGCGTCGCGAGGGCGCCACACGTCCCGAGCACGAGCAGCAATCCCTCGCTGCCCCCCACGCTGCTGCCATCGCTCGTGGCGGCGACGATGCGCGCGCCGAGATCAACGAGCATCCCAACGAGCAACACAAATGCGACCACCGACAGGGCCACGACGGTGGGACGCGCGCGTTGGACCGCCCGCGCTGTGTCGCCTGCGTCCGCCGCCGTCGTCGGGGCCGCGGCGAGCACGGCGACCGTGGGGGACGTCGCCGGAAGCAGCGCCATCTCGCCCCCCGCTTGGGCCAAGGCCGCGTCGAGCTCACCGAGGGTCTGGTAGCGTTCCTCCGGATCGCGTCCCATCGCGCGCTCGATGACCAGCTCGACGGCCTCAGGGATGTCGGCGCGCAGCGACCGCGGGCGCGCTGGCTCGCGGGTGAGCACCGCCGTGAGCGTGGCCGCCGGATCCTCGGCCTCGAACGGCTCGTGACCGGTCAAACACCGGTAGAGGATGGCACCAACGGAGTAGATGTCGGCACGCGCGTCGACCCTTGCCCCACGCGCCTGCTCGGGCGCCATGTAGGCCGGTGTTCCCATGATCACGCCGGTCCGAGTGCGGTTGCCGGCCGCGTTGTCGGTGACCCGAGCGATGCCGAAATCGAGGAGCTTGACCGTCGGAGCCGCGGTGCCGATGAGAAACACGTTGTCGGGCTTGAGGTCGCGATGCACGACCCCCTGCTTGTGCGCGCTGGCCAAGCCTGCGCACAGCTGTCGCACGATCGGGAGCGTCTCTGCCAGGCCGAGGGACGTGAGCCGATCGAGGCGTTGACCGAGATCTTCGCCCTCGAGCAACTCCGCGACGATGAACGGTACGCCCGCGTCGGTCTCGTCGATGTCGAACACCTCGACGACGTTGGGGTGCGCCGCGACGCAGGCTGTCTCAGCCTCGCGGCGAAATCGCGTGACCAGTTCCGGCTTGCGGGCCAACTCGGCGTGCATCACCTTGAGTGCGAACCGACGCGCACCCAGCCGAAGATGCTGCGCTTCGTACACGCGCCCCATCCCGCCTTGACCGATGAGTCGCACCACGCGGTAGGTGTCACCCAACATTGCGCCGAGTAACGGATCGCTGGCGTCTTCGTCGAGGCGCTCGAGCTGAACGACGTCTCGCGGACATACGCGGTAGTCGACGGGGAAGCGATCGCCACAAACCGGGCAGAGCTTGGCGAGCGGGGCGCGGCCGGGGGGCGAGCTCGGTCGCGCCTCGCCGCGATGGGTGGGCGGGGCCGTGGGTGACGACTCTTGCCCAGCTGGACGCCGCGGGGGTCGCGGTGGCGGGGGCGCGGACGCGGGCACGGACACGGGCGCCGGTGTGGCTCCCGTGTGGCTCAACGCCGGCGCCGAGGGCTGCTCGCGGACCGGCTGCGGCACCACACGTGCCGCGCCAACATGGGGGCCACCACGGGCTTCGTCACCCACAGAACCATGGTACGCGGATCATCCCCGCTTGCGTCAGCGATCCCCAACGCAGGGCCGGAACGTGGCGCGACGACTGTGGGGCACCGCACGTCCCGATCCCGCACGGCGGATCCGTGGGTCGAACGTCATTCGCCCGGGCGATCTGCCCGCGGATCACAGGGGCAGCTGGCCCTGCGACGGCGGGGCTCGCCCACCGCCCGTGCTTCCCGCCGGGTTGTCGCGCCCGATGGCCACCATCGCCTTGGCCGTCGCTTGCCGACCACGGGGGGTGCGGATCAGAAACCCGCGCTGCAACAGGAACGGTTCGTACACATCCTCGAGCGTATCGCGCGGTTCGCTGAGGGTCGCGGCCAACGCCTCGATCCCCACCGGTCCCCCTTCGAACGCGTCGATGATGGCGGTGAGGATCCGGCGATCGATCGCATCGAGGCCCTCGGCGTCAACCCCCAGCTCCTGAAGGGCATAGCTGGCGTCCTCGAGTTCGATGCCCGCGCGCCCGCGGACCTGCGCAAAGTCGCGGACACGTCGGGTGAGGCGATTGGCGATCCGCGGCGTCCCGCGACTGCGGCGACCGATCTCGAGAGCGCCGGCTTCGCTCGCCGGGAACCCGAGAATCGACGCCGTTCGGCGCACGATCGCCGCCAGCTCGTCGTCGGCGTAAAACTCGAGGCCCTCGACGATCTGAAATCGCTCGCGCAAAGGAGCGCCGAGCAACGCCGTGCGAGTGGTGGCGCCCACGAGGGTGAAGGGCGCCAGCGCGAAGGGCATCGTCCGGGCGCGCGCACCCTCGCCCACCGGCAGATCGATGCGCCCGTCTTCCATCGCCGAGTACATGCTCTCCTCGACCGCCGGCGTGAGGCGGTGGATCTCATCGATGAACAAGACGTCGCCGGATTCCAGCGCCGTGAGGTGCCCGGCGAGGATGCCTTTGTGCTCGATCGCCGGTCCGCTCGTGACATGCATGCGCACGCCCATCTCGGCGGCCAGGATCTGCGCCATCGTGGTCTTGCCGAGGCCGGGTGGCCCGTGCAAAAGAACGTGATCCAGGGGCTCCCCGCGCTGCTTGGCGGCGTCGACAAACACCCGCAGCTTGCGCTTGAGCGCGCCCTGCCCGATGTACTCGTCCATCGTCCGCGGGCGCAGGGCCGGCGACTCCTCGCCGCCATCGTCACCGCGCCGGGATTCGAGCACACCGCGATCGGCTCGCGGGGCGATCTCTGGGTTGCCCGCACCCGCTGGATGCCTCACCCGCGCCATGTCACTCCCACTCGATGGTGGCCGGGGGCTTGCTGGAGATGTCGTAGACCACCCGGTTGACGCCGCGGACCTCGTTGATGATCCGCGATGACATCCTGGCCAAGATCTCATGGGGCAGGCGCGCCCAGTCGGCGGTCATCGCATCGGTGCTTTCAACCGCACGGATCGCCAGGGCGTTCTCGTAGGTGCGGCCGTCGCCCATGACGCCCACCGAGCGCACCGGCAAGAGCACGCCAAAGACCTGCCAAAGCGAGCGATACAACCCGGCCGCGCGGATCTCCTCGAGGATGATCGCGTCGGCCCGGCGCAGCACGTCGCAGCGCTCGCGGGTAACTTCGCCAAGCACACGGACCGCGAAGCCAGGGCCCGGGAACGGATGGCGCCACACCATCGTCTCCGGAAGCCCGAGCTCGAGGCCCAGGCGTCGGACCTCGTCCTTGAACAGCTCGCGCAGCGGCTCACATACCCCCATGTGCATACGCTCGGGCAGGCCGCCGACGTTGTGATGCGTCTTGATCGTCTGCGATGGACCACCGGAGTGCGACACACTTTCGATCACGTCCGGGTAAAGCGTGCCCTGAACCAAGAAGTCCGCACCTCCGAGCCGCTTGGCCTCGCCGTCAAACACATCGATGAAGGTCGCTCCGATGACCTTGCGCTTCTTCTCGGGGTCGGAGACGCCGGCGAGCCCGGCGAGGAATCGCTCGGACGCATCGACCGCAATCAGGCGGTTGGCCAGGCGTCCCGCGAACATGGCCTCGACCTCGGCCCGCTCGCGCTCACGCAGCAGACCGTTGTCGACGAAGATGCAGTGCAGCCGCGACCCGATCGCGCGCTCGACCAGCAGCGCAGCGACCGAAGAATCGACGCCCCCCGACAATCCGCAGATGACGGTGCCGGTTTCACCCACCTGGGCTTTGATCTTCGCCACGGCTTCGTCCGCAAACGCCCCCATCGTCCAGTCGCGGACAAAGCCGCAGGCGTCGAGAAACCCGGCCAGAACGGCCGTGCCTCGGGGCGTGTGGCTCACCTCGGGGTGAAACTGCACGCCCCACAAATTGCGCTCCGGATCGATGATGGCGGCGTGCGGGCAGTTCGGCGAGCTGCCGACGGTGCGAAAACCCGTCGGCAGCGCGAGCACGCGATCACCATGGCTCATCCACACCGGCTCGTCGCCTCCAACCGCGAAGGCCGAGGTCGGGCCCAGGGACGCCTCGACGTGGAGGTTCGCCGGACCGTACTCGCGGCGTTCAGCCGCCGCGACTTCGCCGCCAAGCGCAGCGACCATCACGTAGAGCCCGTAACAGATCCCCAGCACGGGAACGCCACTATCGAGGATCCCTGGCGGCAAGTGCGGCGCACCAACGTCGTAGATCGACGATGGCCCACCCGAGAGCACGATGCCCTTCGGCCGTGCGGCGGCGATCCGTGCGACCGCGCGGTGGTGGGGCACGATCTCCGCAAGCACGCCAAGCTCGCGCATGCGACGAGCGATGAGCTGCGTAACCTGGGATCCGAAGTCGACGACGACGAGCAGTTCGTGGGACATCTGGCGTGGCCGTTACTCGAGGCGGTAGTTGGGGGCTTCCTTCGTGATGATCACGTCGTGAACGTGGCTTTCACGCAGCCCTTGGGTCGAAATCCGGCGGAATCGGGCCTTTTCCTGCAGCTCGGCGATGGACCGCGCGCCGACGTATCCCATCCCTGAACGCAGGCCACCGACGAGTTGATGGAGGCTCTCCGCAAGGGCGCCGCGGTAGGGCACGCGGCCTTCGATTCCCTCGGGCACGAGCTTGCGATCCTCGGTTTGGCCCTGGAAGTAACGGTCCTTGCTGCCGGACCGCATGGCGCCGATCGAACCCATGCCGCGATACACTTTGTAGGTGCGCCCCTGATAGAGCACGAGCTCGCCCGGAGCCTCGTCGGTACCGGCGAACAGACTGCCGATCATGACGGTCGACGCCCCGGCAGCGAGGGCTTTGACGACGTCGCCAGAGTACTTGATCCCGCCATCCGAGATGATGGGAACCCCGGCGCGGCGGGCCACGGACGCGCACTCGAGGATCGCGCTCACCTGCGGCATGCCGACACCGGCGACCACGCGCGTGGTGCAGATCGACCCGGGACCGATGCCAAGCTTGACGCCATCGCAACCGGCCTCGACGAGCGCTTGGTAGGCCGCTGCGGTCGCGATGTTGCCGCCAATGATCTGCAGATCGCGGTGCTCCTTGCGGATCGCTTTGATCGTGTCGAGCACCCGGCGAGAATGGCCGTGGGCGGTGTCGACGACGACAACATCAGCGCCCTGCTCCACCAAGGCGGCGACCCGCTCCATTGTCTCGGGGCTCGTGCCGACGGCCGCGCCGACGCGCAGGCGCCCGAGCGCGTCGCTGACGGCCTCAGGCTGGCTTTCGGCCTCGAGGATGTCCTTGACCGTGATGAGTCCGACGAGCGAACCCCGGCCGTCGATCACGAGCAGCTTCTCGATGCGGTGCTTATGCAGCACGCGCTTGGCTTCGTCGGCGCTGATCCCTTCGGGCGCGGTGATCGGGTCCTTCGTCATGAGGTCGCGGACAGGACGGTCGAGTTCGGTCTCGAACCGCACATCACGACTGGTCAGGATCCCGATGAGCTTGCCGGCATCCACCACCGGCAGCCCCGAGAACCCATGGGTCCGCATGAGCTCGAGCGCAGAACGCAGCGGCAGGTTTGGCGCCACCACGAGCGGATCACGAACCATCCAGCTCTGCGCTTTCTTTACGCGCCGAACTTCCCGGGCTTGGTCTTCGGGGCTGAGATTCTTGTGCAAGATACCGATGCCACCGGCCCGCGCCATGCTGATCGCCGTGGCGGCCTCGGTGACGGTATCCATGGCCGCCGACACCAGCGGCGTGCGCAGGGTGATGTCGCGGGTTAGTTGCGTCTCGACCGAGCACTCGGACGGCAGCACTTCGCTGTAGCCCGGCTCGAGGAGCACGTCATCGAAGGTGAGCGCCTCGCGGATCTCGGGATCCGTGCGGAGAACCGTTCGGTCGGCCATGGCGAAGCATAGTGGAGCAGGCCGGCCTCGGCGAGCGGTCGGCGGCGCCGCAGCGCGCGAGAAATCCGACGGCGCGACGCGCGGTTGCCCGCGGCCCGTGCGTCGACGCACCTGCTAGCGGCCCTGGGGCGGCGGATCGCGCCCTCGACCGCGCTGCTCAGAGCCCGGGCTGCTAGCGCTTGCCGCAGCGCCCAAGCGCCAGCTTGCCGGCGTCGAGGCTCTCGTCGGCCGGTTCGATGTCGACGAGCGCTTGGTAGGCCGCGCGCGCTTCCTTGCACTTTTTCCCCTCGGCCAACGCACCGATCTTGCGCACGTGCGCCGCATCGAACTTCGGATCGAGGGCGAGTGCCTTCTCGAACTTCGTCAACGCACCCGCGAGCTCGCCCTGCTTGGCCAACACGCTGCCCCACTCGGCCCAGACGACCGCGCTCTGCGGCACCGTCTTGGTCAGGGTCTCGAGCTCACGCGCAGCATCGGCGAGCTTGCCGGCCCGTTGCTCCGCCCGCGCCAGGCCGAGCCGGGCATCGGGATCGCCCGGCGCCAGCGCGAGCGCGGCCTGATAGCTCGCGATCGCCCGATCATACTCTGCGAGTTTGACCAGAGCATTGCCCAGGACGACCTTGGCGACCGGGTCCTGCGGCGAGGCTGCGACCACGCGCTCGGCCAGCTTCACCGCCTCGGCGTGCTTGCCGGCGGCGATGTACATGTCGGCCAGCTGCACGACGATGGCCGGGTCGTTGGGCGCGAGGGTGGCGGCGCGTTCGACGGCCACGAGGGCTTTGTCGCGTTGTCCTGCCCCGAGCAGCGCCAGGCCGATGTTGTAGTGCGCGTCCGCGAAATCGGGCTGGAGGCGAAGGGCGTCCTCGAAGCGATCGATCGCGGCATCAAACTCGCCCCGGGCGAGCAGGATCGCGCCGACTCCCGAGATCGCCGGAACGAACTCCGGGCGGAGGCCGAGCGCCTTCGTCCATGCCTGGATCGCGCCGTCGTCGTTGCCCTGCGCCTGTTGGGCCACGCCCTTGGCGAACCACAGCTCGTGGTTGTCGCTGTGCTTGCCGAGGGCCTCGTCGATCACCGCCTCGGCCCCGCGGATGTCGCCCTTTTGGAGAAGGCGCTGGGCCTTGTCGACCGGATCGTCGGTCCCTTCCTCCTCGCCGACGCCAGATCCGTCGTCGGGTGGCTGCGTCGGCTTCGGACCGCATGCGCCCAGCGCGAGGAAGACAAGGAGCGGGCAGCAGCGAGCGCGCGAAGCGACCGTCATCTACCGAATCTACCTCGGATCGGCGAGGTGCGGGCGTCCGGCCCGCCCCGTCGATTCACCAAAGCCCGGCGAGCGGTCCCTTGCGTGCCGCCAGGTCGTCGAGCCGCGCCACCACGCGACGATCGAGCGCAAGCTCCGGGGCGTGATGCGGCTTCTTGCGGGCATCGATCACCAGGGCGCCCGTGCAACCCCAGTGTTTGTGGGCGATGAACTCGCCGACGCCGTGAACATCGTGGCTCGGATTTACCCGGGTAAACGTCACCCACACCAGGTTGGCGATCGTGTGGGCGGTAAACTCGGGGTCGTCGGCGACGATGACCCAGGGAAATTCATCGTCGTCGTTGGCCAACACAGCCGCCTCGGTCCACGTGCGCGCGAGCCTACGCGCGGCGTCCGGATCGGTCGCGTACGGCGGCCCGCCGACGACCAGCACGCCCGGCATGGCCAAGCGTAGCGGTCCGAAGCCCGCCGGCACCACCAGGTCGGGCAGCTCCGTGCCGAGCCGTCGCCGAACCGGACCCGCCGCAGCGATCACCAACTTGCTCCCGCTGTTGAGCCCAGTGCCCGAGTAATCGAGGGTATCGATCGTGGTGTTGGTGTGGAAATGAAGATCGCGGCGATGATCGACCCGCGCGAGCACGTGCGCGAGTACGGCTGGCACATCGTGGATCTCGAGGCGCGGATCATCCTCGCCCGCGGCGATGATCAACACCTTCGCCAGCGATGCCTGCCCGAACCCGAGGATGGCGTTGGCAATGGTCAATAGCTCCATCGGCTGACGCGGTCCCCACGGCACATACCGCTCGCTTCCGAGCGCCAGCATGAGCGGATGAACGCCCGCGGCGTCCACGGCATGCAGCGCGCGCAGGCCCGGGATCGATCGCGGGACCATCGGCGCCGTCAACTCGTGGATCAGCCGGCCAAATGTGGTGTCTTCCTGGGGCGGGCGTCCGACCACGGTGAACGGCCAGATCGCGCCTTTTCGGCAGTAAACCGCCTCGACCTCGAGGACCGGGAAATCGTGGATCAAGCTGTAGTAACCGAGGTGATCGCCAAACGGCCCCTCTGGTTTTGTCCGCACGGGATCGATCGAACCGACGATCACAAAGTCGGCATCGGTGGAGACAACGTGCCCGTCGATCCGCGACCAGCGGAATCGCCGGCCGGCAAGCATCCCGGCAAAGGTCAACTCCGAGATCCCTTCGGGCAGGGGCATCACCGCTGCAAGCGTGTGCGCCGGCGGACCGCCGACGAACACGCTCACGCGCAGCCGCTCGGCGCGATCGCGGGCGCGCGTGTGGTGCACACCGATGCCACGGTGGAGCTGGTAGTGCAGACCCACCTCGCGATCGGGGATGTACTCGTTGCCAGCGAGCTGGACCCGATACATCCCAACGTTGCTGCGCAGGATCCCTGGCGTGCCCGGGTCCTCGGTGAAGACCTGCGGCAAGGTCACGAACGGGCCGCCATCATCGGGCCAACTCTGCAGTGCGGGTAGCTGCGAAATCGTCGCCCGGCCAGCAAGCACGGGCCCGTGGCGGACACGCCGCGGCAGGGCGCGGAGGCCGATGAGCGGGGCCGCGAGGTGCCGCCAGGGACGCCGCAGGGCCGCGACCGGATCGGCGCGAAGCTCGATGGCCGCGGCCGCGCGCGCGAGGCCGTGGCGCAGGAGCCAGCGCGCCCGTGGCAACGTGCCGAACAGGTTCGACGCAGCCTCGAACCGGCACCCTTTCACCCGCCGAAACCACAGCGCCGGTCCGCCGGCCTCATGGACCCGCAAGTGGACGTAGGCCAGCTCCAGACGCGCATCGAGCTCGGCGTCCACGACCGCGAGATGGCCGTGACGCTGGAGATCGACGAGGGCTTCGCGCAAGCTGGCGTAGGCCATGCTTGCGCGCGTCTATAGCACGGCACGTGCAGGCGTCCCGGCTCACGGGCCGACGAGGTCCACCCGCGCGCCGCGGGCGGTGCGGCGAACGCCACCGAACCGCCACCCATCGTCCAACGCGAGCGTGATCCGCACGCTTGTCGGGCCCCGATCGATCGCGGTGACCCGGGCCCCGCGGATGCTCGGGCGGGCGGAGAGGACCTTGGGCGTTGCGGCGGCGCCATCGAGCACCAGGCGGACCACGGACGACGACGGCTGACTCGCGACGCCCACCAGCACGCCCGCGTCGGCCTGGATCGTGAGCACACCACCGCCACGCGCGGGCGCGAGCGCAACCCGCTCGATGGTTGGGCGCGCGGCCGCGGCCGGACTTGATGGGCGGGCCGGCTGTGCGGGCGCGTCGGCGGCGGCTGCGGCTGGCGGAGGGACCGGCGTCGGCGGCGGGCCTGCCTCCGCCGGCGGGTCGCTGGTGGCCAACCGAGGGACCACCGGCGTGGTCGCGGGCGCCGGCGGGGCTTGGCCGGGCGGAGGCTCGGCCATGGCGACGAGCAGCCGACGGGCACGGGCGTGCGCCGGCTGCTCGGACGTAGTGATCGCCTCGCGCAGCTCCGCGGGTAACTCGCCCCGCGTGATCGACCGGCGCGCGCGGCCAAGCAGCGGATCGCCGGGCGCGGGACTCGGGATCATGACGGCCACGCTTCGCGGCCCCGCCGACGGCGCCGACTCACCGCCGCAGGCCGATGCGAGCAGGCTGAGCCCAACGATGGCGCGCCACACCGATCGCGACGGTACTGAATGCCCGCCGCGACCGCAACTCACACGGCCCCGTCATCACATACGCACGAATCAACGCGACTCGCTGTTCAAAATCCATCCGGACGGCGACGATACGAAGACGCTGAGGCTCCCGCACGCGTCGACGCCCAGGGTGGTGGCGGACAGTACGGTCCACGAGACGTCGTCGCACTTCGTCTGGAACTTCACTTGCTTGAGCACAGAGTTCGCACGGTTCTGCCAAAACACCCCGCTCCTCCAGTGATAGAAGCTGGCGTCTGTAACACCGCATCCCTTCGTGACGGCGACATTCGCAACCGGTCGCGTTACCGTTACGTCGGCTGCTCGACATCCTTGCGCATGGTATAGGCGGGCGTAACCATCGCTCCCAACGACGGAAATGCAACCGCCAGGCAGCAGGCACAGCAGCGCCTGAGGCCCCCGTTTCGTCCACGTCCTCATGAGAATCATCTCCGCGGGTACCGATGGCTCGACGCCCACTAACGTGCATTGTTCCTGCTTTTTCGCAGAGTGCGAGTTCTCACGCGACAGCTCGGACTTTCGCGCGGGTGCGCGGACCTTGAGCCGCGACGCGTGGGTGCAGTGGCAGGCGGCGAGGTGGCACGTCAACGTCGCACCAGCTCGGCGAGCTCGAAGATGGTGCGCGTGGGTCGAGGCGCCGACGTCCACCCGGCCAGGCACGGTCTGCACGGGACGCCGGCTGGCTCGAGCACCCGAGCTTGTTGCGATGGGGTGCAAAGCCTGGGTCAGATCACGCGATTTCGCATGATCCCGTGGGAGACCCCACCTCGTGGCGTCGGCATGCTAGTCCAGTGCAGCCAGAAATCGTCGCGCAGCACCAGTAGAGTCCGGCTTGCACGGACACGAGGACCCACCGATGTGCGCACCCATGCTGAAGCACGGCCCGGCCGACTCGGACCGGCCGACTCGGACCGGCCGGGAAGCCGCGAAAGGGCAGAACATGAGGACGCTCCCCTTCATCGTGCTGGCAGCTGACGGGCTGCTGGGCGCCGCGTGCAGCAGTGCCCCGCAGCCACAGCCTTCGCCGCTGCCCGAACAGGCAGCAGCGGTGACGCCCCCCTCGCAGGCGCACGTGCCCCGGCGTCCTCCGCCGCGCCCCCTGCCGAATCCGCCGCAGCGCTGAGCACGAGCCACACCTACGACTTCGACTCCGATCGCACAGACGCAGCGCCGGCGGGCCTCTCCTTTGGGCGAACCGGCGGCGGTCGTCCAGGGCGTTGGGTGGTACGCGCCGAGGCCGACGCACCCTCGCGCCCGAACGTGCTGGCGCAGCTCGACGCGGACGACACCGATGTCCGCTTCCCAGTGGCCGTGGCGGATGTTCCGTCGCTGCGTGACCTGCGATTCTCGGTTCGCTGCAAACCGGTGTCGGGGCGCGTCGACCAGGCATGCGGCCTCGTCTTCCGCTACCGCGACGAGAACAACTACTTCATCACCCGCTCGAATCCGCTCGAGAACAACATCCGCCTTTACACGGTGAAAGACGGGAAACGGCGGCAGCTCGCGAGTTGGAGCGGCACCGTCACCGCCGGCGCGTGGCACGAGTACATCGTCGAGGTTCGCGGCGATCACATCCAGGTCTGGTGGGACGGCGCGGAGGTCCTCGACCACCGCGACTCGACCTTCATGGAGGCCGGGCGCGTCGGCCTCTGGACCAAGGCCGACTCGGTCACGTACTTCGACGACCTGCGCGTGGAACCGCTTTCGTGATCCACCACCCCTTGATCCGCTGGATCGGCGTCGCGCTCGTGCTCGCGCTGCTCCTGGTGAGCTTCTCGTACTGGTCCAAGCGCAAGCACGAGATCGTGGTTTACACCTCGGTCGATCAGGTGTTCTCGGAGCCGGTTTTCCGCGCATTCGAGCGAGATACGGGCATCGAGGTCCGGGCGGTCTTCGACACCGAGGAGACGAAGAGCACGGGCATCCTCAACCGCCTGATCGCCGAGGCGGACAACCCGCAGGCCGACGTCTTCTGGTCGGGGGACCCGGTGCGGCCGTTCCTACTCCTCGAGCGCGGCCTCGTCGAGCCCTACGTATCGCCGGCTGCATCCGAGCTGCCGGCGGGACTGCGCGCCGCGGACGGCACGTGGACGGGCTTTGCCGCGCGGGCGCGCGTGCTCCTGGTGAACCGGAACATGGTCCCCGCGGGCGAGATGCCGCGGTCGATCCGCGACCTGGCGAACCCGCGCTGGCGTGGGCAGACGACCATCGCCAACCCGCTCTTCGGCACGACCACGATGCACGTCGCCGCGCTTTTCGCTGCGTGGGGTGAACCGCGGGCGCGCGCGTTCATGAATGACCTCCAAGCCAACAGCGTGCGCATCGCGAGCTCGAACGGAGAGGTGAAGCGGCTCGTCGTCGCCGGCGAGGTCGCCTTCGGGCTCACGGACACCGACGACGCGAACGAAGCCCTGAAAGCGGGAGCGCCGGTCGAGATCGTCTATCCCGACCAGGACACCATGGGGACGCTCGTCATGCCCACGACCGTGGTCCTCGTGCGCGGCGGCCCGAACCCGGAGACGGGCAAGTCGCTCATCGACTACCTCCTCGGCGCCGAGACGGAGCGCCTGATGGCCGAGGCGGCGGCCCACATGCCGGTTCGGGCTGGGGTGCCCACCCCCGCGAACGTGCGGCGCGTGAGCGACATCCGGGCGATGGAGGTCGACTACGCCAGCGTCGCGTCCGAGATGGAGCGGATCCAGCCATGGCTCAGGCAGTGGGTCGGACTCTGACCGAGCGGCTGCACCGGCACGAGCGCACGCTGTTTCTGGCGGCGGCCGCCGCGGTGCTACTGCTCGTCTCGATGGCGCCGCTCGCTCAGCTCCTGCGCGAGATTGCTGCGACCGGCGCGGGCGGTCTCGGACTGCTCGCTTCGCCGCGCGTGTGGACATTGCTGCTTCGGTCGCTCCTCCTTTCCGCCGCGGTCACGGCACTCGCGCTCGGCATCGGGCTGCCGCTTGGCGTCCTCTTCGGACGGATGGACGTGCGGTTCCGTCGCGTCCTGTGGAGCATCCACGCGGTCCCCATGTTCCTTCCGCCGGTTCTTCCGGCGCTCGGCTGGTTCCACCTGCTCGGGCGGCAGGGCCTGCTCGGCGGCGAGAGCACGGCGCGCCTCCTCTTCAGCGAGGTCGGGCTCGTGTCCGTTCTCGGTGTCACGTTCGCCCCGATCGTGAGCTCGCTGGTCGCGCTCGGGGTCATGGGCGTGGACGCCTCGCTCGAGGAAGCGGCGCGCCTCGTCGCTCAGCCGTGGCGGGTGGTGACGCGCATCCTCTTGCCGGCAGCGAGCCCCGCCATCGCGCTTTCGGCCATCGTCGTCTTCACGCTCGCCTTGTCCGAGC
>CADEGN010000070.1 GCA_902826865.1 uncultured Myxococcales bacterium
CGGCTTGACCCTCCCACGGTGACAAGCACGAAAGTAACCGGGTTATCAACGTGCAACGAGCGGTCGGTACCGCGACCGACGATCGCCGCGACCAGGCCCTCGGCGGCGTAGATCCCGAACACCGCGGCCTCGTGCACGATGCAGCTGTCGTCTCGCCGCTCGGGATCGTGGTCGAGACGCTCGAGCGCGACGGCCAACATTCCGGCGTCGCGCAGCCGCGTGGCGGCCCGTGTGCCGGAGGGTCCTGCGCCGATCACCAACACGTCGACGCAGCGCGAGCGTGCCGGGCGATGGGCGCCGGGCCGTGCGTCGGGCAGCGTGCCGAGGCCGGCGAGATTGCGGGCGACCTCTTGCATGACGAGGTTGGCAATCCGCGGCCGCACCATGAAGTGGTGGTGGTCCATGCCGCCGGAAAACATGCGGTCGACGAGCGCGGTCGGATCTGGTCCGCCGCCGTCGATGACGCGATTCTGTGGGCTGATTCGCATGCCCGCGGCCAGTCGGGTGGTGCAGGCGCGAACGTTGGGGATCCCATCGATCCGCACGAGGCAGGTGCCACAATCGCCGTCGAGGCAGTACGGTCCCCGCGGACGCCGGAACTTCAGGCTGCGGCTGGTGGCCACGACGCCGGCGCCGAGCAGCGCGGTAGTCACCGTGTCGCTGGCCCAGCCATCGATCGGTCTGTCGTCGTAGAGCACCTCGAGCCGGCCGGAGCCGGCGGAGCGCGGACGCAACACGGGGGGCGAGGGCAACACGCGGGCCGTGGGGCACACCTATCACGTTCGCTTTGCGTCCCCAAGGCCTGCTACCGTCACCGCGGCCGCCGCGAAGTTCGGACACATGCGCCGGCTCCCGGGAGCAGCAATGGCCAACGATCCGCGCGCAGCTGAGGTGCTTGAGTACTGGTTCGGCCGGGACGGAGGCCCGCAATGGGGGCAGCCGCGACCGATGTGGTTTGGCGGCGGCCCGGCCGTCGACGCTGAGTGTCGCGCGCGCTTCGGCGAGCTGCAGGCCCGCGCGCACGCTGGCGAGCTCGACCCCTGGCGAGCAGACGGGATGCAATGCCTCGCCCTGGTGATCGTCCTCGATCAGTTCTCTCGCAACATCCACCGCGCAACGCCGGCGGCATTTGCCAGCGACGCCCACGCCCGCGAGCTTGCCGACCACGCCCTGCGGGAGGGCTACGATCGGGCGATTTTGCCGGTCCAGCGGTGGTTTCTCTATCTGCCGTTCGAGCACTCGGAGTCCCTTGCGGATCAAGAGCGGGCGGTGGCGCTGTTCGAAGCGCTCCCCGCGAGCCCCGGCCGCGACACGGTGATCGCCTACGCACATCAACACCACGAGATCATCGCGCGCTTCGGTCGCTTCCCCCACCGCAACGAGATCCTCGGGCGCGTGCCCAGCGAAGCCGAGACCCGCTGGCTCGCGGAGGGTGGCACCCGCTTCAGCTGAGGCCGACGTCTCGTCCGCCGGGGCGCGCACCGAAGATCGCCGTCCCGACCCGGACGATCGTTGCGCCCTCGGCGATGGCGACCTCATAGTCGTCGCTCATGCCCATCGATAGCTGGGCGAGCTCGACCTGGGGGCGCGCAATCGCGGCCTCGCGCGCGCGCAGGGCCGCAAGCGCGCGAAAGTGCGGGCGAGTCGCCTCGGCGTCGCCGTGGGGTGGGATCAGCATCAGGCCCCGGCAACGCACGTGGTGGCAGCGCGTGAACGCGTCGAGCAGCGCCGGGAGGGCGGCGGGCGCCGCACCCGACTTGCCGACCTCATCGGCGACGTTGACCTGCACGAGCACATCTTGGTGGGCGATGGCGGCGGCGGCCGTCCGACGTTCGAGCTCCACCAAGAGCTCAACTCGGTCGACCGTGTGCACCAACGCGACCCCAAGCACGAGCTTGGCCTTGTTGCGTTGAACCGGCCCGATCATGTGCCACGAGAGGTCGAGCTCGGCGAGGAGCGCCCGCTTGTCGCGGAGCTCCTGGGCGTAGTTCTCGCCGAAGTCCCGCAGGCCAGCCCCGCGTGCGGCCGCGATCGCTTCGGCCGGGTGGAGCTTGCTGACGCCGACGAGCCGGACATCCGTGCGGCCGCCGGCGGCGCGCTCGATCTTGCCGCGAACGTCGTGGATACGCGCAATCAACTCGCGCGTATCCACGCGAGGATCAACTTCGACCGCGTTCACGTCACCACCCCCCGCCCCCGCAGCCGAACCACCACCTCGGAGAGCGGCAGGCCCACGACGTTGGTGTACGACCCCTCGATGTGGGTGACGAAGCCGGCGGCTGCGCCTTGAATCCCATAGCCGCCCGCCTTGTCACGCCACTCGTCGGTGGCGAGGTACCGCTCGATCTCGCCGCGGGCCAGCGATCGCATGAACACGCGGGTGGTGACCTCATGGATCTCGACGTTGCGATCGTCGACGAGCGCCCAGGCGGTGGTGACGTGGTGCATGCGGCCCGAAAGGGCTTGTAGGAGCGAGAGCGCGTGGTCGCGTCCGCAGGGTTTTCCCATCGCCGCGGCGCTGCCATCGAGCCAGACAACGGTATCGGCGCCGAGGCGGAGGTGGCCGGGCATGGGACACGCGCGGGCCTTGGTTTCGGCCAGCCGCCGCGCGAGCTTGATCGGGTGCTCGCCCGCATGGGCTGTCTCGTCGCACTCGCCAGCGCACTGCACGAATGGCACACCGGCGCTGCGCAGCAGCTCCGCCCGACGTGGCGATGCAGAGGCGAGCACGAGCGGCAACACGGCGAGCATCTTGCGCGAGGGCGTCGGCCTGGCGCAAGACGAGTGATGGAGCTGCCGGGCGACCGGCGGCTCTGCTAACCTCCCGCCATGTTCCGGCCTCCCGCCATGTTCCGGCCTCCCGCCATGTTCCGGCCTCCCGCCATGTTCCGACGCGCTCCACCAGCTTGGTCGATCGTCGTCTATGCCCTGGCCGTGGTCGCGGTGCCGTTCGCGCTCGCCGCCACGCGCTACGCGGACCACCCCGACGCGGGACCGGTTTCCCCGGTCGCGCGCGCCGCCGATCCGCTTGTCGGCTTGTGGAGCGCACACCCGGTGGGTCCCGGCGCCGCACCCGTGCGTTTCTATTATTTCCACGGCGACGGCCACGGCTTGTACCGCTACGGGCGTGTGGGTCGCACCAACACCAACAGCTTTGACTACGCAATCGATGGCGACGTGCTCGTATTGCGCTTTCGCAAGAGCGGCGCGGAGCATCGGATCCACTTCCAGATCGAGCAGCACGACGGACGCGCCGAGCTGGTGCTTGAGGTCGACCCACGGCAGGGCGGGGAGGGTCGCCTCGTGCGCGAGCGGTCGACCCCCGTCGAGCACGATCTTGGCGCGCGACAACTCGTCGGAGTGGGCGGGCGCATGTGGTTCGATCGCACCGTCTACGCCACGGGCGGCTACGGCTTCTCCCTCTATCAGTTCCGCGCCGCGGGGATCGACGGCCGCGGGACCGGGTGGTTCCATCGCGGTGACTTCGACGATTGGAGCACCGAGTCCCTCGTCTACCGCGAGCTGGGCGATCGGCTCGAGTTCGAGTTCAGCGACGGCACCCGCGAGGTCACGCCGCATGTGATCACACCGGGTGAGACGCGGGTCCTCGAGTTGGCGGCGGATCCGCGCGATTTCTGGCACCCGCACCGCTATACCGACGCGGGTCCATCGTTTGGGTCGGTCGATGCCGACGAGCTCACACCGGTCGCAGCCATGGCTGCCCTCGTCGATCGCGAGGACGCGCGCTGACGTGGCGGTCGAGTCGCTCCGATGTCCGACCTGCGGCGCAGCCGACAACTCGCGCGCGGACGCGGCCGGCGTCCACGCGTGTAGCTACTGCAATGTCCGCTATCGGCCCACGGCGGCCGGTGGCGTGTCGCTCGGGCGCTTCGGCCCAGTGGCGCGTGGACGGGTCGTGGCCGTCGCCGTGGCCCTGTCGGCGGGCGCGGGCACGATGGGATTTCTAGTCGCGCGGCAGTCGGTCACGGTCGCCCCGGTTGCGCCGGCCCCGGTGGCGAGCCTGGTCGAACCGCGCCTGGCCGGATCGAGCGGGCCCGCGGTGGCCGGATCGAGCCCACCTGCCGTGGCCGGATCGAGCCCACCTACCGTCGCCGGATCGAACCCTGCCGCGACCGTCGTGGTCTCGCAGGGCGCCCCCGAGGCCGAGGTTCCGGCCCAAGCCCGGTTTGAGTTCCACCACACGCGCCCGAGCGCGGGCTCGTCGTTTTACGCGATCGGTTGGGTGATCAACGATTCGCCGTTCACCATCGACATGCCCAAGATCACCGCCGTGCTGATGGACCCCGCGGGCAAGGAGGTCGGCACCGCTTTTGGCTTCGCAGTCGACCTTGTCGGTCCCGGCGAGCGCGTGCCGGCGTCGATTCTCGTGAGCGACCCACCCGCCCATGCCAAGGTCAACTACGAGCTGGTACCGCGCAAGGCGAGCTACGTGCCGCCGGTGGTCGAGGGCCTACGGCTCGAGCCCGGTGACGTCGTCCGCGACGAATTCGGGTTCGGCTACCGCGTCAGCGGCAAGGTCCACCACGAGGGGCGTGAACCGGCCAAGTTCGTGCAGATCCGCGTATTGGCCAAGGACGCCGAGGGCAAGCTCCTCGGGATCGATGAGAGCTTCGCCGATGCCGAGGTTCTCGCACCGGGTGCGAGCGCGCGCTTCACCGTCCGGATGTTGCGGTACGCAGCGGCGCCCGTCTCGTTCGACTTTGCCGTATCTGGCCGGACCGCCGGTTGAGGGGGCGCGAGAGCGGCCCGACCCGAGCGCCAATGTGCCCTCGATCGCAGTGCCCACCTGCGCCGCCCGCCGATTGCGACGTTCCCGATGGCCCGATGCTATGATGAGCCATGGCTTATCCCCGACTGGGTGGCGGGACGAACGCGTGGCGTACGCCGTGGATCTTGGGTGTGCTGGTGTGCGGGGCCTGCAAAGTGGACGCTGGCCAGAGCCCCCAGCTCGCGCCACATTGCGCGGCGAACGATGCCGACGTGACGTGCCAGCAGAGCTATCGCGATCGTCCATATTGCAACCTTTGTGTCGACGTGGAGAGATTCCAGGGCTGCGTCGTCAGTCCGCCCCCGCCGGCGTGTTCGCCCGATCCTTCGCTCACCGATTCGGGCATGCCGGCGAGCGACACCAGCGCGGGCGCGTCGAGCAGTGGCGACGGCTCGAGCGGCATCCCCGTGGATGGCACGATGGGTGGCACCACGGGCCGCACAAGCAGCAGCACCGGCGCGGACTTCGTTTGCAACGAGGAGGGTCTGCTCGACGAGGATTGTCAGGCCCTCGACCCGGCGCAGCCGTATTGCGTCGATGCGCAGTGCGTCGGCTGTGTCGAAGCTGGCGCGGATGCGTTTTGCCTCGGCGTCGAGCCGGCCTTGCCCGCGTGCGATGCCAGCACGAATACTTGTGTCGCGTGCGATTTGGCCGGGCCTGACTTCTGTCAGGGTGTGACCCCGGTATGTGCGCCGACGGGCGCGTGCTTGGCTTGCGACGCGCACGCCGAGTGTCCCACGGGCGCGTGTCATATCGCCCCCGATGATCCGCTGCACGGGCAGTGCTTCGCCGCGAGCGATCCTGTGATCTACGTCGATGCGGGCGCGATCTGCCCCGGGTTGGGCACGTTGGCGTCGCCCTCATGCAGCCTCGCGCAGTCGCTCGCGGCGCTCGACGTCGGGACCTCCGTGATCGTCCATGTCGCCGGCGGCACCGACTATGCGGAGGCCGCCAGCTTCGCCGGGGCCACGGTTGCGTTGCTCGGCGACGGCGTGCCGGCGCTCGTCGGCGATGCGATGGAAAATCTCCCGAGCCTTTCGGTCGGCGCGGGGGCGGTCGCGTATCTGCAGGCCATCCGCATTGCCGGCAATCCCAGCAGCCACGGTGTCGATTGCAGCGGCGGCGTATTGTGGCTCGAGCAAGCCGAGTCACGGGACAACGCCGGCTACGGCGTCCATACCACCGGTCCGTGCCAGGTCACGTTGCGGCGCGCGAGCGCCCACGGCAATGCCGGCGGCGGTATCCGAATGCTCGGTGGCACGTTGACGCTCGACAACGCCGCCGTCGGGGTCAACGGCGATGGTGGCGGCGGGCCGGGGGTCAACCTGCAGTACGCCACCGTCGACATGCTGTACAGCACGATCGCGGGCAACGCCGGCGCCGGCCCTGACAGCCTGCAGTGCCTTGAGGCGGTCGGCACTGTGCGCAACAGCATCCTTACCGGCGTGACGACGAACTCGATCGATCTCGACTGTTTCACGCTCGATTACACCACCAACGCCGTCGACACCCCGACGTTCGCCGGGGGCGAGGGTGTGGCGGTCGGAGCCTTCACCGACGCGTGGTTTGCTGATCCCGCTGCGGGTGACTTTCGCCTGCTCAACCCGCCGTTCACACCGTTTGGCGAGGTCGCGCAGTGGCAATCCGGCGATCCCGCTGCGGACGCAGACGGGACCACGCGGCCCATTGCAACCCTTGGGTATGCCGGGGTCGACGAGCCGTGACCGAGATCGAGCTGTATTTCGATATCGTGTGTCCATACGCCTACGTGGCGGCAGCTCGGATCGACACGCTCGCCCGGACGTGGGGGACGAGCGTTCGGTTCTCTCCTGTCCTGCTCGGCGGGATCCTGCGAGCGCTCGGGGCGGATGTCGATCCGAACCAAGCCCTCGCGCCGGCTCGGCAGCGTCACACCCGCCAGGATATCTCCCGCACCGCCGAGTTCCACCGGGTCCCGCTCGCGTTGCCACAGGCACATCCGCGACGGACGCTCGATGCGATGCGCCTGGTCGTCGCCGCCGGTCCGGCGCGTCATCGCGAGCTGGCGCAGGCGTTGTTTGCTGCCTATTGGCGGCGCGGCCTCGACATCGCGCGTCGTGACGTCCTCGAGGGCATTGCCCGTGAGCACAGCCTTGCACCCGAGCTCATCGACGATCCGGGCGTGAAAGCCGAGTTGCGGGCGCGAACCGATGCGGCAGTGGCCCGCGGTGTGCTCGGCGTGCCGACCTTCGCCGTCGGTGAACGCTTGGTGTGGGGCCAGGATCGGCTTGCGTTCGTCGGGGCCGCGCTCGGACATCCGCTCGGCGATCTTGCCGCGGTGCCCGAACCGTGGCGCACGAGCGCACCTCGTCCGGCTGCGCTCACGTTTTTCCACGACTTCGCGAGCCCGTTTAGCTATCTCGCGGCCACCCAGATCGAACGGGTTGCCGCCGCCGCCGGCGTGGGTGTCTCGTGGCGGCCGATCCTGCTGGGTGCGTTGTTCCGCGACATCGGCACGCCGCAGGTCCCACTCGCAACGATGCATCCCGCCAAACAGCGGTGGGTCGCTCGCGATCTCGAGGCGTGGGCGGCCGCATGGGACGTCCCGTTTCGCTTCCGCGGCGCGTTCCCCATCCGCACGGTGCTGCCGTTGCGCGTCGCCGTGGCCGAGCCAGCCGCGACCTTGCCGATCTACCGCGCGTGTTGGGTCGATGATCTCGCCGTCGACGTTCGTGACGTGCTCGGCGACGTGTTGGCGCGGGCGGGATTGCCTGCGGCCGACCTATTGGCGCGGGCCGAGTCGGCCGAGATCAAGGCGCGCCTCCACGCCAACACCGCCGCTGCCGAGGCCGCGGGCGTCTGCGGCGTGCCGAGTTATGCCATCGAGCAGGGCAACGAGGCGCCGCTGGTGCTGTGGGGCCAAGATCGCCTGGCGATGGTCGCAGCTGCCCTCGGCGGTGGTTTCCGTCTGCAGGCGTGAGCGCCTACCAAGCCATGGGAACGGACGGCCCGTCCGTTCCCTCCGTCGGGCAAAGCCCGCCGGAGCCACCCATCCCTCCATCGCTGCGCTCCTTGCCTTCGTCGCGGGTGAACGCTGCGCGTTCATCCGCTCAGAGCCGCTGGAGGAGTCGTGCGAGCCGGGCGAGACCGTCATCGATGTGTTCGCGTGTGACATCGAGGCTCGGACGGAAACGCACGCTCTGTCGCCCGCACGGCAGGATCAACAGGCGCTCGTCCGCCATCGCGCGGTCGATCAGCGTCGTCCTCAGCTCGGGCGTCGGGAGATCGAACGCGCACATCAATCCTGCGCCGCGGACGCATGACACCACCGCGTGGCGCTCAGCCAGGTGGTGCAGACCCCCCACGAGGTGCTCGCCGACGATCCTGGCATTGTCGAGCAGGCCGTCCTGCTCGATGATCTCGATGTAGCGCGTGGCGCGAACCATGTCGACGATGTTGCCGCCCCACGTCGAGTTGATCCGGCTCGAGACCTTGAACACGGAGTCAATGTCGTTAACCCGGCCAGTTGACGCGAGACCGCAGACCTGGCTCTTCTTGCCGAAAGCAAACACGTCGGGTTGCACGCCGTGGTGCTCAAACGCCCACCACTTGCCCGTCACGCCCATGCCGGACTGAATCTCGTCGAACACGAGCAGGATCTCGTTCTCGTCGCAGATCTGCCGCAGTGCGGCCAGGAACTCGGGGCGGAAGTGGTTGTCACCGCCCTCGCCTTGAATGGTTTCGATGATCAGGGCCGCGATATCGTGGCCGTGGACGTCGATCGCCGCGTGGATCTGCTCGAGGCTGCGGCGCTCGGCGGCTTCGACCTCTGCGAGGTGGTCGGCGAGCGGAAACGCCATGGCGGGTGTCGACACCCGCGGCCAACGGAACTTGGGAAAATACTGCGTCTTTTGCTGCGAGAAGCTGTTGGTCAACGACAGCGTGTAACCAGAACGCCCGTGAAAGGCGTTTTCGAAGTGGATCACCTGGGTGCCAAGGAGGTCGTCATCGGTGCCCTTGCACAGGCCGCGTTCGATGTTCTTGCGCACCTTCCAGTCGAAGGCGACTTTGAGCGCGTTCTCGACCGCGAGCGCGCCGCCCTCGATGAAGAAGAGGTGCTTGAAGCCGGGCGGCATGGTCCGGCCCATCGCGCGCACGAAGTCGGCCATCGCCGGGGTATAGATGTCCGAGTTCGAAACCTTGGTTACGACCGCAGCCATCATCCGGGCGTGAAACTCTGGGTCCGCGAGCTTGGGGTGGTTGTGGCCCACCGGCATGCTCGCGAAGAATGAAAATAGGTCGAGATACTCGTGGCCGGTCTTGGCGTCGACGACGAACGCGTCGTGGCTGCGTTGGGCGTCGTAGACGATCGGCAGACCGTCGACCAGCATCCAATTGCGCAATACGTCGTGGACTTCGTGTGCCGCGGTTTGGAACACCGGCTTGGGCATGACTCGTCTTTCCTTGGGTGCCGATCCACTCAACTTATCGGTGCGGCCGAATCTACTCGCAAGCATGCGGCTCCGGGCGCGGCGCCGCTGTGCCCGGGTTGCGTCAGGGTTGGGTCTGGGGCGCGCCCCGGGGGTTGCCGAGGCCGGAACACGGGTTGAGCAGACTCACGCACGCACAGGCGCGAAGGGGCGCCGCAGTCGCGCCAAGCTGACCGGGTGCATACGACGGGAGAACTCGCCGAAATCGCGACCGACCGCGGCCCATTACGGTACCGGCGGTGGCCCGTCGCTGGCGCCCGCGCGACGGTGGTGTTCTTCAACGGCATCATGAGCCACTCGGCGTGGTTTTCGCCCCTCGCACCGGCGCTCGCCGCTGCCGGGCTCCACATGGTCGGGGCTGATCGCCGCGGGAGCGGTCCGAACCCCGACGGTCGCGGTGACGCACCGTCGGCCGCGGCGCTGGTCGACGACGCGCGTCGGATCATCGACGTGGAGCACGATAGCGGCCGGCCGCTCGTGATCGTGGGTTGGTGTTGGGGAGCGATTCTCGCCGTGCATGTGGCCGCAGCCCTCGGCGACACCCTCGCCGGCTTGGCCCTGGTGACCCCGGGTTTGTGTCCGTCGCAGGAGGTTCGCGCGCGGGCGGCCGAGGGCGTGGCCGATGCCCGTGGGCAGCCCGAGGACGTCGCGTGCGTGCCGACGCCGATCCGCGATGAGCTCTTCACCGAGGGGCCGGCGCTGACCGACTTCATCCGCAAAGATCCCCTCAAGGTGGGTGCGATCACGCTGCGCTTCGCTGAACTGTCGGCGAAGCTGGCCCAGATGGCGGCGTTGCGCCTGGCTCGGGTTCGTGCACCCGTCCTCGTCGTGCTCGCCGAGCACGACGGCGCCACCGACAACGCCGAGACCACGCGTGTGCTCGCGGCGGTGCCCGAGGCGCGGCGGCAGACCGTCGTGCTGCCCTCGCGTCACGGTGTCATCTTCGACGTGCCCGAGTCGCTGGCGCGCGCGATTACCTCGTTTGTGGACCAGTGCATCGGGCCGTGATTGCTCCTGCGTACATTCGCGGGCAAAATGCCGGCCCAGATGAGCATCGCCGACGATCTGCTGCACTACATCAAGACCGAGCTTGCGCCCGGCAGCCCGGACTTGGACGTCGAGACCAACCTCACCGGCGTTGTGGACTCGACCGCGATTATGGAAGTGGTGGTGTGGATCGAGGGGAAGTTCGGCTTCGACGTCGAGATCGATGACATCACCGTTGAGAACTTCGGCACGGTTCGCGCGCTCGTCGCCTACATCGAGAAGCACCGCAAGAAGTGACGGCGGGCGGTAGCGCCATGGCCAGCGATCTGCGCGAGTTTGTCGACGAGGTCCGCCGGGCTCGGCCATCCGACGTGCTCGAGGTCAGCCAGCCTGTCGACCCGGAGCACGAGACCGCCGCCATCTTGGTCAAGCTTGAGGAGCGACAACGTTCGCCGATCCTCGTGTTCACCTCGGTCCGCGGCTGTCGATTCCCGCTGGTGAGCAACGTGTGCGGGTCGCTGGGTCGCCTCGCACTCGGCCTCGGTTGCGGGATCAAGGATATCGGCGCGCGCTACTCGGCCGCGGCGGCCGGTCCGATCGCCCCGGTGGTGGTCGACGAATCCCCCGTGCACGACGTCGTGCTGCGCGGCGACGACGTCGATCTCAACATCTTCCCCGCGCTGCGCTACCACGCCGACGATGCCGCGGAGCCCTATCTTACGGCCGCCATCGTCGTCGCACGTGACCCTGACGACGGCGTCGCGAACCTCAGCTACCACCGTTTGATGATCGCCTCGCGAACGACAACCGGGATCTACATCGAGCCGCGGCGTCATCTCGACGGGATCTTCGCCAAGTACGTCGCGCGCGGGCAGGACATGCCCGTCGCCGTGTTTATTGGAGCCCACCCGGCCTGGTCGCTGGGGGCGCTCTACGCCGGGGCACCGGACGTCGACGAGTATGGGATCATCGGCGGCCTGCTCGGTCGACCGCTCGAGCTCACGCGCTGCGTGGGCAACCCTGAGCTCTTGGTTCCGGCGCGGGCGGAGTTCGTGCTCGAGGCGCGGGTGTCGGCCCGCGAGCGGATCCGCGAGGGGCCGTTTGGCGAATTCACCGGCTACGGCACTGGCACGACCCAGTCGCCGGTCGTGGTGGTCGAGGCGATCACCCATCGCCGCGATCCGTGGGTTCAGGACATCGTCTCGGGGCACATCGAGCACCTCATGTTGTCGGTGCCGGCGCTCGAACTGCGCTGCCTGCAGGCCGCGCGCAGGGTCGCACCCGGGGTCGTCAAAGTTTCGCTCCTGGCCCCGCTCACCTGCGTTATCTCGCTGCGCAAGCAGGATGACGACGAACCCTGGCGCGTCATCGATGCCCTCTGCGCTGACATCTATGCCAAACAGGTGATCGTGGTCGACGATGATGTGGATCCGGCCGATCTGCCGCGGGTGCTTGCCGCCCTTGCGTTGCAGCAGCAGCCAGATCGCGCGGTGCGAATCCTCTCCGATTTGCCGGGAACGCCGCTCGACCCGTCGTGCGACGATCCAGGTGGGCGCACGAGCAAGCTCGGCATCGATGCCACGCGTCCGCTCAGTCGCACGCGTGTCGTCACCAGGAATCGCATCCCAGCCGAGGTCCTCGCCCGAGTTGATCTCGCAGCGCTCCTTAAGCGCTGATCGGTGCCGTCGCGGCGGGCCTACCCGCCGCGGCGCTCATGGCCGCCGGGGGGCGCCACATCGTGGTGGCGGCGCTCGGGCAAGAAGGCGCCCCACAGGCTGCGGCTCCACGGCAAGGATCCCGTGCCCCAGGACGCGACGGGTTCAGCGGCGCGTGGGCGCGGGACAACGCGCTTGCGAAGGGCGAGGCGGGCGAGGGTGGGGCGGCCGTCGTCGCGTTGCGGCATTGTCGCCCAAGTTATCAGCCCGCCGACGCGCGCCCAAGAAAGCGGCGTGCGCCTGAACGCCGCTACGCACCGACGGGGCGCAGTCGGGCAAGCAAAGCGGCGCAGTCGAGCTCGCAGATATCGAGCACGCGCTCAAACGCCGCGTCATCGTCGTACCAAGGATCGGGAACGTCGTGTTCGCAACTTGGGCCGATCCTGCGCAGAAGTTCGAGCTTGCCGCGCGCGCCCGCAGTCCGTGCGAGCGCTTTCAGGGCGCGAAGGTTGTCGCGATCCATCGCGACGACCAGGTCGAAGCGCTCGAAGTCCGCGGCGATGAACCGGCGTGCGCGGTGTTCCAGCCGCAGCCCCCGACGGGTTGCCGCCGCGACCGCGCGCCGATCGGGAGGATCGCCGGCGTGTTCATCGGAAACACCGGCGCTGTCGAGCTCGATGACCTCGCCGAGGCCGGCGGCCTCCACGAGCGTGCGCATGACCGCCTCCGCCGTCGGAGAACGGCAGATGTTGCCGTGGCAGACAAAGCAGATGCGCGTCATGGCGGGACGTACGGCCCGGTCGGGAACCGCGGCACCGGTCCCGGGTTTCGCCTCTCGCTCGTGGGCTTCTTCGGCTTCTTTTTCTTCTTTTTCGGGTTGCTCGCAGGTGCGTTGCCGCGACCGTCGTCGGACTTCTGGCCATCGTCGTCGGGCTTTTTGGCGTCTGGGACGTCGTCGGACTTCTTGGTGTCCGGGACGTCGTCGGGCTTTTTGGTGTCCAGGACGTCGTCGGGCTTCTTGGAGTCTGGGATGCCGTCGGGTTTCTTGGTGTCGAGGACGTCGTCGGCCTTTTTGGCGTCGAGGATGTCGTCGGGCTTCTTCGCGTCGAGGTTGTCCTGCACGGCGGGTGTGCTGGTGTCACCACCGTCGTCGGGCGCGATGGGGGCGCCCAAACCGGGGGTGTCGTTGGCCTCCTTGGCCGCGGGCTCGGTGGGCGTGCTCCCGTCGGCTGCGGCGGCAGTCGGGTCGTCGTCGGCAGGTGTGCCTTCGTCGGCGGACGCGGCCTGGGGCCCGGGCGTGGCGGTGTCGTCCGGCGGGGCTGCGTCCGGAGCGACGCCGGGCGCGGCGCTACCGTCATTCGCATCCGTTGTTTTCGACGTCCCTGCGGACATCGCGGACCACACCAACACGACTGACCCTGCGAGCAGCGCGACGACGCCGAGCGCGAGCGAGATCGGCAGCAGCCTCGAGCGAGGCGGCCGTGTTTCGGCGACCACCGCGGGCGTGACCGGCAGAGGTTGGGTCGCCCCGCTGCGCGCGGGACCGAGCTGCCCGGCGGACGCCGGCGGATCGGCGGGAGCTGCCGTGGCACCCGTGCTAGCGCGTGGCGGCGTGACGAGGGTGGGCTCGTCGTCGCTGTGTCGCGCTTCGGAGCTGGCGGCACCGAGGGGCGGCAACATCACGGTGCGGTCGAGCACAGTTCGCGGTGGCGACGGTTCACCTCCGGCTGCGCCCGCTGGGGACGCGTGCGCAGGTGTTAGGACGGTGCGATCGAGAGCAGCCGGCGCGATCAGGGTGGGATCGTGGGAAGCCGGCGGAAGGACCGTGGGATCGGGCGCAGCGTTCGGGGGTGCGAGGACGGTACGATCGGCGGACGCGAGGGCCGCGCGATCCGGCGATGCGGTGACGGGTGCGAGCGCCGCGGGCTCGGGGGAGGGATGCGCGGGTGCGCCGACGGTGCGATCGGGGGACTCGATCGCGGGCGTGACAGCCGTGCGATCGGGCGAGGCGTTCGCGGGTGCGTGGACGCTCGGATCGGGCGAAGCGATCCCAGGGGGGGTGAGGACAGTGCGATCGGGCGAAGCGATCCCAGGGGGGGCGAGGACGGTGCGATCGGGCGAGGCGTTCGCGGGCGCGAGGACGGTGCGATCGGGCGAGGCGTTGGCAGGGGCGAGGACGGTGCGATCGGGCGAGGCGTTGGCAGGGGTGAGGACGGTGCGATCGGGCGAGGCGTCGGGCTTCGCGGTCGTCATCGTCGGTGGCGGCGCGATTACGGTGCCGCCCGCGGCGTCGCCCGCCGCGGGGGCCGACGTCGGTACGACCCCCGGACTGGGCGGCGCGGGTGCGCTTACCTCGGTTCGAACGGCGATCTGTGTCGCTTCGGGGGCCCCTGCACTGAACACCGCGCCGTCCGGTCGCTCGCCGCGCAAGAACGCGGCCTGCTCCGCGCTCATCACGAGCGTGACTCCGGGGGCGACCTGCGGTGCGTCCACACCGGCGGCCTCGTTGGTTTCCCCAACCGGATCCGAAGTGGCGACGGAGCTCGGAACCGGCCGGAGCGTGGGCGCGCTGTGGGGCGGGCCCGGCGGTGTGAATGTCGCCCCCGATCGGGCCGGCGCCGGGGCTCCCATTGCGGTCGACCCCGATCGCGCCGGCGCCTCTGTGGCTGTCGACGCGACATTCGGCGGTCGCGGCGGAGGTACCCGGAGCGCCGGTGGGCCCGCTGCGGTCGGCCCCGATCGCTGCGGTCCAGGACCCGGCAGGTTGGGGCGCGTCGGGATGAGTGTCGCGCCCGGTGGCGGGGCGACACCCGGACGCGCGGACGGTGTTGTCGCGTCAGGTTGCGGGGCGGCGACACCCGGACGCGCGGACGGTGCCGCACCGGTTTGTGCGTTGGCCGTTGCGGGCGGATCGCCCGCGCGCTGCAAGGCATCGCGGGGCGCCACGGAGGCTGCGATGCCCGGCGTCGACCGAGCTTGCATGGCCGGTTCCGAAGGGCCGCTCGTTCCTTGGGTCGAGGGCCCGGCCGCAGGTTGGACGTCGCGCGGGATCGTCAACTCGTCGGGGAGCTCCGGCGGTGGACTCGGTGGCTGCACCAGCGGTCGCGCCGGCGGCCGTGGTGGTGGTGGTGCGGGCGGCGGCAGGTTTCGCGGGGCCGATGCCGCGGTGGCCCGGCGCGCGAGCACACCCGGGGTGGGGGCCCGCACATGCGGGGATGGCCGTGCCACCGGTTTCGCGGCGGCGGGTGGACTGGCCCCTGCTGCCCGTGCCCCGACCACGGGCGGGGCTGCGGGCGTCCGCGACGAGCCCTCCTCGGCGCGCTTCACCGGCTCAGCCGTCCACGGGTAGGGCCGCGCGCCGAATCGTTCGCGGAGGTAGCCTGCGAGGGCGGCGTTGTTGATCACGAAGCCGTGTCGCGCGGCAAATGCCTCGAGCTGTTGTTGCAGCTCGGCGGCGCTCGCTTGCCGGCCAACGGGTGCAGTCGACAGGGTGCGAATCAGGATCTGTTCGAGGTCGCGCGGGTAGCCCGGAACGACCTGCGAGGGCGGCGTCATCGAACCGGTGAGAATCTGGTGAAGGATCGCGAGCTCGTTGTCGCCTCGGAAGAGCCGCTGCAACGTGGTGAGCTCGTACAACAGGATACCGATCGAGAAGATATCGCTCCGGCGATCGACGACCTCGGCCCGGCATTGCTCCGGCGACATGTACGAGGCCTTGCCCTTGAGCATCCCGGCTTGGGTGACATGGGTCGCGGCCGCGGCCTTGGCGATCCCAAAGTCGACGATCTTGACCACGCCGTCGTACCCGACCAAGACATTGGTCGGTGACACATCGCGGTGAACGATCATCAGGGGCCGGCCCTGGGAGTCGAGATGTTCGTGCGCGTGATGCAGTGCCGCGGTGATGCCGACGGCGATCGTCAAGATGTGCTGCAGCGGGATCGGCTCGTTGCGCGACTGGGCGTTGCGAACGATCGTGCGCAGGCTTTCACCATGGACATACTCCATGGTGAAAAACGGCTCGTCGCCCTGCAGTCCCACGTCATAGACCGCGACGATGTTGGGGTGATGCAGCGTGGCCGCGAGGTTGGCCTCGTCGCGGAACATCCGGACGAACTCGGGGTCCTCGGCCAGCTGCGGCAAGATGCGTTTGACGACGACGACGTGGCCTGTGTGGGCAGGATCGCGGGGCCGCGCCAGGAACAACTCGGCCATGCCGCCCACGGCCAGGCGGCCGATCAGCTCGTAGCGGCGGGCCAGGTCGCTGCCGCCATGGCTTGCAGCGGCTCTCTGGCGTTCGCGCTCCACAGTCGGCCGCATGCTAGCAGGCGGCCGCGAAGCCCCGCAACGCGCGTTCGCTTCTCCCACGCCCCGTTGAGAGCCCTCGCGGGCGTTCATGGGCGCCTCGATCGTAGGCGAGCCAATCGCCCATTCGAGTTGCCCCAGGGCTGGACGCGTTCCTGACCACCGCACGAGGGCATTGTCGGCGATTGCAAGATCGCCCCTCGCGTCGTCGACCAATGCGGTCAATCCCCGCACTGCCGCGAACTCGTGATGTGGAAGCCGCATTGGGCACGGGCCGGCGGCCCGTGCGGACCCGGGATCGAGCGCCCAGGGGATCGGCAGCCCGCCCGCGTCTGGCACCCGGGCCCAAACGACGCCGGGGCCGCCTGCGCGCTCACGTTGGACCCAGTCCGCCCGTCCCGCCGTGTCGACGTGCACCAGCACACGCTCGATCTCGCCGTTGTCCACGATGTCGACCGCACAGGCATTTGCGCAGGCCGACGCCGCGAGCACACGCCCGTGTGTGCGGGGCAACATGCCGTGCAGGCTGCGCCCGCGGCCGGGTGCGAGCACGATGTGGATGGTGCCGAGCGATTCCCAGATCGCGCAGCCCGGCCAGATTCGCGTGGCGAGGGCGCTCACCCGAGCGAGCGGCCGCACGCTGGCGACGGGTCGGTCGCCGATCCGGCGCAGCCCGATCTCGACCAGTCGATCGCCGCTGCGGCCGAGGATCCGGCCGGCGTGGACAACGATGTCGTGCGCGCAAACGTCCATCCGCCAGGGCGTCCCGGTCGTGAGCTCGACCGCAACCAGGCATGCGTCACCCCGGCAGATCGCCACCGGCTCGTCGCCGAGGATGAGCACACCGAGCGTTGCCGGCGGCACGGTGCCCCGCGCGCCAGTCGTCGTTGTGAAGCTGCAGGCGCCGATCACCGCGACGTGAGCGCCCGCGCGCGCCCACCCGACGATGGGTTCATCCAGGCGCAGCACCTCCTGCCAGCCAGGATCGAGCTGGCAGCCAACGCGCTTCGCCATCATCGCTCCGTCCGCGTGGGCCGACGGCGGCGGCTCGCGAACGTCGCGTTCGAGTACTGCTGCGAGCCACTCGCGCAATGCGGGGGGCAATGACGATGGTCGGTCGCAGCAAGGTGGCAGGCGCACCGCCGGATTGAACACGCTCGCCCGCGCCACGATGCGCTCGGCGACGGTGGCGAGCGTGGGATGCCGGCCGCGAAATGGGTGGATCCCGAGCATGAGTTCGCAGCACAGGACGGCGAAGGCGAACCAGTCAGCTTCGCGCGGGTTCGCCGTGCTCCGCGGATCAGCGATCGTCGCAGCCCGGGCCGTGAGTGGGTGGCTCGGCGTGTGGGCGCCGTCGAGGTCAACCAGATGGATCTCAGCCTGCGGAGGAACCACGAGGACGTTGTAGCCGTGCAGATCGCCGATCGCGATGTCGGCGCGATGCGCCTGCGCGAGGATCCCCGCAAGCGCGTCGATCAGCGCGAGTTGGCGCGGGCGATCGATACCGTGGCGCGCGCGCACGGCTGGCACCGCGAGCTGGGCCCACGGCACCGCATCGGCCACCCAACGCATGGTGTGGCCGATGCGGCGCCGGCGATCGGGCGCCAGGATCGGGCGTTGCGGGGCGATCCAACGCGGGTCGACCACACGGGCGAGTTCCGTGAACTGGGCCGGCGTCACCGCCTGCGCGGGATCGTTGGGCAGCTTATAGGCCCGGGCGCCGCGGGCCCACACCCGACCCTGGCCACCGGCCGCGACGAACGATCGTTCGTCGAGGACGACGTCGCCCTCATCTTCGATCCAAACCCGTTCGCCCATCGAACTGCTCCGGCGGTGCCTTTCGCGGCGGCTAGAAGCCTACGGGTCGGGCCGCGACGCCGCTGCCGAGGGCCCGTGACTGAAGAGATATGCTGCGCGAGACGAAGCTCGAAAGTCGCGCCAGGCTCGCGGGGTCGGCCTGGGGGAGCTCAATGCACTGCCCGATTCGCGCGTCGGTGGCGAATCGCCGCAGTTCGCTGGTCTCGGCCGCCCCGACGGCGACGAGCACCGAAACGATCGATTCGATGCCCGCGCCGATTTGCGCATCGATGAGCGCCGCCGCGACGTCGGCGGCGGTCGTCTTCGAGGCGTTGTCGCAGCCGTCGGTGATGACGAAGAGCATGGCGTTGACGGCGAAACCCGCTCCCGTCAGCTCGCGGCCGTAGGCGGCGAGTGAAGCCAATGCGTTGTGGCTGGCGTCGAACAGCGCGGTCGTCCCGCCGAGGCGAGAAACCACACTGTGATAGTCGCGCGCGCTGCAGCTGGCCAAGGCCAAGAAGCCGTGAATCTCCTCGACGCGCTGATCGAAGCCGACGACCCGCAGCATCACGTTCTCGGCCCGCGGGGCCTTGGCGCACGACGCGACTATGTTGGCGATGCAGCGCTCGATCGCGTCCGCGCGGGGCAACGCTACCGCTGCAGTCGGTCGCGATCGCGACAAGGGTGTACTCACTGGCGCCGAGATCGCGAATGCGGGTGGCCGAGAATCCGTACGCTGATCCGGCAAGTGGGCGGCGAGTGGCGATGGGGTCAGACGAGTTGGGTTGCATGACAAATTTCTCGTTCGGGATCGGGTTCACGCCAGAAAATCGACGGTGGTGCTGGTTTTCATTCCGCGCGCCAGCATGTCGCGCATGAAACGCTCACCTTCGGCATCGAACCCCGGCACGTTGTGGCTGGCGTCGGTGAGCAGGACGAGCTTTGCCACGTACTCGGGCGCGCCGAGCCGTTCGGCGATGTCGCGGACGGTGTTCGCCAGGCAGTGCGACAACGCCTCGCCGGCAAGCAACACGAAGTCCGCTTGCTCGAGGGTGTCGAGCAACGCCGCATTCGTTTGCGTGCTCGGATCGTCGATGTCCGGCACCTCCGCCTGGACCGCGGAGAAGTGCTCTGTCCAGGGATTGCTACCCTTGGTGATGAAGTCGACGGTGACGAATCGCTGTTCCCAGGCGTGCAATTCCGCCGCCAAGTCGGCAAACACGCAGTGGCCGGCGTCGCCGATGAGGCAGTGGTACGGCCAGATCGTATGCGGGTAGCGGCCGCCGCGTTCGAGGGCCTCGAGGTAGGCAAATGACCTCGGCGCGAGTTCTTGGCGCGCGGTGGTGATTCGCCCGGCCGCCATGTCGGCGGCGGTGATGCGGCTAAACGGCGCCGGTTCGCGGCCTCGGGCGTCGCGCCACCACAGCGGGTGGCTGATGTCGACCCGGCGATGGGAGTCGAGGGTGACGTGGATGTCGTCGAGCCGACCGCGGAGGCGGTGGATCATCGCCGCGACGCGGCGCATGTCGGCATCCGCGCCGGGGACGGACAAGCTACCGTTTGGGTCGCAGAAGTCGTTCTGGGGGTCGATTACGAGCAATTGGACGTTCATCGCGCTTTGCCTCGAGCCGCCGTCGATGCGGCATCCGGCTCCGAGAAAGGTCTGTCGCTTAATTTTGGTTTTTCAACCATTAATAAATCGATCGGCGTCGACGATAATTGGTGACTAAACCCAAAATGAAGCGCGGCGATCGCGTCGCGCCGACTCCCGGTGGTGCTCTAGTCGGGCGTGGAAGCGGCGATGACGCGCTCGGCCAGCGCGCGGAAGTCAGCCTCGGAAAAGCCGAGCGCGGCACCGAGCGTTGCCAGTACGCGATCCTCGGCATCGAGGACGAATCCGTCGGCGACCGCGATCTCGAACGCGCCCGTCATGACGCGCTGTTTGTCGGCCTCGTCGAGGCGTGCGGCGATCGAGCGAGCGCAGGCCAGCCAGTCGGTATCCTGGCGCGCGCTGGCGAGCCGGGCGGCGACCTCGTCGGCACTGACTTCACGACCTGTCAATCGGCTGTACACCGCGCGTGCCCGCGCCGGTCCATCCTCGCCCTCGGTCTCGTCGGCGGCGATAACCCCAAGCAGCACGCGAAGCAAGCTCTCGTCCGCATCGGCAAGGGTGGGCATTCCTTTGCAATTACCACGGCCGCTGCCCCACCGTCACGAGCCGCGGGCGTGGGCGCGAGCGTTCACGGCACGCGCAACTCGAGGCCGATCGTGGCGCGCACCGCTGCCGCGGCCGGGCGGTGCACGGTGACGCCGCTGGCATAGAAACGCGGCCGGCTTAGCGGCACCACTGCATCGACGCCGGCGAAGATCGCGATGCACGGGCGTGGCGACACACCGATCGCGGGTCCGAAGGAGATGGCGCCCCAAGGTCGCGCATCCACGGCGGTGGTGCTCCCGCCGCCGAGCCCGCGGGCGCGGAGCTGGCCGCCTTCGACACCGACGCACAGCGGAAACTCGACGACGCGCACCACCGGCACGCCGCAGCCGCGGACACGGGCGGCCCACGTCGCGATCGCGGCGCCGGCCGTCCGCGTGCGGTCGGCGTAGGCGGTACGCGGGCCCTGGTAGACCGCGGCAATCTCCGTCCGCCAATGCGGTCCGATCATGCCCGCGCTGATCACCGGGCCAAAGCTCTCCGCGGGCAGGTTGCCGTAGCCGATCAGCGCGTCGGTGCGCAAGATGAAGCGCGCCAGTCGAAGGCGGCCACGCTCGCGCGGCAGCGTGGGCGCCGGCGGTTGCGGCTCGCGGATCTCGTCTTGCTCGGCGGTGCGCAGCGGGTCTGCATCGCCTGTCGTCGGCAAGCGCGCCTCGGTGAGGAGCGGATCGATGGCCACGGCGGCAACCAACGCGGCCGCATCGGCGAGCGCACGGCAATCCGCCGAGGCCAGCTCATGCGAGGTTTGGCCAGCGGTCGTCCGGCTGCGCAGCTTGAGGGCGAAGCCGTCGCGCCGTTGGCTGACCTCGGCCTCGATGACCACCGGGCTTGCGCTCGTGATCCCGTCGCCGATGAGCTCGCGTAGTCGCGTCAGCACGACCTCGCGGTCAGGGCAACCCGGGGGCGCGCTCCAGTGCAGCTCGAGCCACGTCGGTGGTTCACCGGCGGCCGGCCCGAGGGCCGCCGCAAGCGCGAGCGCGAGGGCCGATCCACTCATCTGGCGCGGGGTCCCTCAACTTGGTGTGACGTCGCGTACGAAACCCAAGGGGTCGATCCCAAACTCGCCGAGGGCCGCAAAGAGCTCCCGCACCGCGCGGTCGTAGGCGCCTTGGATGCGGGCGAAGCCGGCCCGGTACACGCCATTATCAGCGGGATCGTAGATCCGATCGATCACGTCGTCGATGCGCGGAGGCCGGGGGCGAGCTACGACCCTCGGCTTCCCGAGGGCCAAGCACCGTCGTCGGCATGCGCTAGATGTCGCGCGACTCGTGTTTGACCATGCGAGCGCGGACGCGGTCCCAAAGCGCCGGCACCCGCCCGGAAATCGTCGTGGTCTGTGGCGATGCGCCGCGGCGATCGACCGGTCGCCAGCAACCCAGACGCCGGCCCGGAATTGGCCCATCGAGGCCAGGGGTCCAACCGTCGCCCAGCTCCCGCGGGCCCCGGTCGCCGGGCCGCGGCCGAGGGTCACGGGGACCGAGGCGGGCCGAAATCCCGAAATCACGGTCCTGGGGCCCCTGCCGGCCGCTTTACACATAATGATTTTCAGGTATTATGTATTACTCGAGGTTTTCAAATGGAAAGTTTGGCGGCCACCCAAGGCGGACAAACCCTGGTCCTCGGCTGTGCCCGAGACGCGCGACACCTCCTGGGGGCCTCGCTCGAGCATCTCGTCGCGCGGGGTTTGGACGTGGAGGTCGTAAGCGGTCTCGAGGCGCGGGACGACAGCCTGCTGATCGCCGCATCGCGGCGACCTGGCGCGGCGTACATCCTGTTCGCCGACGCCGGACTGGACGGCGCACGGATCGAACGCGTGCGCGGGCACCTCGTTGGCGCCGGCGTGCCCCCGACGCGCATCGCCGTGATGCCGGAGTCATGGCGCGGGCCGATCGACATCGTCGAGCAGGCGCAGCGCATGGGGCTACGGGTCGGAGCTCGCCGCTCCACCCTCGTCGCTTCGGTACCGGAGCTCGCGCCCGTCGGCGGGGATCCAGGCGTCAGTGATGCAGATCCGGCCAACACCGGTCCGCGTCCGCGGCTGATTACCGAGGGGCCCCTCGACCCGACCGTCCGGCGCCGACCGTTGCGGACGGTCGCCCTCGTCGCCGGGCCTGTTGCACTCCTGGCGACGACGCTGGCGATTGCCGTGGCGCGGGATCCCGCCCCCGAGGTGACGCCGGAGGAGGCGCGGGCCAAGCTCCGCACGTTCGTCGATCAGTTTCGTCGCCCGGGCGCCGCCGCTGGCGAACCGTCCACCACGGCTCCCTCCGCACCGTCGGTGGTCGTGGCCGCGGTGGTTCCCGCGGTCGCCACCGCGTCCGACGTGGCGCTCCCCGCTCCCGTGTCGCCGCCGGCCGTTCAGGTCGCGCCACCGTCGTTGGCGGTGATTCCCCAACAACCGGCCGCCCTGCCAGCAGCGGCAGTACCACCGCCACCGCCTGCGCGCGAATCGGTGGACATCGAGATCATCGATTCCAAACCGGTCGCTGAGATCGACGAAGAGGAGATGCAGTCGATCTATGCCGGCCTGGTGGCGCGTCGCTTCCGCGCCCTCGACATCTTGCTCATCGCCCCTGAACCGCCGCGACGCAAGGGCAAGCGCATCCTCAAAGGTACCAGCAAGATGAGCTGGGCCGCCGCCTCCACGTACTGCGACAACCTCCAGATCGGCGGGGTCGATGGCTGGCGGCTTCCGCGGGTCGGCGAGCTGAGCTCGCTTACCAACGGGTCGATGTTGCAAGATGGCCGTTTCTGGTCGGCGACCGAGGGCGACACGTTCGGCTCGAGCCGCGTGGTGTGGAACTCGGACCAGGGGCGCATGGGCGGCGCGCCGCAGCGCTGGAAGGGCGGACGCGTCGTATGCGTGCGCACGCTAGCTCGACCGCTCCCGGGGTGACCGCGCGGCGCAGCACACCAAGCGATCCGCGCGTAGCGACGCGCGTGCTCGCCTGGTAGCGTGGAGCATGCTCGAGATCGGCGCCGCCAAGGGCGATATCACGACGTGGCATCCCGAGCTCGGCATGATGGGCTGGGGCATGCTCGGCAACGTTGCCCGCGGCGCCGCGACGCCGTTGCACGCCCGCGCCTACGTCTTGCGCGCCGCGGGACGGGTGGCGGCGATCGCTTGCTGCGAGCTCGCGTTCATTTCGTTGGCGCTCAAGGAGGCCGTCGTCGGCATGGTCGCCGTCGAGTTGCCGGAGCTTGGCGTCGACGAAACCAATCTGCTCCTCACCGCCACCCACACCCACAGCGGGCCTGGTGGCTTCACCCACTACCCGTTCTACAACGTCACGATCCCGGGGTTTGCCCCCGACGTTCTGGCCGGGCTCGCGCGCCGCATCACCGACACGATCGTCGCCGCCGCGGCGGCCATGCGACCGGGGGCGCTGCGCTATGCCGAGGCTGAGCTCCCACCCACCGCCGAGGCGGCGTTCAACCGCGCGGTCCCTTCGTACAACCGCAACCGCGATGTGGAACCCGTCCCCGTCGATGCCCCAGAGCGTGCGATCGACCGCGTGCTCCGCCTCGTGCGTTTCGATGCGGCGAACGACCGCGCGATCGGTTCGATCAACTGGTTCGCCGTCCATTGTACGTCGATCCATAGCGACAACACCGCGCTGCATTTCGACAACAAGGGCTATGCGGCGCAGTTTGTCGAACTTGCCGGCGATGGCGTGGCCGCCTTTGCCCAGGGGGCGTGTGGCGACGTCACGCCCAACCACTGGCGGCACCCGGGGCGGCCGTTCTTGCGTGGTCGATACGCGGACGACGACGCAAGCGCCAGGTATTGTGGTCAGGCCCAGGCCGACGCGGCTCGGGTGGCGCTGGCACGTGCCCAAACCTCGCGCGCGTTGCCGCCGCGCATCGCCAGCGCCCACGCCTTCGTCGATTTCTCGCGCGTCGAAGTGGATCCACGCTTCGTGGGCGGTCGCACCGGCGTGCGCACGAGCCCCGCGGAGATCGGGGTCGCGATGTTCTTCGGCACCGAAGAAGGGCCGGGTTTGCCTCGGCGGCTCCGGTTTGTTCAGGAACTCGTGCGAGCCGTGCGCCCATGGCGACGGTTACTTCGGTCCGGCGATCCCGCGCGTGACGCCGCCCAGGCAGAGAAGGTCGCGCTGGTCGAGACCGGTCGTCGGCGGATCCTTGGGCTCTCGCGCCTGCGACGGTTGCCCATGCCGTGGCGGCTGCACCGCGCGCTCGAGTTGGTTCGAGAGCTCGATCGCGCGGAATCCGATGCGAACCCGTGGACGCCCCAGGTCCTGCCGGTGCAGCTGCTCGTTCTCGGTGACCTCGCCCTCGTGGCCGTGCCGGCGGAGTTCACCACTGTGGCCGGTCGGCGCCTATGCGCCGGCGTGGAGGCCGATCTCGCGCCGTTCGGGGTGCGAAAAGCGATCCTCGCCGGCTACAGCAACGCCTACGCCGGCTACGTTACGACGCCTGAAGAATACGAGGCGCAGGACTACGAGGGCGCGAGCACGCACTTCGGCAAGTGGACGCTCCCGGCCTACCAGACCGCGGTTTCGCGACTGTGCGCGAAGCTGATCGCGGGGCACGATCGTCCGGAGGCCGACGAGCCTCGGCCCCCTGTGTTTTCGCCGCGCGAGTTGGCAACACGCGCGTTTCTCCGCTGACGCACGCGGGAACCAATCGGTTCGCTGATCCGTTCACCGGGCGTCGATGATCCGTGAACTGGGGATCCGAGCCATCGTGGCCGTGGCGTGTGCAGCCTGTCGACCGGCCCCGCCGACCCACGTGCCGGATCCCGGTCCCCGGCCGCGTCCGGCCGAGCATGTCGGACCGACCGTGCCGACCTGGCGGGTGTCCTTCGCACGGGACGCTCGCGGGGTCGCGCAGTTGCACGTCGCCCATGGCGATGGCGTTGCGCGCCACCGCGTATCCGGCGATGACGCTCACGCAGGCCCCCTGAGCGCCACCGAAAGCCCAACCGGCCTTGGCCTCGTCGCGACGCTGGGGCCGTGGATCCGTGTCCGAATCCCGGCCGAGCTCCACATCGAGGCGCAGGCGACGAAGTCGTGCGCGGACCCGTGGATCCTCGATCTCGATGCGCCGCAGCTCCGGCGGGTCGTCGACTGGCGTGGCTCGGCGCGCGCGTTGGCCGGCGTGCGGCTGGGCTGCGGGCCGGTCGAGCACGCGGAGTTTGTCTCGGAGACCGGCGAGGAGCGGACGGTGTTCTACGGGGCCACGACGTTCGACGCCCGCAGCGTGGCCGGAGAGATCGCAGTGATCCGTTCGACGATCGAGCAGAGTTTCGGCGTCACGCTCGACGCGCCGTGGCGCACGGAGGTGGTGATCGTGCACCGCGGCGACTGGCCCGGCGCATGGGCGCCCGACATCGTTGCTGTACCGCGGGGGATCCGCGCCGCGATCGCCCCGCAGCAGGGATGGGGTGCCCAATCGCGTCTCGCGCTCGCGGCGACCATCGCAGCGGTCTGGTTGCGCCGTCAGCTGGGGCCGACCGAGGACCTGCGCGAGCGCGCCGTCCTGGCCGGGATTGCCCGCGGGCTCGCGCGTGAGGACGTGTTCACCCTGGGTCTCGTTTCGCCCGCCGACTACGCGCTTGATCTCGATCGCGACGAGGCCACCATCGCCCGCGCCCGCCGCTCTGCACGGCCGGGTGGGGGGCACTGGCTCGCCGGGATGGCGGCTGGCGTTGCCGTCGACGCGGCGATCCTCAGCTGGGCCGTACGCGAGCGCGCGGGTGAGTCGATCATTGCCAGGCTCCGGTCGCAGCCGACCGCGTCGCCGTCGCAGCGCTGGGGCGCAGTTGTCCGCGACGTCCTCGGCACGCGGGCGCCTTCGAGGGACGCAGATTCGCTGCCAGCGCGGGCTCTTCGCCATAGCCTTGGCCCCTGCATCGTGGCCCGCGCGCGCAACACCCCGATTTCGGACTTCGGCTTCGATATCAGCGCGGCACCTGACGAACACGGCCGCGCGGTGATCCTGGGCGTGGCGCCGGGCGGGATCGCGGAGCGGGCAGGGTTGCTCGCCCGGGACGTGATCGTTGGGGTCGAGGACGGAGCTCGGCCACGGATCGGGGTATTGCGCGGACAATCGCCGGTCGTCGTTGAGCTTGTCGGCGCGTTGCCCCGCGGGATCCGCCGCGCTTGGCAGCGCGCGCCGGGGATCGCCGACGAGCGCTGCTATCCGACCTGATCACCGGGCGCTCAGCAGTGGATCTCGGCGGGCGAGGAAGTCGTCGATCGCGAGGGCAAGCTCCATTGGGTGTTCGAACAGTGCGCTGTGGGTCGCGTGGTCGAGGCGCACGAGTTCGGCGTCACGCGCCTGCGCAGCGATCGGCACGCCGACCGTCCGCGCGGGGGCAAAAACGTCGCGATCCCCGGCGACCACCAACAGGGGCTGGGGTAACGTCGGGAGGAGGTCGCGGGCATCGTGGGCGCCGGCAGAGCGCGCGATCGCGGCGACCGTGGGCAGATGCATGACCGCAATGTGCTGGCGGAACGCCGCCATATCGGGCGCCGGCACGTTGCCGGTCAACCCGAGGGCGCGCAGGAGCCTCGTGGCGCCTGGCAGGTGCATCAGCGACCCGAGGCCGCGCATCGTGAGGCCGACGCCCGGTTGGGGGAGTCCGTGCAGCAGTCGCTTGACCACTGGGCCGCCGATCGGAGGCAATGCCGTATCGAACAGGCGACCGGCCGGTCCGAGCAGCGAAACCACCGCAGTGATCCGCTCCCCGTGGTCTCGACAAGCCTCGAGTGCGACTTGGCTGCCCATGGAAAAGCCGATAAGCGGCGCGCGCTCGATGCCAGCGTCATCGAGCACACGACGGAGGTCGTCGACGAGCCCTGCGATCGTAGCGCCGGCGGGGGTCGCGGCCGGCGCCGATCGGCCATGCCCTTTGTAGTCCCAGGTGATCACGCGGCGGCCCTTGGACCAGCGGGGCAACACGCGCCGCCAGAAGAACTCGCTCGTGGTAATCCCGTTGCAGAGCACCAGCGGCGGGCCCTCCCCATGGGAACGCCAAGAAAGCATCGTGCCGTCGGCGCTCGCGACCCGGTGCTCACCCATCGACAGGGGTGTACCAGGCCCGCCCCCGGGAGGCCCCCTCGAGCCGATGTGTTGGCAGCTCACGTGGCCCCCGCGAAGGGCGGGTGGGTCCCGACCATTCATCGGAGGTGATGACCCGCCTCAGCGCCCTCGGCCTTGTTTCTGTGCTTGTTGCCCTTTCTGGCTGCCAGAAGCGGCAGACGCAGGTGCCCGACGAGGTCGCCGACGCCGATGCCGACAACGCGCCCCCGGAAGAGGACTATGCCCCGAGCGAGGAGCTCGGCGGGGGCACCGAGGAAGAGGAGCAGGCGCCCAATCTCGGCCGCCGGCCCCTGCACTGATCGCGGGTATCCGCGCGGGCCCGCGCGAGCCGGCCCTGTGCCCGTCCCCGTGAGTTCAGCCCCTCGAAGCCTTAGAAACCCGGGCGCTCGCAGTCCCCGGCCTGCCCGCTGCAGGCATCGGGGCCGGGGCCCTGCGTGGGCGCGATCCCGCCCCACGCAACTCTGTGATGAGTTACGTTGCGGCGATGCTGCGCGACGTTTGCACGGTGGGCTTCGCGGTGCTCATCGCAACCGCATGCCGCGGACGCGACGGCGCATCACCGGCGGACGGTGACGGCTCGTCCTCGGGCGCGTGGTTGCCGACGAGCAGCATTGGCGGGATCGACGCTACCACCGCGGCGACCAGCGAGGGTGGGGACGTGCCCGACGTTGCGACCGATCTGCCGCCGGCTCCGACGCCCCTCACGATCGTCGTTCACTCCGAACACGCGCAGCGCATCGACGTCTTCGTCTATGCCGAGCCGTTCGGCGCGCCTGAAGTGCTCAGCCGCCAGCTCGATCGCAAAGGCGATGCCTTCACCACCACCCTCGCCGCCGAGGAGCTTGCCGCCGTTGGGGTGGGCGACGTGGTCTATTACGGCTTGCGCGCGTGGGGGCCCAACTGGCCCTACGACCCGCGGTGGACCCCCGGTTCCGACATCGGGTTTGTCGCCGACGTAGACGATGACGGCAACCGCTTCGATCCGAACAAGCTCTTGTTTGATCCACGTGCGCGCGAGCTCAGCCACGATCCGACCACGCCGAGCTTCGGGGATCACGACGTCTATCGCACCGGGGCCGAGAATCGCACACGCGACAGCGGGCCGTGGGCGCCGAAGTCGGTCCACCTTCTCGCCGGGTTCGGCGGCGACCCCGGAGCCCACCCGGCTCGGGCACTGGCGGACGACGTCGTCTACGAGGTTCATGTCCGCGGATTCACGGAGGCCGACCCCAGCGTGGAGGAGGCCTGCCGGGGTACGTACGCCGGCGTGGCGGCCAAGGCCGACTATCTCGCCGACCTCGGCGTCACCGCGATCGAGTTGCTCCCGGTGCACGAGACGCAAAACGCAAACAACGACATCGAACAGAGCGCCTCGGGTGACAACTATTGGGGCTACTCAACCCTCGGCTTCTTCGCGCCTGATCGCCGCTACGCCTGTGACGACACCCCCGGAGGTCCGACCCGCGAGTTCCGCGAGATGGTCGCCGCGCTGCACGAACGTGACATCAAGGTCGTGCTCGACGTCGTCTACAACCATACCGCCGAGGCGGGCGTCGGAAACCCCGATCGCGCAACGCTGTACTCCCTGCGCGGGCTCGACAACGCCGCATACTACGAGATCGACGCCGAACCGGGGAAGTTCGCCGACAACACCGGGACCGGCGCCAACACCAATGCGAAGCATCCCCTCTTTCGCGACTTGGTCCTCGACTCGTTGCACTACTGGCACAACGAGATGGGCGTCGATGGATTCCGCTTCGACCTCGCGGCTGTGCTCGCCAACGACTGCCTTCGCGACTGCTTCGACTATGTGCCCGACGATCCCGACAACATCTTGCAGCGTGCGGTCGCTGAGCTGCCGGCGAGAGGGGCCGACGGGGGCCCGGGTGCCGATCTCATCGCCGAGCCCTGGGGCATCGGTGCGGGGACGTATCAGCTCGGCAACTTTCCGATCGGGTGGTCGGAGTGGAACGGAGTGTTTCGCGACACCGTCCGCCGCGACATGAACAAGCTCGGGGTTGAAAACGTGACGCCGCGCGAACTCGTGCGCGTCCTCGCTGGATCGCCGCAGTTGTTCGACGACGGCGGGCGCTCGCCGGCGGCCGCGATCAACTACGTGGTTTCCCACGACGGCTTCACGCTGCACGACGTGTTCGCCTGTGAAAACAAGCGCAACGACCAACCCTGGCCGTACGGACCCTCGGGCGGCGGCGAGAACAACAATCTCAGCTCAGACAACGGTGGCGATCCCATTCGCCAGCGTCAGGCCGCTCGCACCGCCCTCGCTCTGCTCGTCACCGCCGCGGGGGTGCCGATGATCACCGGTGGCGACGAGATGCTGCGCAGCGTCGCTTGCAACAACAACCCCTACAACCTCGACTCGGTCGGCAACTGGCTCGATTGGTCGCTGGCTGCGGAACATCCGGCGTACGCTGCATTCGCTCGCGGCATGCTTCGCTGGCGTCGCGACCATCCGGCGTTGCACGCTCGCGCGTGGCAGGGCGCAGTTCCGCCGGGCTGGAGTTTCCAAACCGACGCCGGGGTGTCGCCGAGCGATGGCTACCTCGACGACCCAACTCGACACTTTCTCGGTTGGACGATCGACGGACGGCCGACGGGTGATTCGGCGCGGACGATCTACGTCGGCTATAACGGCTGGTCGGGCACCGTGGTCGCGAGTTTGCCGGAACCTGCTGCCGGGTATAGGTGGGTCCGCGTCGCCGACACGTCTGCCGCCCAGGAAGCGGACGCGTTCGCCGAACCCGGCAGCGAGCCCACGATCTCCGGTGGGACCTACGCGGTCGATGGGCGATCGGTGCTCATCGCGATGGAGCTACCGCGCTGAGTCCGGGATTCGCGCGAGCGACGCGTAGCGTGCCCGGCGCGCCCTGAACCGTTTGGGCGCTCGCAGCACCTAGAAGCACCCGGGAAGATACAGCGATGGAATTTGTCGCCGCGCCCACGACACCTCGACGGCTACGCGCTTCGAGCGTCGTTGGGCTACTTGCGTTGGCCTGCGACCCCGAGGGCAGCGCCCCCGGGGACGATCTTGGCGGGGCCGCGAGCAAGGGCGATGAGCTCGGTGAGGGAGGGGATTCGTGCGAGGCCGGACGGGTGATCGTGGCGGCCAAGCGCGTCGACCAACCTGGGGCCCTCGAGCTCTCTGGCCTTGTGGCCAGCCGCGCGGCGCCAGGTGTGCTGTGGGCGGTCAACGACGCGGCCTCCGATTCGCGCGACTTCGTGGTCGCGTTCTCAGAGGCTGGCAAGGCCATTGCCGAGTTCGAGCTCGGCGGCGCCGACAACCTGGACTGGGAAGATCTGAGCCTCGGCCCGGGGCCGGACTCGGATGCCGACTACCTCTACGTCGCAGACATCGGCGACAACGAGAAGATGCGCGGGTTCGTCCGCGTGTGGCGGGTGCGTGAACCCACCGTGGATCCGCGCAAGGACGTCAAGGGCAAGGTCAAGAAGGGTTCGGTCGAGGACCTGGCGTTCGTCTACGCCGACGACAAGGCCCGCGACGCCGAGGCGCTGACGGTCGATCCGCGCACGGGAGATCTGTATGTCATCGACAAGCAGCGTGACGCCGACGGGTCGACGCACGTCTTTCGCGCGAGCGCGCCGTTTGTCGACGGGGGATTGCACATCCTCGAACCGGTCCTCGACTCCGACGATGCCGAGATGCTGGCTGGCACTGTCGTCGGCGCCGACATCCGCTCGGACGGTGGCGCGATCTTGTTGCGTTACAAGGACGAGGACAACCGGTTGTGGTTCCGCGATGGTGACGAGCCCATCGAAGCGACTCTCGCCCGGGCAGGCTGCACGGTCCCCGGGGTCGACAAGCACGTCGCACCGCGCGAACGCGATCGCCATATCGAGACGATCGCGTTTTTTGCCGATGGCCGCGGTTATTGGATGGTTCCCGAGGGGGAGAAGCCGCCCTTGTTCGCGGTCGAGCTAGCGCCCGGTTAGCCGAGCGAGCGGCTCACCACCGGCTGCTAGCGCTAGCAGGGTGCGGAAGAACGCGAAGCGTTCTTCCGGACACCCTGCTCCGT
>CADEGN010000071.1 GCA_902826865.1 uncultured Myxococcales bacterium
GTGGAGTTCTTGACGTGGTCATCGCCAACTTTGACGGCGACCCGGCGCTCGATCTCCTCGCGGTGAGCGTCTATGAAGGCGCGGTGGTTCTGCGCGTCGGCAATGGCGACGGCGAGTTCGGGGCACGCGAGGTATTTCTAACCAGCGTCGGGCCGAACGCCGGCGTCGCCGCCGACTTCGACGGCGACGGTTTCACCGACGTGGCGGTGACGAGCGCCCCGCTGGGCCATGTCGCGTTCATGCGCGGAACGGGGAGCGGGTTTCCAGTCGTTTCGACCACACCGCTCGGCACGGGCGCCTCCGCGATCGCTGCCGCCGATCTCGGAGGTAGCGATCGCCTCGATGTGATCGCGCTGGCCACCGACGACGATCTCCTTCAGGTCCAACTATCTGATCCGGCGCCGTTCGTCGGTTTGGCTCCGATCCCGGTTGCGGATGGGCCGAACGCCATCTCCTTGGCCGACCTGAACGAAGACGACAATCTCGACGCGATTGTGACTTCAGGGGCCGCGGGAACGGTGAGCGTATTGCTCGGTTCGGGCGATGGCGGGTTTGGGCCACCCAACGCGATCGACGTCGGTGTGGGCGTGGAGGCCGCGGTTGGCGGCGACATCAACGGCGACGGCATCGGCGATCTCATTGTCGCCGCTGATCTTAGCTTGCTCCGTTTGTTCGGCACCGACGTCGGTTCGTTTGGTACCGCGGCGCCGATCGGTGGCGCCGACAACCCTTGGGACCTAAGCCTCGTCGACCTCGACCGCGACGGCGACCTCGACATTGCTGCAACGAGCATCGGTGACGAAACGCTCCGCCTGATGATAAACGACGGCACGGGTACTTTCGCCGAAGAGCCACCGATCGCCAGCGGTGACAACCCCTACTCGCTCGCCGTCGCCGACCTCAACGAGGACGGCGCTCTCGACATTGTCTGCGGCAACTTCGCCAGCGGCACCTTCACCATCGTGCTCGCGAATCCGTGAGGTTGCCGGCGCCCGCACGCCCGATCACGCGAGCTTGATTCAGAATCGGCCAGACCAGACGACGAAAGCCGATCGGCCATCGACCCACGCCGACACGCCGCTGGCAGTGCGCTTACGATTGCGCGCGACCAAGCCTAACCGAATCGCACCAACGATCACCAGGGCGCCACCAATCGCCGCCGCCGCAATCCCGCCGCTGCGTAGGCCGCCGGCGCGCTTGCGCATGTCGAGATACGTCGAGTTGGTCTGCGCAGTCTCCGTGAGGCGGGCTTGCCTGGCCGCGACGCCGAACAGCGCACCGCTCGTTGCCAAGCCGACCGCACCGATCGCGACCAGGCTGATCCCCGCGGGATCGACAGAATGCTCGGTCGTCCCCGGTTTGACGTCCGCCCCTTCTCCAACCTCCGCGCCGCCCTCGGTCGTGGGCGGAGCTTCGTCGTCGGTACCCTCCACACGCTCGGGCGGGGCTGCCTCCTGTTCTTTGCAGCGAGCGATGTTCTCCCGGGCGGCGTCTGCCATGCGAGTGGGCGGCTCGCTATCGATGAACTTCTGGTAGAGGTCGATTGCGGTATCGCAACGTCCGGCGCTGCGCTCGGCCTGCGCCCACGGGTAGAGCACATGCGGCTTGGGTTCGATCAGATAGGCCTGTTCAAGCTTCTTGCTCGCCATGTCCCAATCCCTCACGTCGAAGGCCGCCTTGGCCTCCGCGAAAAGCTGGATCGCCTCGGGGTCTTCGAGCTGAGGAGCCGGCGCGACAAGAAGCGTGACGAGCAAGGGTGCGAAGGTGAGCATGGGATCGCGTCAGCGTTAGTCGGGTAAGAACGCGTCGATGTCAGCCTTGCTTTCAGCGACCGGCGGAGCAGGCTCCGTGGGCGCCTTCTTCGGTGGCTTCTTGCGGCGCCTGGGATTGGCCCTGTCGGTCTCACCGTCCGGATCGGCGTCGGCGTGCGAGGACTCAGTCGCCGGCCCCGGCGCCAAGATGGAGGTTGGCGCAGGCACCGGAGAACCCGCGGGCACGATGATGCCAGGAGGTGCTGCTGACGCCGGCGCAGGAGCGCTGGTCCCACTGCCGTTCGGAGCGGCCGTCGATGGCGACGTCGTAACAGGTGCAAATTCCTGGCGCACGTAGATCCACGTCGCGACGAGAGCGACGATGGACAGCGCCGCAACCAAACCGAGGCCGATGGCGGCTTGTCGGAGCGTGTTGTTGGGGGTCGAGACCGAGGGCCAGCTCACGCGCGAGCGCTGTGACGCCGCGGTTGCCGATGGGCTTGACGCCGGCGTGACATCGCTCGGCATCGAGATCGGCGGAAGCGAGGTGCCGGGCGACATGAACGCGGCACCGGACGATGAATGGCGCGCCTGCGGCGAGCCACCGAGCAACGCGCCGAACGGGAATGGCCGCGGGGCAAAGCGGGCGTGCATGTATTCGCCGAGGCCAGCTTGGGTGGCACGCAGCCGCCGGTCGCGGGCGAACTGCTCCAAGTCCGCGGCCAACGCCCCTGCGCTGGCGTAGCGGTGATCGCGATCGCGGGCGAGCGCGCGCAAGACGATCTGCTCGAGCTCTCTCGGGTATCCGGCCCGACGCGTCGACGGCGGCGGGAAGTCGCCGTTGACGATCCGATTCATGATCCCGAACTCATTGTCGCCGTCGAACAGCCGCATCATCGTGGTGCACTCGTACAACACGATACCGAGCGCGAACACGTCGCTACGGCGGTCGAGCGGTCCGGCAACGCACTGCTCGGGGGACATGTACGGGACCTTGCCCTTGCGGATCCCGGCCTGGGTGACATCCGTGCGTGTCGTAACCTTGGCAATGCCGAAGTCCGCGACTTTGACACAACCGTCGTAGGTCACCATCACATTGGTCGGCGACACGTCGCGATGCACGAGCTGCAGCGGCATTCCGTCGAAGCCGACGCGATCGTGGGCATAGTGAAGACCGAGCGCAGCGCCAACGCCGATCGTCACCGCATGCTCGATCGGCAGCGGCTCGTTGCGTTGACGAGCATCACGCAGGATCCCTTGGAGCGTCTCGCCATAGACGTACTCCATCGTGAAGAAGTAGTCGTTGGCGTCCCTGCCGATGTCGAACACCTGCACGACATTCGGGTGATCGAGGATCGCCGCGAGCCGGGCTTCGGCCAGAAACATCCGCACGAAATCCGGGTCGGCCGACAGATGAGGCAAGATCCGCTTGAGGACGAGGAGTTTTTGGAATCCCTCCAACCCGGCGGCGCGCGCGAGATGCACCTCCGCCATGCCTCCCGAGCCGAGTCGGCGCAGGAGTTCGTATCGCCCTAACCGCCCGACAGCCGCTCCCTGGGCCGGCGCGGTAACAGAGTCCGGGATCATCGCCGCCCGGCATCGTAGCGTGTGCGCGCGCGGCTCCGCAATGCGATCCGGTGGGCTCTAGGGGCCCAGAGTCGACGCGTGGGGCGCCCGGGCGTGCAAACATCCGCGCACCTTCGCGGTGTAGGGTGCGGTTTGATAGCCTCAAAGTCTCGATGAGCCGAGTTACAGGCCAGAGCAAGCCAGGCGCCGTCGGGGCTGCCCGCGCGCAGCTCCAGCGTGTCGCGACCAGCGCGAGCCTGGTGGTCGCAGTCTCGGGGCAGGCCTCTTGCCTGAACTTCAGCCCGTTCGCCTGCGAACAGGCAGGAGATTGCAACCTCAACGAAGGCGGCGCCTGTCTGAACGGCGGCTGCGCGTACCCCGATGACGAATGCCCTTCGAAGATGCGCTTCGATGACAATGCCCCATCCGGGCTGGCGGGCGATTGCTACGACCCGAATGCCGCCGCGACGACGGGTTCGACCCCGGCGGACTCCACCCACCAGATGGACGACACCGAGCCCGCACACACCACGTCGACCGGCGGCACCACGTTCGCAAGCACGGCCGAGGAGACGGGGATGCCAGTCTGCGGCGGCGTGTTCGAGCCATGCTGCGAATCGGAGATCTGTGACGATGGACTTGCTTGCCACGGCGGCACCTGCAGCTGCGTACAGGCCCTCGAAGCCGGGTATCGACACAACTGCGCCGCGCTCGTCTCGGGCGAGGTCATGTGCTGGGGCGACAACAGTACCGGCCAGCTCGGAGCATCGAGCAACGCGTTCGAGCCGTTGCCGCTCGCAGCGGTCGCGGTCGACCCACGCGATCCGGTAAGAGCGATCACCGCGACCGAGCAGACCTGCGTCCTGAGCGAAAACAACAACGTCCGCTGCTGGGGCGCCAACGGCAACGGGCAGGCTGATCCCTCGAACTTGACCTCGCCTACCGAAGTGGTGGCGCTAACATGGCTATCGGGCGTGCAGTTTCTCCGCGCTGGCCAGCACCACACCTGTGCCCACGATGGTACGAACCTCGTATGTTGGGGATCCAACGCTAACAGTCAGCTCGTCGGCCCTGCTTCTCCGGGACCGGGCCCGGTCACGACATCAACCGGACAGATCAGCGGGCTCGTGATCGGCGCTTCCCATGGCTGCTTGATCGCGGGCGAGTCGCTCTCGTGCTGGGGCCTGAACGACCACGGGCAGTTGGTCGCCGACCCAGTGATGACGCCAACGGTGCAGACGCCGACGGGCCTCGGCTTGGTGGGTGTGATCGATGCGGCCGCAGGCGTGCATCACACCTGCGCTCTCGACAGCATGGGGTTAATCCTCTGCTGGGGTGCCAACGATTTCGGCCAGCTCGGCGCTGGCTTCGTCAGCACCATAAACGGGCCCATCGCCGTCACCTGGCCGAAGGACGCCGGCAAGCCGACATCTATCGTGGCCGGCCTTTACCATACCTGCGCGATCGACGACACCGCGGCGCTGTGGTGCTGGGGCTCCAACTTCGACGGCCAGATCATGCTGCCGCCTGATCCCTCGGGATTCGACGACTACGCCGTCTCACCGCGGCGGATCGACGTTGGGGCACCCGTTGAAGTAATGGCGCCAGGGCAGACCCACGGCTGCGCGTTGACGACCGAGCACCGCGTGTTGTGCTGGGGGCGTAACGACGCGGGCGCCATCGGCGACGGCACGACGAACGATGCGGTCGACCCCCGCGAAGTCAACCTCTGCGGCGCCTGAGCTGCGGCGCGATGTCCTGCCGACAACCCTCGGGGTAGGTACAATCCGCCCGTGTCTACGTCGGAAGCGACGACGCGCGGAATCTCGGTCCATGTCCGATCGCGATACGTCGAAGAGCAGTCTGATCCCACGCGCGGCGGATGGTTGTTCGCGTACACCGTCACCATCGTCAACGGCGGCGGCGAGACGGTACAGCTCCTGAGTCGCCACTGGGTTATCACCGACGCCAACGGCGAGGTCGAAGAAGTACGCGGCCCGGGCGTGGTGGGAGCCCAACCCGTCCTGCACCCCGGGGAGTCGTTCGAGTACACATCGGCGTGCCCGCTCGGGACGTCCTTCGGCACAATGCACGGCACTTACCAAATGGTCACGGAGGCGGGAACGCGTTTCGACGCCGAGATCGCCGCGTTTGCGCTCAACACACCGTACGCAGTGAACTGAGGCGACGCCGAGTACCGCACTGCCTCCGACGACCGAACGCGGCGGCGTCGAAGACACGGGCGGCATGCTCGTGTAACCTCTTCGGTCCGACCGGACGTCATAGGGACCCATGGCGGGATCGCTCACGCAGGCTTTCGCTCACGACCCAGGGTCCGCGTATGCCGGCGTCCGTGCCGCGACCATCGCGTTGACCGAGGGGCTCAGCGCCGAGGACATGGCGGTGCAATCCATGTCCGACGCCAGCCCGGTGAAATGGCACCTGGCGCACACGACTTGGTTCTTCGAGACCTTTGTGCTGCGGCCATTCGCACCCGAGGATGCCAAAGCCTCAGAATCGTGGGCGATCGCTTTCAACTCGTACTATGTCGCCGCGGGTCCGCGCCATCCCCGGGCGCTGCGGGGCGTGTTGTCACGGCCGTCGCTGCCCGAAGTAGTGGGATGGCGCGAACGCGTCGATGCGGCGGTGGTGCGCCTGCTCGAACGCGGCGATACCCGGGCACGCGCGATCGTCGAGCTCGGGCTCCACCACGAGCAGCAACATCAGGAGCTGTTGCTCACCGATCTCTTGCACGCCTTCTCGTGCAGCCCTCTGCGGCCTGCCTATCGCACGCAGGCCAGCGCCGACGGCGGTGCTGCGGCAACACTGCGCTACCTCCCCTTCGACGGCGGCCTGGTCGCGATCGGCCACGGCGAAGGCGGGTTCGCCTTCGACAACGAGGGGCCACGCCATCGCGCGTTCGTATCGCCGTTCTCGCTCGCTTCGCGACCGGTGACCGTGGGCGAGTATCTCGATTTTATCGATGACGGGGGCTATCGCGATCCCAGGTTGTGGATGAGTAACGGGTGGGATGCGGTGGTCAACCACGGTTGGCAGTCGCCGGCTTACTGGGTAAGCGAGGCGACGTGTGGCGCACGTTCGGGCTGCTCGGCGAAACGCCGCTCGATCGCGAGGCACCCGTGGCCCACCTGTCATGGTACGAGGCTGATGCCTTCGCGCGTTGGGCCGGGGCGCGGCTGCCGACCGAGCAGGAGTGGGAACACGCGGCAGCGAACATCGCGGTGTCGGGCAACTTCGTCGAGCGCGGAGCCGTGCGGCCGATCGCCGCCGAGGGCGAGGGGCTCGTGCAGCTCTTCGGCGACGTGTGGGAGTGGACCAGCAGCGCGTACGCACCGTATCCCGGCTTCCGTGCCGAGGGGGCGCTCGGCGAGTACAACGGCAAGTTCATGTGTGGGCAGTTCGTATTGCGCGGCGGCTCGTGTGCATCGCCGCAGTCGCACCTGCGCCCCAGCTACCGCAACTTCTTCGCCCCCGACGCAAGATGGCAGTTCGCGGGCCTGCGACTGGCGAAAGAGCCGTGATGCGAACACGCCCCCATAATGTCCAGCCCGCGGCGAGCTATGCCGACGATCGCCAGCGCTTCGCCCGGGCCGTGTTCGCGGGCCTTTCGCGGCCCGACAAACACCTGCCAACCGCCTATCTGTACGACGAGCGCGGCTCTGCGCTGTTCGACGCGATTTGCCAGCTTCCCGAGTACTACCCAACGCGCACCGAGGTCGCGATCATGCGGGAGCACGCGCGAACGATGGTGCAGACCTTCGCCGCCAACGCTGTGCTCATCGAGTACGGTAGCGGAAGCTCGCTCAAGACCCGCTTGCTGCTCGACGCGATGCGACCGCGCGCCTATGTGCCCGTGGATATCAGCGGTGCACATCTCGATGCCGCAGCCGCAACCCTGCGCGCGGAGTACCCTGCGCTGCGTGTGATGCCGGTCTGTGCGGACTTCACGCGACCGTTTGACGTGCCGCGGCTGGGGCCGGCGAACGTGGTCTACTTTCCGGGGTCGACCCTTGGCAACTTCGAACGCGACGCTGCGGTGGCCCTGCTGCGCCAGATGGCCACGCTGGCCGGCCCCGAAGGTCACGTGGTCGTCGGCACCGACATGCGCAAGCCGAGCGCGATCGTCGAACGCGCCTACGCCGACGCCGCCGGCGTCACCGCCGCGTTCAACCGCAACTTATTGGTGCGGATCAACCGCGAGCTCGACGCCGACTTCGCACCCGAGCGCTTCGAGCACCGAGCGCCGTTCGACGCCGATCGCGGCAGCATCGTGATGCAGCTGATCTCGCGCTGCCAGCAGCGCGTCCTCATCGCCGGGCGTCGTTTCATGTTCTCAACCGGCGAGATCGTCGTCACCGAGTACTCCCACAAGTACACGCCGGGCGAGGTCGCATCACTCGCCGCGGCCGCCGCGCTTGAGCTAGAGCAGTCGTGGTACGACAGCGCCGGCTGGTTCGGCATACAGCTACTGCGGCCGCGCGCGTGAGCGCCGGCCCGCCCCCGGCCACCGCAACCGGTGGCAACTCGGCTCCGAGATCGAGGCGTTTTCGCTCCGCAAGGCGCACGCTGTGAACTGAGCCGCGTGGCGTGGCCGCCCTGGGTTGTTCGGAGAGGCTCGCCTGTGGCATCGTGCGATTAGCCGCACCATCCGGCTCGACCCCCACATGCACGACGTGATCGTCGTCAGCGACCTCCACCTCGGTCGCGGCAAGAACCCCGAGACCGGGCGCTACTACGAGCTCGAGGCGTTCTTCTACGACGATGACTTCCGTTCGCTCTGCGCGTGGCTATGCGAAGACGCTCGCGCGCGCGGCATCACGTTCAAGCTCGTCCTCAACGGCGACACGTTTGATCTGCTGCGGCTCGACAAGGTCCCGCTTCCCGACGAGAGCATGGTGGAACGGCGGTCGAGCTTCTCGCCCGTGCTCACTCCGTCTCGCGCTGCGGTCGAGGTCACCCGGATCCTCGACGGTCATCCGCTGTTCGTCGCCGGTTTGGCCCTGGTGCTCGCGGCCGGCCACGAGATCATCGTGCTCCCCGGCAACCACGACATCGAAGTTCAATGGGAGCCTGTGCAGCAGGCCATGCGCGAGGCGCTCGTCGGCTCCACGGCCTTCGAAAGCCCGGAAACGGCAGCCAAGGCCTTGAGCCTCCTACGCTTCGAGACATGGTTTCACTACGAGCCCGGACGGCTCTGGGTTGAGCACGGGTGCCAATACGATCCGGAGAACGCATTCCGTTACCCACTGCGCCGCGGCTTGGTCGCTCTGCCGGACGCCGTCCACGAGGCAGAACTCGATAACCCGCTCGGGAATTTCTTCCAGCGCTACCTCTACAACGCGTTCGGCCACATCACGTTCATCGTCCCGAGCACGCGGGCCAACGCTCGCTACCTCAAGTGGCTGGCGGTCAACAACCCGCAGCTTCTGCTGGGGATCGTCCGCAGCCATTGGCGCTTTTGGTGGCACGTCGTCAAGCGGGTGCTCAAGTTCCCTTCGCGCGCCCGCAACCGGCTCGCCGACAACCACGCTCGCGAGCTGGCCGAGCTCGCCCAGGAGAGCGGCCTCGGCGATCGCTTGATCGCGATCGACGACCTAAAGGACAAGCATACCGATCTCGTCCAGGCCATCCGCGGCTTCGGTTGGCAGGCGCTCAAGTTCTCGGCCGCGTTCATGGTGGCGGGTTCGCTGGTGCTCGGCATCTGGTTCGGCGGCTACCATGCGATCAACCAGGCGCAACTAGGGTTCGTCGGCAAGTCGGCACTTTTTCTCCTTTTCAGCTTCGTTTTCCTGGTCTCGTTGTTCGCGGTGCTCATGTACACGTTGTTACGCGGGACGGCCGCGGTTCCACCGGAGCCGATGCGCCGCGCAGCCGCCGACATCGCCCGCATCATCGATGTACCGATCGTGAGCTTCGGGCACAGTCACTATGAGGTGCTGTGGCGGCACAACCGCGGCGATAACGGCACCTCGTGGTACTTCAATACCGGCACATGGATCGCCGTATTCACCCACGACGTATTGCTCCCACGCGAGCGGGTGCAATACACGTTCTTGCGCGTCCGCGGCCACGAGGGAGAACTGCTCCACTGGTCGCCGGGGCGGGGCGTGCCGCAGCCGGTGATCTTGCTCGACGAAGAGCGCCAGCGGCGCGGGAGCGCGCGGCAACCCGCGGATGCGCCCGGCTAGCGGCCGTTTCGCCACGCCGCAAGCCACGGGACGGCGATCCGCCAACGTTCAGCTCGGCTTTACGCTCGCGTTTGGCGAAAACTGATTCCGTTATCCAGACCGGCGGTCGCATCGTCAGTGGCATGCGCATGGCGAAGTTATTGAACGTTCTGGTGGTGCAGGGATCGCTGTTGGTCGGCGGGTGCGACGAGGAGGAGGGCGCCGGGACCCAGGGGGCGGACACCGGCGGCGGCACGGCTGAGTCTACGGGTGCAGGGTCCACGGCAACCTCCGCGGCGGACGATGGCCCGGCAGACGATGGCCCGGCAGATGACGACAACGGTCCTGCGGACGACGGTCCCGCAGACGACGGCCCCAAGGGCGACACCGGCAAAGGCGAGAGTGGTAGCGGCGAGAGTGGTCACGGCGAGAGCGGTGGCGGCGAGAGCGGTGGCGGCGGCAGTGCGGGCTCGGACGACGCCGCTGACACGGCCCCGCTGAACTGCTCCGATCCGCCTGCTGCTACCGATCAGTGCGGCTGCCCTTGCTGCTGGGTCACCGACTGCATCAACACCGAAGACTGCTGCGCGGCTTTTGCGGACGCGTGCACCCCATGAAGGAAGAGCGGCTGCTCCATGCGCGCGCGGGTGCGCTGTGGGCGTTTCGCACGGGCGCCGAGCTCGATGCGGCCGCGCGTTTCACTCGTATCGCCGACGCGATGGTCGAGCACAAGGCCCACCGTCGCGTCGTCGAGCTCGCGCGCCAGGCCGCGCACGATGAGCTGCGCCACTACGATCGCTGTGCCGCGCTCGCACGTCGCTTCGGTGCCACACCGCCGCCGCTGCGCACGCGCGACGCGAAACCGCTGCGCGCAGGTGACGGTGATGGCCGCCGCCAGACGTTGTACGAAGCGGTTGCGATGGGGTGTGTCACCGAGTCACTGAGCGTCGCACTGCTCGTGGAAATGCGAACGGCGGCGACCGATGACGAGGTCGCCCAAACGGTCACGGAGATCCTGCGCGACGAGGTCCAGCATAGCCGGCTGGGCTGGGCTCACCTCGCCGCCGAGTGCGAGCACGTCGACGTCACGTTCCTCGCCCAGCACCTGCCGGCAATGCTCGCCGACACCCTGCATGAAGAGGTGTTCGCGACGCCCGAGCAGACCTCGAACGACGCACTCGCAGGCCTCGGTGGGCTGCCGCGCGCTCGCCGGCTCGCCGTCGTCGTTGCGGCGCTACGCGACGTCGTGTTCCCCGGCCTCGCGCGCTTTGGCATCGACCCAGACGCCGGCGAGCGCTGGCTCGCTAGTCGGATCCCACCGATCGGCGCCAGCTGATCGGCAGAGGCGGACCGCGCCATCGGCCGGAAACAACGACCCCAGCGGTCTTGCACCGCCCGCGGACACCGCCGATGGCGGCCGCGTGAGGGGTCCGCTACGCTACCTTCAGACCTCGACCATGCGGGTGCACAATGTGATCGTTGCCGCGCTCGGGGTTGCGTGCGGCCTGCAGCCGAACCAAGACTTTGATGGGGCCACAACCGCGCCGGCCTCGGAGGCAACGAGCGTGGGCACGGAGACAGGCTCCGGGCAGCAGCTGAGCGAGAGCACCACGCTTGCGGGCACCGACAGCGGCAGTGGAAGCACAACCGCTGTGACCGGGGCCTGCACCAATGACGGAATCGCGACCGGCGAGCCGGGGGCCTGCGGCAATGGCCTGCTCGACGACATGGGCAACCTATGCGTCTACGATTATCGACCCGTGGTCTACGGGGAAGACGCGAGCGGGATCGCTGCGGGGGACTTTGACGCCGATGGCAGGCTCGATGCAGTGCTGATCAGCTCGGGCGTTGCGCGGATCTTCTACGGCGACGGTACGGGTCAATTCGTGCGCACGCGGCCGGTGCCCCCTTCGCAAACTGCTACAGACTTGGGCGCCTGGCTAAACAGCGCATTCGCGCGCGACCTAAACGGCGACGGGGCCGACGACATCGTGCTGAGCTATGGGAGCTTGACCAGTGGTCTCCTCGACGTGTTCATGAGTAATGGCTCCGGCGAGCTTGCTGCGCCTATGGCCTACCCGATCGGCGCCAACCTGGTGCGCGTCGCGGCTGCCGATTTTGACGGGGATGGCCTGGTAGACCTGGCGACCACCGACAATCTCGGCAACACGCTTATTGTCCTCTACGCGAACGCCGACGGTCTATTTGAACCTGCCCCGGCCATCGCCGTCGGACCCGCCCCCGAGAGTCTCGCTGTCGCGGATATCACCGGAGAAGGCGCCGAAGATGTGATTGTGGTGCCGCGCGGCGAAGGTGGCGCGCTCCAAGCCGTGACCAACGAAGGAGGCGTCTTCATGGAGGCCACCGCGATCCCCGTCAAGGCGCCCACGCCCGTGACTGCGACTCCAAGCGACTTCGACGGCGACGGCCTCACGGATTTGTTCGTCTCTACGGCTTCGAACGGAAGCCTTGTGTTCTACGGCCTAGAGGAGGGAGGCTTCGACGAGGACGCTGAGTGGAAGCACCTCGTCGGCGCCGCAGACGTGGCGGTTGCTGATTTCAATGTCGACGGAGTCTTGGACATCGTCCAGGCCGACGGCCTGTCTGGCAGCGGCGTCTACACGTGGATCCTAGGAACGGGCAGTCGCGAGTTCTACGTGCTTCCGCAAGCGCCCAACAACTTCCCCATCGACCTGGCGACCGGCGACTTCAATGGGGACTGCGTCAACGACGTCGTGTTCGCCAATACGAACGCCTCCGATGTCGGCTTCGCGGTCGTGCTCTCCGACCCGTGAGCATCCAACCTCGCGTGCTCATCTGGTGCCGCCCTGCCGACCGGCGTTCAAGGGCCCGTTACCGTGGAGCCCGCGTCCACGTCCTGCCAGCCGCGAGCTTGCGTTCGCCCACGTGCGATTCATCGGCGACCTCGACCGTCGTGGCGCCATCCGGCACCGCCGCAACAACCAGGGTGCCGGCCGGTTCGTCGGCAACCGGGAAAGACCAACCATCGAGCCGAAGCGGAGCGCCGTCCACCGCCGCCGTGAGCCGTACCGACCGCGCGCCGAGATGGGTGGGGATCCGACCTTCGACGACGCGCCACGTCCTCGTACCGCCCGGGCTGATCGCGCCCAGCAGTAGTCGGCCCGGCGCCGCACCTTTGCCACCCCAGCTCGCAAGGGTGTGCACGATGGGTTGCATCAGACGCCAACCGTACGCAGAGGCCCAGGATGGATCGCAGTACGTCATGAAGTCCTTGGTGACGTGTTGCGGCCGAATCATGTGGTCGAGCACGCCGAAGCCCCACGTATCGAGATCACCCCCTTCGACCGGATAGAGCGGGTCGACTGGGAACCCCTCGTTGTTGCATTCGGCATGGCCGCGCCCCAACGTGTGGGAGACCTCGTGGATGAACGTCCGAGCGACACGCTCCTGGTCGCTGTGCCACAGGCCAACCGCGCAGCGCTGAAACGCTGCGTCCATTGCCGAGGGATCCGTGGGGACACCGTAGGCCATACCCAGCGGGGCCTCGCCCGGCGCAACGCAAGGGTCCATGAGACCGTAGTAGATCACCTGGGGTTCGACCGCATCCGCGGTACGGATCGCGCTGAGGTGCAGATTGAGCGCCAGCCATCCATCGAATGGCTCGTTCCACGCCTCGGGTTCGTGCACGGTGATCTCAACGCCATCGACGGGCAGCTGCTGATACAACGCATCGCTGAGCCGCCCGATGAGCTCCGCATCGATGTCGGGGATGGTTACGCAGCCCGCGCCGTCGTCGTAGTCGAACGGCACGATCACGACCTCGATGTCGCTCGGGCCAGCGATCGCCTCCAGTGCGAGGGCGCTCCCGCCGTCCGGGACCGTCACCGGAGACGCCACCGGCGTGCCCACGTCCGCTCGCAACCCGGTCTCTGCGAGTTCGATGCGAATGGCGCTGTCAGATGCCACCATCTCGGCGTCGAGGTAGAAGTTGAACGTTCTTGTCAGATCGTCGCCGCTTGCGATCGCGATCGCGCGCTCATCGGTGAGAACGGTCGTCTCTCCGCCATGCTCCACCGAGAGCGTCGCGACAATACTGCGAGGGTGCCAGTCCGCGGCGAGTTCGTACATCACGAACACCGCGGCAGCGCGATTCGCGATGATCGGTGCGGAACGACTCTCGCTCTCGATCACGTCCCCTGCGGCGACGAGGTCGATCCCGACAGCTTGATTGACCACGACCCGTACGATTCCGATTCCATGAGGCACCCGATCGATCGCCACGTCCGGTGTGATCGCGCCGGTGCTGCTGGTGGAGTCGTCCGCTGAACCGGTGCTGGTGGACTCCAGCTGTTCGAGGACCTCCTCGATCGACTGGCACCCATCGGCACCGCCCATGAGCACAGCGAGCAAGCCAGCCCCACCCCGCCACCGGATGGCGTTTGCCCCCACCTTCTGCTGATATCCCGAGATGGAGCGCACTTCAATCTCGCCGCCACGGCTGCCGCTCTGGGCCCGGAGCGACCGCGCAGAACCGATGGGAGTTTCTCCACTTATGTGCGCCCAATCGCCCCATCGGCGGAACGATGGCGCTCTACGGCGAGGGTAGCGCCCCCTTTTTGCCCCGCCAAGCGGGCGAGAGAACCGTCGCCGCGTCAGAACCGCGTGGACCAGCGGAGGATCACACCAACGTTGGCCGGCACGTCGTCGCCGCGGTAGTCGTAAAAGCCGGTGGCCCCAAAGTCGCCGCCGCCCAGCTTGCGATGGTACTCGATGCTTCCACCGGCTGGCTTGAATTCCCCGAGCTGGACGCGGATTTGCAGATCGCCCGCGACTCCGAGTTGATCGATGGGCATCGGGACGCTGAAGGTCGCGTTGCGCAGTTTCTCGGCAACGTCTGTCTGGTTGATCAGGGCATAGCCGCCAATGCCAAGCGAGACCATGGTGGCGAGGGCGAACTGGCGGTCAGGGGGAAGCCGGACGCACGCCTCCGCCACGCGCTCGGTGAGCATGCGACGAGCATCGACGGTCTGTGGAACCCGCATCACTCGGCCGAGGGCAAATTCAAGACTAGAGTCGATAACGCGGCATGAGAACGTCCGCGGGCGCGGCGTATCAACGACGACGACACCCGGCCCTGGGAGCTGTAGCTCCGTCCACTGCGGCGCGTTCACGAGCTCCTGCAAATTCGGGAACGCGTAGTCCGTGCGCAACGGATCGGGCATCTTGATACAGCGTAACGAGAAGATGTGCGCGCTACCAGGGGCGCGGAGGGGGCGCAGAGGCCCGCTCCCGCACGTGTGCGGCGGATAGTTCTCGTGAACCGATCGCCGAGTAGGTGCACACCCGGCTGCGATGAAGCGCCGTCGCTGCGGGGTCTGATCGCACGGCGCGCTCCTTTGCGCGGCACGCCATGTCGGCGCAAGTGCTCACGCGCTGAATCGAAAGCAGCTGGGCTCCTCCCAAAACCCGCTTTCGAGGGGCCCGCGCGAACACGCTCTCGCGCGAGTTCGGGGCCGGAGATCCGCGATTCCGCTCGCGCCGCTGCGACAAGGCGTGGTCGACGATCTCGGCGGCGCGCTCGCGTCGCCGCGTCGCAAGCCACCCGAGTAGGGCATCGCTGTCGGCCACGTGCGCGGATTCGCCACCCAAGCACCGGACGCGGTTCGCGCCTGGCCGCGATGCGAAACGCCACGGTGGCCGCGCTTGAGGCGACCGGCCAGGTGCACCGCACGGTCGTATTGTCGCGAGGAGTGCAGCGCCGTGTAGACGGCTCCCAATCCGCCCCTGCCTGCTTCAGCCGTTCGTGGCTGGCTTCGTGTCTGGCTTCGTGTCTGGCTTCGTGTCTGGCTTCGCGTCTGGCTTCGTGTCTGGGTACTCGAGCCACCCGTCCACGTGTCGTGCGAACCGGCCCTGGTCGCGCGCATGGACGGGACCATCGTGGTCCCACGGCCAGCCCCCAAAACGGGTCCGCCGGTATTCGTCAAAGGCCTGTTCGATTTCGGTGCGTGTGTTCATGACAAACGGGCCGTGCGAAGCCACGGGCTCCGCGATCGGGCGACCCTGGAGGAGGAGGATCTCAAGCATCTTGCTGCCCGCTTGGAGCCCGACGGCGCGATCCGGCAAGACCGCCACACCGCGTGGAATCGGGTACGTCTCGCCATCGATCGCAAAGCCATCGCCGGCGAAGGCGTACAGGATGCGGTGGCTGTCGCGCCGTGCCGGCGGAAGGGTCCACCGCGCGCCGGGGGCCATACGGATGGTCCAGATCGCGAGATCCGACTCGGGCCGTGCCGCCCAAGATCGCGGCGGTGGGACCGGCGCTCGGACCTCACCGAGTGCCCCCGCGATCACCGTGATCTCCGTAGCGGATCCGGACCCATCGACTTCACGCACCACCGGGATCCGCTCGTGCCAGAGCATCGAGAAGTGCGGCTCGGCCATCTTGTCGCTGCGCGGCAAGTTGAGCCAGATCTGAAACAACTCAAGCGGATTGCTCCGCTCGCGATCGAGCAAGGGGAACATCTCGGCGTGGACGATACCTTTGCCGGCGGTCAACCACTGCACGTCGCCTTCGCCGAAGCGCGCGGTGGCGCCGAGTGAATCGGAGTGGTCGACGAACCCGCGGCGCACGATCGTGACCGTCTCGAAGCCACGGTGCGGATGGGAAGGGAAACCCGGCACGACGTCGCCGTGGTACATGCGCCAGCCGTCTTTGCCGGCAAAGTCCTGACCGATTTCGCGGCCCGCGAGAGATGTGGCTGGACCCATGTGCTCGTTGCCCGCTGGGTAAGCGTCGTCGTGATGGACGCAGAACAGGAACGGATCCACCGTTGCCCACGGGAATCCGAGTTCGACGACCTCTCGCACCGACGAACCCTTGGTGTGCCCACCTTGCATGGCCGAAAGTGTGGCGCATGCGTGCCCGACTCGCCACGGCACCTCCGGCAACAGTGCGTTGCAGCGCCCCAGGTCACCGGATCCCGATCAAGCGTTGCAGCACCCGCTGCAGCTCCCCGGGGGAAATGTCGAGATACTCGACGACGCGGCCATACAGCATTGCCGTGGGGACGTTGCGGTCGCCGCGCTCGCGCTGAGCCTCGTTCAAGCAGTGGAGGATCACGCGCTCCACCCGGGTCAGCCCGTCGCGAGCATCGGCGATGTGATCTTCGGGTGCCAATTGCCGCGCCACGTTCGCCACCTTCGCGCGGATCACCGCGCCCCTGGGTCAGGGTGACCGTCGAGCCGGAGCTGATACACAAAATAGGTCGGTGTACAAAACCCGATCCCAGCCCGCTGCACCGCCGCGAGCGCAACCTTGTCGACCCCGGACTGCGCGGCGAGAAAATCAGGTAGCTGCTGACAGATGTAGTCCTCGCGGCAACCGCGTCGGTCGGTGCAAGCGTCCAACAATCCTCGCCCAACGCTTGCAGCGAAGGCCACCGGCTCGGACACGCCGGTTGCCATCCGCTCGAAACCCTTGCCCCCGACAATCGCACACACTTCGGTGGGGTGGGCCAAGTCCACTGCGGCGAACGACCACTCGCGTGCCCGGCAGTGTCTCGTCACACGGCCGAGTGGCACCCCGATCCGTGCTGGACGACAGTTGTACGAGGCGGCGGTGATCCGTCCTGTCTCCGGCAGATCGAACACCAGTGCTTCCTCGAACACACGATCGGAAAATGCCCCGACGTTCCATGCCGATGCTCGGGACGCCACGAGCGGGGCCGTTGCGATCTGGGCGGTTCGGCACGCCTGCCCCGCGTGCACGGGTTGCTCGGGGCTCACGCACTGACCGAATAGACCAGCCGCGGAGGCCACGCTGACGAGGTCACGGCATTCGAGCGGCGGCGCACACGACCAGCCGCCGTCAGATCCAAGCGCTTCGCGCCGAAGGGGGCACGGCGCATCGACGCCAGCGTGCGTGAACGTGAGCGGGTGCGACCAGTCCGCCGGCGGCGCGGCCGGATGTGGCCGAAATCGATCCGGCATGCGCCCATGCGCGAGCGCATCGAGGTATGCGCTGCGTCGCGGAACCTCAGCGGCAAAGTGGGGTGAGTAACCGATCTGCAGCCGATTGCCATCCGTCGCTTGCCACGCCGCTGACGGGTCCTCTACGCCCGCTTCGCGGCGATCGAGGCCGAGCACGTGAAATCCGGCGGTCGCCGCGGCCTGATGGCACCCCATACACGTCGCCGCATCGAGGCGTTCGAGTAGAGTTGCTCCATCGACCACGAAGCGGCGCGCGCCTTGATCCCCCGCCACCAACTCGTCGAGCTCGCCCCGATCGAGGAGCGCCGCAAATGGTCGGTTCGCTAGGCGGGCACTCCCAAGCGTGGACCAGCTCAGCGCCAGGGTGGCCAACAGGTCGTCGGGCAAGCGGAACACGCCGACGTCGATTGCGGCCAGGTTTTCAGCCACAAACGCGTGCAAGCGCGCGCGCTTGTTTGGGTCGGCCGCGATGGCGGTCACGTCGGGCGTGTTTTCGAGGGGAATCGGAACAAACGCCCCCCCGCGCACGGCGAACACTCGCAATCCGTAGATCGCCTGACCCGCGAAGTTGCGCCCGTCGACGCGCTCGAGGTCGGAGGGGAAACGCGCGAGCTGAGCGTTGGTCTCGAGCTGAAGAAACTGCAACTCGCTCAACGCGACGATTTCGAGCAAGCGCTCGGACGTGAGTGGGATGTGTTCGCTGCTGCGCCAGCGCGACGCGACCCGCTGACACTCCGCTGCGTCATCGGGCACCGCAAGAACCAGGTTCACGGTGAACGGCAGGCGCGATGCGCGTGCCTGATCGCCACGGCCTGTCACATACCCCAATCGATAGATCAGCCGCACTTCGCCGCAGGTGCCGGGAAGGAAATCGCGCCGGTCAGCGCGATAGACGACCGCCGCCAAGCTCAGCGTCCCCTCGCGCGAGGTCAGCCAGCGCGGAGTGAACACCCGCATCACGTTGCCGTTGCCTCGATGGTTTCGATCGCGGCCGATCTCGGTCTTTGCCGCGTCGCGATCGTATGTGCGATCGATGCGATCCTCCCAGTCAAGGCCGATGTCGGCGACGATGTGGTCGACGTCGCGCTCGAGGGTGGCCGCCACGGACTGCCAGGTCGTCAGCGCTGCGAGATCGCGCGTGCGCGTTGGCCCCGTAGTCGGTGGCGAGATGGTGGGTAATGCGAGTCCTGTCGTGCGGTGGATCTGACGCAGCACGGAGGCGAACGCCAGGGGGGCGACCACGTCGCGATCGAGCGCAGCCAGAACTGCGGTGTCGAGCACGTGGTGAAGCGGTCGACCATCGGGCGGTGCCGCCGGCTTGGGTGGAACAACGACGGCGTCCGGCGGAGGGGCTTCGACAGGCGGCGGCGATTCGACCTCACGCGAACACGTCCACACCGCCATGGTCGCCGCAACCGCATGAGCACGGCGTGCGCGCGCCCTGGTCACGCGTTCGCCACCCGCTGTTTCGTCGTCGCTCTCGTCGTGACTTTCGTCCCCGCTTTCTTCCCCGCCTTCGTCCCCGCTTTTCTTCCCCGCCTTCGTCCTCGCTTTCTTCCCCGCCTTCGTCCCCGCTTTCGTCCCCGCTTTCTTCCCCGCTTTCTTCGCCGCGGTGCGGCGTTCCGGCGTGCTCTTCACCTTCGCCGCCCCCTTTTCGGTCCGGCTTGCTGACTTTCTCGCGGCGCGCTGACCGGCTTTCGTCGCCGCGCGCGCCTCTTCGCATCGCGCGATGTAGCGGTGGACGGGGATCCGGCGGATCACTTCGCCGACGACATCGAGTGGCACGGCCGCCAAGCTCGCGAATCGCACGCACGCTTGGCCCATGTCGAGCTTCTTGCCGCTCGCACGCCAGGCCTTCTCGAACCACACGCGCGTGTCCGGGTCACCGTAGACACCCATCAAGTGCAGCGAGTACGAACTCTTCCGCGCGGTCAGGCAGGCGATCGGCAGCGGCTGTCCATTGTACGTGTTGGGGTATGTCGAAAGGGGCACGCAATACGCGATCATCCCCCACGCGATTCCTTCTTCGTAGCCCCGCGGCAAGTTGGCGAGGATCACCTCGCGCACGCCGGCGAGCGTGGCGCGGTGCTCTTCGGGGAGACTGCGCAGGTAGGCATCGACTTCGGGCGCTCTATGGCTGACCACGATTTCGATCGTACCCGAACTCGCCGGCCTGCGTGCTAACCTGACAGCAGTGCCGCACGTCTGTGTCATCGTAGCGTGTTGCCTGTGCGCATGCGCGGCAGATGATCGTCTCTCGGCGGTGCCGCCCACGGGGCCGGCAGCAGCGCGCGATGCGTACGAAATCCGCGAAGGAGTTCGCGACCGCATCGGTGACATTCGCACCTGCGTCCAGCAGGAGAGCATCGAGGATCCAAACCTGCGCGGCCGAGTGACAGTGCGCTTCGTCATCGCCGACACCGGAGAGGTGCGCAGCGCGGAGACCTTCGACTCGGAGTTGCCCGAACGCTCCCGCGACCTCGAAGATTGCGTGCTCGCTGCGGTGCGGCGTTGGTCGTTTCCTGCGCGGCCCGGGGTGCCACCGGCGGATGTCGTCTATCCGTTTGTACTGTCCGTCGCCCGACCGGTGGCGTCGACCTCGGGCTTGATCGCAGGTAAGCGACGCGTTGGCCAGTGGTTCGCGCTACCGCGCACGCAGGGCGGGACGGCGATCATCGAAGTCCAGTCGGGTCGTGAGCACGGCCCGGCCGCGGGCGTGGTCGTTGAGCTCACCATCGAAGATCGCCGAGGCTTGGAACGATTGCGCACCGTGACGAACGATGACGGCTGGGCCATCTTCGCCGGTCTGCCGCGGGGCGCCACCATCCGCGGCAGTCTCGCATCCGACGCCATGGCCGTTTCGGAGTCCGCGGCGGTGGGCGCCGACGGGCTCGGCACGATCTTGGTCGACGAGAACACCAGGCTCGGCTCCCCCTAACAGGCGCGACGACGCCCGCGTGGCGCCGCCAGCGCTAGTCCGTGCGCGTGTGCACCCAAGGCGGCGACGCACAGTGGACACGCTCATCATCGAGCAGACAAAGCGTCGGGAGCGACTGATGCCCCGCCGAGTGCGCGCCAACGACGTCGCTCGACCTCCGCTAGACCTCCCACGATGAGGGCTTCGATCGCGAGATGCGCCAGCCCAAACGCACTCGCGTGCGAGCTCAGCAGTACAAAGATCGCCGCGCAAACTCCCGCCCAAGCGAAATTCGCGGTGAAGAGCACCCGCACGCAGGGCATCGGCAGCTCCCGCCGCGTCAGAAGGACGATGCCAAAGGTAGCGTACGCAAGGTTCACGGCCGCCAGAGTTGGCAGCAGCGCGCTGGGGAACGCGTACCAGGGCGTGAGCCAGTCGCGGAGCGCGAACATGGCCACTCCTCCGATGCCGCCCGCGCACGCGTCGAACCAGACCAAACGCCTCATACCGCGAGTGTGACCGATCGCGGTGCGACGAAGTTACTTAGACGGCCTCGTCCGCCGGGATACCGCCGCTCGGGGCCGCCCTCAAGTACTCGCACAGGGCGTGCTTGCGGTCTTGCTCAACCGCCTCGAGCTTGTTGTGCTTGATCGACGGGACCTGTAGTGTACTCAGCGCCGTCGATCGTCGGTCAGTCGACCGGACGCAAGATTGGCGCGTGCTCGAACCCTGGCGCGAACCACCATGGCAAACGTGCAGCCTGCCCAACGTATTTCAGCAATTTCTCTCGGCTTAACTCTGGCGCTCCTCGGTGTTGCGTGCGCGGACGACCCTGACTCGGCCACGACCAGCTCCAGCGGAACCGGTGAATCCTCGGGAACGGGCTCGTCGACCTCCGTAACCGCGACCGACTCGTCGACAACCGACACGACCACCTCCACAGCAACGTCGACTTCGTCGGAGGGATCGTCGAGCGGCACGGAATCAAGCGGCGGCTCAAGCGGTGGAACCAGCCTGGACTCGAGCGGCGGCAGCGAAGGCACGAGCGGCTCCGACGGCTCAAGCAGCAACGGCTCGAGCAGCGGCGACACCGGCGACACCGGCGACACCGGCGACCCAGCCTGCGACTGTGGGATCGGCGAGTTCTGCCAGCTGCCGGTGGGCCAGTGTGATGGAACGGAGGGCGTCTGCGTTGTGCCTCCGATGATCTGCCTCCTCATCTACAATCCGGTGTGCGGCTGCGATGGCATGACGTACAGCAACCACTGCTCCGCGGCCGGCGCAAGCGTCAACATCGCCTACGAGGGCGAGTGCTGACAGAACGCCGCGCGACCGCCACTGTCGCCTAACGCCGATCCCGCGCGCGCGAAGGTCCAGCCCGCCGCCGCCGTGCCGCTACGAGCGCGAGGAGCCACACCGCCGTCGGTCGGGGCGACGCACTGCCGCACCCGCAGCCGCTATCAAGGGGAAGAATGACGCTGGTCTCGCTTCCGGCCCCACTATCACCTGTGCTCGTACCCGTACCGGTACCCGCAGGCGCTGTTGTGCTCGAGGCACCACTGTCATCCACGGCCGCAGACGTGGAGCCTGCCGAGGAGGTCTCACCGCCCGAGCTCGTCGAGGGCGGTGGGGGGACGGCGTCGGCGAAGAGCAGGTCCGAAACCAGAATCGCACCGGGGCCGCGATCGAATACAAGTTCAACGCGCACGATCGCCATCGGATCGAGCTCGGGCGTCGCCTCGAGGAAGGCCGAGATCGGGATCCGTACGTCACCGAGCACGCGCTTGGGTGTGAGCGGATAAAGATCGCCCGAAGGCTTCGTGAGCGCGTCGCTCCAGGCGGAGACGGCGACGGTCGCGGAGACATCGTCGGCATCCACCAGCACGACGCTGAGGTCGACGTCGCCGCCTTGGTAGGCGGGATCATCGACATCCACCGCCGCCCGCAGCTGCAGCCACAGGTGCGAAGAGACGTCGGTGGGAGCGCCGAGCTCGTTGATCCAGCGGCCGGTCCCGGTGGCAGCGAGGCGCAGGTGCGCCAGGCCCGGGACATGGGGCTCGCGGCCCTCGAACTCGTCGCCGAAGAGCGAGCCGGGGTCGGCCACGCAGTGGACCACGTCGTTGCCGCCGGATGGATCGACGCCGCACACGTCGTAGGTCGAGAGGTCCTCGCCGAGCACCGCACCCCCGAGGTTATTCGTGCGAAGCGACGCCAGATCGTCGATGGAGTTGAGCACGATGCGCTCGGCCTCGAGATCCGCGGGCATGTAGGCCGATCGCACTTGGGCGTGGATCGCCGCCGGCCATGGGACATCGCCGCGCAATAGCGGCAGGTACTCCGCTTCACCGCCGAGGTGGGCGCGGAAGAACGCGTTGCCGAGGACCACGAGACTCTGTTGCTGCTCTTGCTCGCTCAATCGCTCGCTGCTCGGCCCATGACTGCAGGCCGAGTCGGTCTCGCCGATGAACTCGGCGAGGGAGCGAAAGTCGTCGATCGCCGCGCCGAGCGTGAATGTGCCTGGGCTCCACACGGTGTTATAGAAGTTGTGGTTCGAACCCGACATTGAAAACGTGTACTTCGGCGCGACATCGCCCGCGGCGGCAAGGCGACTGTCGTCGTGGTAGTGCGCACCGTCGAGGTCATAAACATCGCCATCGCAGTAGGGCAGCACGACCGCGAGCGGCACGTGGGGAACAACGATACGGGTGAAGTCGACCGGGGCGAGCAGCAACGCGGCACGGATCGTCGCCGGTGACGTGGGGGCTTGCTGGGCGAGAAACGCCGCCACGCCCTCGCCCCCGCGGGAATGACCGACGAGGCCCACGCGATCGAGGTCGATCGCCCCGTTGTATTTCGTGCCGAACTCGTCGGTGGAGTTGAAGCGCTCCCACAGGCGTAGATGCTCGGCGATCAATTGGCCGCGCGCTCCGGCGCCGCCGTCGTCGAACGCGTTGTCGACGGCTGCGATCCCATTGGCGCCGATCGAAGCGATCACAAACCCGTGGCTGGCGAGGTTCTCGGCCCAATAGTCGTAGCCGGTGTAGCTCGGAACCGGCTCACGTCCCGGGCCGCAAGGCCACTGGTCGTAGACGTTCGCAAACGGATCGCTTGGATCGAACTCATCGGGGTCGAGGCACGTTGCGTGCCGGCCGTGCAACACGACGATGAGAGGAAAGGGTCCGGCGCCGAGATCGACCGGGCTGTGGATCACTGCCTCGACCTCGGTGGGCGTGAAGCCGAAGCCCACGGGGTTGAACGCAGTGGCGCCGAATCCGTACTCGTTGCGCTCGACCTCGAACGCACCCGGCAGCTGCGGATCTTCGGCGCGCGCCAGCGTTGGCGCGAGAGCCAGCGCACCCACAGCCGCGGTGATGAGTCTCATGGGGTCACAACCTTGGTCTTGTCGAGCCGCGGGGAGGTCGTGACGTTCGCGCTCAAGAAACCCGGCGCGTGGACTTCGAGTGTTGCGCCATCGGGCATGCGTTCGAACTGCTCACGCGTGACCAGGAACAGCAGGCGATCGAGCTCACCTTGCGGATGGAGGCTTCGGCGCACCACCTCGTCGCCGACGCGGAGGCTCGGTCGGCTGCTGTTCGTCGTGGGCAGTCGGCGATCCAGGGTGACCTCGATCTCGAACGCGTCGCCGCGTTGGCGGACCTCCGCCTGGGTGATGGAGAGCGGCATCGGCGTTGGCATCCTCGGTGGCTCAGTGTTCGCGATCGTTGGTCGTGTCCCCGGCGGCGTTGCCTGCCGCCCAACCTCGGTCCCTGCCGCGGACGCCGGGGGAGATGTCGCGTTGAGGTGGGGATCGCGAGGCGGGTCGCATGCGACGCCGAGCGGCAGGACCACGCCAAGCAGCGGCGCGGTGACGAGTGCGAGGTGGCGCAGCATGGCTAACTTCATGTCCGGACCTCGTATCCGACATGCCGCAGGCCGGGTTGGTTGTCGAGCCGCAGGTGACCTGCCCTGAATCGCGCATCGATCATTGACGTTCGCGTGGGGGTTCGTACGTCCATGCCATCGACTGCGACGACGCGCGCCCCGTTCGCATGAAAAACGAACGGTCGCGAAATTACTCGGACGTCTAGGGCAGTAGCTCGGCCGGATGCAGCGTAAGCAGTCTGTCGTCACCGGCAGCGAATTGCACGAGCAGCCAATCGTCCGAGCGGGCGCCGGCGGTGATGCGGAGTTCGTCGATCTGGCCGTCGAAGTCGTGACCAATGTAGAGCGGATCATCGGTTTGGCGCGGCATGACCTGGTCGCCGGCAGTCGGAGTGCGATTCGGCTCGGTTCGAGCCCAACAGTACTGGTGGCTATACGGCGAAGAGCGTCGCTTCTACGACGCTCGCCTACAAGCTCGGAATCAGAACAAATGACGTTGTCCTGAAGATCAACGGCAACACGCTGAATACCCTTGGGCAGGCCGCGACCCAGCTCGGGAATCTCTACATGGCTGGGTCGACGACTTCTTACACGCTTCAGATCCGCCGGAATAACGTCCTGCAGTCGCTAAGCTACGTGGTGGATCCGTGATGCGCTCCGCTCGCCCGGGACTTCGTACAGTGCCACTCCCCCTGTCCCTCGTGGTCGCTCTCGCAGCTATGGGTTCCTGCGGGCCTTCGGCGGCCGACAAGGTGCCGCCCGAGGCAGCGGGACGGTATGCGAAGGCGCTATGCGAGACCTATGCGCGTTGCGAATGCCTGGGACCCGAGATAGTCGACGAGGACGCCTGTCACGACGCAGCGATCCAGACGTTTCGCCTTGTTGAGGATTGGCCCCGGGTGCGCTTCGACAAGCAGTGCTTCGACGACGTCCTCGAGTACTTCGCGCGGAGCGGCTGCGAGGCCATTACCGACCCCAACTTCGAATCGGTACCCTGCCTTGTTTTTGAGGGTACCATCGCCCACGGCGAGGCCTGTTTGCCGTTTCCCGCACTCCCCACGATCGCGAGGGGCGGGGGCGGCGGCTTGGCCGAGGACGTATGTGGTGACGGTGGCACGTGCGTGGGATGGTCGGTGCCAGAGTCCGCCGATACCTGAAGTCGACCTCGGTGAATCGTGCGTGCTGGAGCGAAACGTGACGTGTGAAGCGGTGGAGTTCTCAGACCGTCACTGCGGCCGGGACGGAGAGTGTCAGGAGCAAGTGGCCACGGGGGAGTCGTGTGACACACCGACGGCGTGCAAGTCCGTCGACGACTATTGTCGCGGGCTTCGATTGGACGGGCCCACTGCGGGGATCTGCACGCCGCGCGTCGGGGCCGGCGGTGCCTGCGACCCCGAGGAAGTCGGGCCGTGCAGTGTCCATGATGGACTGTACTACTGCTCCGGAGAAGGAACCTGCGCGCGCCAGTGGCCAGCGGTTTGTAGCCTGTTTACGCGGGCGCCAGGTGAATACGAGCCGCGGAGCTGGATCCCGCTACACTAAGGTCCGTACGTCGCCGATGACGCTGCCGCTCCTCATCGCTCTGTCCAGTGCCGAGCCGTCGGTCGCGTCGCCCGGTGACAATGACTCGCCGGCCTTCGTGGCCGGCTCGTCGTACGTACACAGGCGGCGGTTGCTCACGCCGTTCATTCCGCAGAGGGGGTCCCTGTCGTTTTCGTGGACTCCGTTCGCCGTCGTGCATTCGGGACGGCTCGGGACGCTGTCGCTTGTCGGCAGCCGCGCAGGGCTTGCGGATCCCTGCGATGGGCCGAGCACGCAGTGTTACCCGTTGCGCGAGGCGGCCTTCGCCTTGCAATGGCAACCTCGCCGCTGGACGCTCGCATTCTTCGTGGGGCTAATTCTGCAGTCGACGGGGTCGCTGGCCGGGTTCGGGCAAGCACAGCGTCGTGCGCACGCGATCCCATTTGCGGGCCTGCAGATCCCACTCGGGCGGGTGGCACGCTAGCGCACATTTTCATAGTGAGGTGATGGTCGAGGTCGGGTACGCCGGCGATCGCGCTGCACGGCCTCTCGAGAAAGTGCTGATCCACCGCTACCGCTGGCTCGGCCGACGCGACGCGGCAAAGCCGTCAGCGAGTACACCGAGGTCTTCTACAACAACCACCGCCACCACTCGTATCTCGGCTATACCAGCCCCGCTGAGTTCGAGGCCATCAACTCAAACCCACAACCGGCCGAGATGGCCGCTTGAAACTCGCCCCTTTTTCGGGGCAAATCCACCGAGCCCGCGGTGCGCCCGCCCAACGCGCCAGTCGACCGCGTCCGTTCACTGGATCGAGCAGATCGAGAGGTTGTCGATAAACATCTCGTCGTAGTCGAGCGGGTCGTCATCCTGCCCCCGCTCGTAGCGGAGCTCGAGCGTGTAGCTACCCGCAGGCAGGTCGATCGGACCGACGGGAACCAACATCGTCGCCGCGCCGGTCGGACCCGTCACCGAGTGGAGCTCGATGCCGTCGGTGGAGACCACAAGACGGTCGCTTGGTCCGATGCTCGTCCACAAACGAAAACTAAGTTGGCCCGGCGCCGGCAACTCGGTGAAACGCGAGAGCCAGTTGCTTCCGCCTGGGGGTGGACTGTCGGATGCAACCGCGTAGACCCCCTCGTAGATCCCGGGTGGCCACTCGTGGATGAACCACCACGGTAGGTCACCTCCGCGCGCCCACCCAGAAGTTTCGAATGACTGGGATTCCCAACCCTCGAACAGCTGCTCGACGCACTCGACGCCAGTCGAATCCGTGCCTGTCGTCGCCAGTCCGTGGTCGCTTCGGAGGTAGAACCCGTGGTTGAGTCGACACCTGTCTCGGTCGCGCCACCACCGGAGCTAGCGGAGCTAGCTCCGCCGTCGGTGGTCGCGGCGGGCCCGGATTCGACCATCGACCCAGATGTGCCGATGGAGGCCGTTGTCTCCGCGACGGTGGTGCCGCTCCCGGCAGCCGGAGGCTGAGAGAAGCATCCGGTGGCCAACATCACACCGACGAGCACTCCGGGCGTTGCAGGGCAGCGTGAGCGACGGACCACGCGAGTCTTGTTGATGAGGTTCACGGGAGACGATGATTGTACTCCCGGTAACGCTCGAGACATGGCAGTTCGTGCAGGAATGCACCGCGGCCGGGCGAACGACAGCTGCGCTGCGTTCACGCCCCCAACCGACCCACATTGTGGCTCCCTATGCGCGCATCTCGTCGATCGGATCCGTGAGCTCGCCGAGGCCGCCTTGGTGACCGACCGCCTGCATCGCAGTCAGCACCACCTCTCCGGGATGGCGATTGGTGGCGATGATGTGCTCCCCCTGCTTGAGGCCACCCGCCCCGCCAGCGACAAAGCACGCCATGTTCTCCGTAGAGTGTGCGCTGTTCTCCACGAGGGACTCGGGGTTCCAGCCGTTGCCACCCTCGAGGAACAAAACGAGCGCACAGTGATCGAGCATGGTCTTGCCATCAACCTCGGGGCGCGCTGCCAGCTTCGCGACAAGCGTTCCAAACTGCCGTACGTGAAACCCAACGGCATCCGCGACCGACTCCTCGGGCCCCTTGCCGTGGGTGAGCTCGTGCATGTCGCTCTCCCAGCCCCCGAAGTTGAACATGTTCATGTAACACTTCCACTCGGTCAACATGATCGACGCCGCCCGCGTACGGTCGCAAACGAACGCCATCGTGATGAGATCGGTGAGAATCTCATTGCGACCGATCTCATCGCTGTACCCCGCATCGGGGCTGTAGGAGTTGCCGTCACCCAAGAAGGCCTCTCCGATCGGCCAATCGTCACCGGGATCGGGCAGCATCTTGCAGTTCGCCAGCTCCGGCTGCATTTGATTCAGCCGATCCTCCAGGGCGCGGATCTCATCGAGATGTCGCTCCATGCGCATCTTGTCCGCTGCGCCCAACCGATCAAGCCAGCCGCTTCCGTGGCGATCGACGATGTCGAGTACGCTCTTGTTGCGCCGCAGCAGCAACGCTGCGGCAGCGGCCTCGGCTGGATCCGGCGGGACGAAACCCGTGAACAGCGACTCAAAGGCGACCCGCGGGCTGACGATCGGCTCCACGGAGATGAGATCATCGCCGTCTTGACGCCACGACATGCGCCCGTTGTTTCCGCCGATGGTGTTCCCCCCGGAGTAGGACGCCGGTTGCACACGGTACGCGAGCGCGCGAAACACAGGATCGCCACCGAGCTCATCGCCCATGATCTGGTCGGCGGTCGGGCCCTTGGGCGCGCCGTCGCGGGCGGGCCCCGTGTGCGTGCCCGCCGCCTGGGGTCCGAGGGTGTTGTAGTGGAATTCGATCGTGCGCCCGCCTGGCGGCATCACACCGTCTTCCTCCCATGGCAGAAGCAGATGAGACACGATCGTGACCTTGTCGGCGACGCCGAGCTCCTCCAGCGGCTTCAGCCCGCGTGTGATCTCATAGGCGGGACCGGCCGCCGATGGCACGACCAGGCCGCCAGCGGAATAGCCGGACAGCGAGATGCCCCCCCAGCTGGTCACGAATCGCTTCGGGATCGGATCGCCGCCCGCGCGGGCCGGGGGAAGCATCGCCTCAAGCATCGGGAGGCCGACGGCGATCCCGGCGGCGCCGCGCAAGAACGTCCGGCGGTCGAGTCGAAACGGTTTCATGGCAGGGTCTCCTCGCGACGAAAGCGAAAACCGTCCTGCGCAACGAACTCGAGGGCGAGGTCCGAGAAATGGAAGCCCGGTGCCGCAGCCCGCTCCTGCAGGACGTCGATAAACTCGGTGTCATTGGCGTCGAGCTGGGCACGCCCCATCGCGAATCGATACAGTTGGGTCACCACACATCGCTCCACCAGCCCTGACTCGAACATCAGGCCTGCGAGCTCGGCAGGTCCGCGGAACTCACCGATCCCGGGGACACTGCCCTTTCCTGCGATCTCGCACGTCGATTCGTCCTGTGGTGTCTCCGGGTTGTCGGTTTCGTGCGTGCGGTATCGACCTGTCTGGTCGTAGTTCTCGAGCCCGAAGCCGATCGGATCCATCTGCATGTGGCAGCCTCCGCACTCGCCCTGGGAGTGAACCGCTGCGACGTCTTCCTTGCAGAACGCGTCCTCGGTGGCCGGTGGCTTGTCATCGGCGCTGACGCCTGGCGGTGGTGGCGGGATCTCCTGACAAAAGAGCCGTGTCTTGATCAAGATGCCGCGCTGGGTCGGACTCGTGTCCCCGAACTTCGGAAAGGCCGATAGGAAGCTGCCGTGCGAAAGGATTCCGGCGCGTCCCGAGTCGCCGTAGTCGACCCACGCCGAGGTGCCCGGTAGCGGCAAGCCGTAGTGCTCGGCCAGGTAGTCGTCGATCCACGTCGACGACGACAGGAACAGCTCCGAGTAGGGCTCGTCCTCGAACACGACCCTCTCCACCAACTTGTCGCTCTCTTCGCGCATGGCGGCGCTCAGCTCGATCGACTCGGGCAAGGCCTCGTATCCAAGCCAGAGGGCGTGAAAGCGAGCGATACGAGCCTTCGCGCGGGGATCTTTCAGCAACTCAACGGCCGCCCCGCGAACGCCGTCGGCATCGGCGAGCTCGCCCGCGTCGGCGCGGTCGAGCAACCAATCCGGAGGCGTTGTGCCGAGGAGGAAATACGACATACGAGTGCCGACCTCATGGTCCTTGAGCCGAAACAGCCCCGGCTCAGCGGGGACAGGCTCGCCCACCTCGACACGGTAGAGAAACTCGGGCTCCTGCAAGAACGTTCGGATCGCCGTGTCGACAGCGACGTAGAAGTCGCCTGCCTCGGTCGCGTAGTCGAGCAAGGCGAGAAAATCGGTGCGTTCCGCATCCGTCAGCGGACGACGCAGTGCGCGACGGCCAAAACGATCGATGAACTGGGTGAAGCAGTTCGCATCCGCCGCGCCGTCCGGAATGCACCCGACGACTTGGTCCCGCCTGGCCGCGTCGCCGAGCAGCCGGGTCGCGGCATCGCCAGCGAGCAGATACGCGCCCTCGATCAGGGCCTGGGATGCGATCTGCTGGTCGAGATCGTTGTCGAAGGGCGTGCGAGGATCCGCCGGCAGGAGCGCACTCCCGCTGCCGCTTTCGTCGAGAAGCAGGTCGCGCAGGGTGTTGTCGTACTCATCCGTCGACAGCCTCCGCATCCCGCCCGCCGGCACGGCGGCGCCCTGCTCGGGGCCGTCGTCGGGCCCCGTGGCCGATCCTCCGCCGTCATCATCGTTGGCACCGCTGCCCGCCGGGTTCCCGTCGCCGTCGGCGCCAAGACCTGAGTAGCAGCCCGTCGCAAGCAGCCCGGTGAGGCCGAGTCGCCGGATCATCCGCATGGAAGGTAGGTCGGCCCGTGCGCGTCCCGGTCACCTTGTTTTTTTTTGCGTGGTAAGTTACGCGTACAACACCATGATGGTCACTTGACCAGTGCCTTCGGTCACGAATTAATCACCCGCGCGCCGGATGTGGGTAGGTGAACGGCGCATAGTCAGGCGGGGGATACAGGAAGTAGTCGCGTCCCTGTTCGAAAAGGGCCGAGCAATCGTTGGGAGCCCCCTTTGAAATCGCCCCTTCGTCGTTGTCCCACAGATAGAGGTCGCCCGGCTGATCGGGCACCGGATAAACCATTGAGGTGCACCCTGAAGAACCCTCGACAAACAAGTTGATGGGATGTTGATGGCTCGAGATGGTGTTCCCGAAGATCACGCCCGCACCGCCGCGGATGCCGACACCGGTGTATCCGATCTGACCGTCGCTGCGGTCCACTACGTTCTCATAGCGCGGGCTGTCGCCCGCAACCCAAGCGAAGCGCGAAGCGTGTAGCGCT
>CADEGN010000072.1 GCA_902826865.1 uncultured Myxococcales bacterium
ACAAGGGCTGCCAACGCTCTTCTCCTCAACTAAGTTCAGGGCCCATGTTCGTCGCCACCCCCCGTCACTCCCGCCTCGTCGCCGCCCACCTCGGGTTCGCCGTCTCGCTCGCGCTGTCGATGTCCGCCTGCGACAAGGGCACGCACGCGAAGGAGGTGAAGGCCGAGCCGACGAAGCGCGCGACCGACGAAGAGGCCAAGAAAAAGGCCGACGAAGAAGCCAAGAAAAAGGCCGACGAAGAAGCCAAGAAAAAGGCCGACGAAGAGACCAAGAAAAAGGCCGACGAAGAAGCCAAGAAAAAAGCCGACGAAGAGGCTAAAAAACCGATCGCGCTCAGCGACATCACCGTCAAGGGCGCGGGTGGGATGTTCGGCGGAAGCAGTGGCGCGTTGCAGCTCACCGCGAAGGGGAAGTTCAACGAGCAGCTCAACACGGGCACGTTTGTCCACGCCAAAGCGCTGTGCAAGCGTGACAACCGCATCATCACCGACGTGACGTCGCTCTCCAGCACGGATTACACCAAGCAGCTGCATCAATACGCGGTCGGCGAGTCGATCGATCTTCAGGGCCAGATCTTCACCCAGGGCGCGGAGACGGCCATGTCACCGTGCCAACTCGAGTTCCGCGTCGGCGGTAGCTCAGGGGGGATCTCGGTACCTCTACAGACCGTCTGCTTCGACGGATCGTCCGCCCAGGTGGGTCCATGCACTCCTCCGATCGCCCCGGCCGCCATGAGTGGCGCGAGCCTGCCGCTTGAAGTCGCCGATCTCAGCGTCAAACCCGACACCGGATACGCGGGGGCACCGGGGCTTGCGATCAGCCACCTACTGCAGATCAATGCCCCGGTCGACGAGAGCGCTCGGATTACGGTCAAGTCGAGCTGCAACGTGGGCACGACGAAGTACGTCGACATCGGGTTCGAGTCCCTCTACGCCGGTCCGTTTAGGTACGAATCTGGCGAGAGTGTGATCCGTCCCAGCCGGCTGTATTGGAATCAAGCGTTTGGATTCACCGAGGCGCCGAAGTTGTGCGACGTGTCGTTCGGCCTGTGGACGCCGAAGACTGGCGCCAGTTGGGGTGACGTCGCCCAGACTTCGCTCAAGAAGGCCTGTTTTCGCGATGGCGCGGTGAGCGATGGTCCGTGCGATCCTGCGGCCCCAGCTTCGCCGGCAATGGCGGCGCTGACGAAAGACTCACTGTCCGTCGGCAATCCGAAGATGCAACTCGTGGCGCCCTACGGCGCGCCGGGAGGAGCCTGGAACCTCTCGCTCACGGTCGATCTCACGATCAAGACCCCCGTCGACCAACAGACTGGCATCGATGCACACGCGACTTGCAAGGTCGGCGGCGCGACGCGCTCGGACAAGATTTGGATCACCGGCGTCGAGCTTTTCTATCTCGAGGGCGGCGAAACCACGCCACTGTCGGGACAGGCCTTCACCTCGGAAGCGCTCGCGGGTACGCCCAAGAGCTGCGAGGTTCGCTTGACTGCAGGCGCCCGCTTCGGCCGTCCCGGCGAGGTCCCGCTTGAGCTGGCGAAGTTCTGCCTCAAGAAGGACAAGGTCAAACCTGGCAAGTGCTGATCGGCCGCGCGCGTCTAGTCGCGCACGCAGATCACTCGCGCAGCATTGTCGCTTTTGTCGGCACTGCGAAGTTTGCCGGCTGCACCGACGATCCAGTTGGCGTTGGGCTCGTTGGAGCGAGTGCGTGTCCAGACGGGCCCGCTCGCACCACTTTGTCGGTGCAGTACTTGCGCCTCGTCTACGCTCGGCAGCCGCAAGGGGCGACCATCCTCATCGCGTCGCCCGCGACAACGATTCGCCGCCCGATGCCAGTTCACCGCGTCGCGCGACACCTCGACCTTTTTCACGACTTCGTCACCGCCGGCGGATGCGGAGAGCGGCGGTTCGCCCCCCGCGGGTGGTGGTGGTGGCGCAAACGCCCCCGGCGAGGGGGGCAGGCGGTCGGAGGCTCCGGGCGCAGCCTCACTCGTTGCGCTTCCTACGGGTGTGCTCGTGACGTCGCTCGGGTTGGCTAGCGTTGCACTCGGCTCGGTCGGGGCCGTGGCCAAACGCGCGGTCACGATGGAAAGGCACACGAACATGCCGATAGCGATTCCAGCCGCCATCCGACCGAACCCGCGGGCCGGCCTCACGCCGATGATTGTCGTGACGTCGGCCGCGGTGTCGGGCTCGCGGTTGAGATCGATCGCGATGCCCATTGGCTCCGCCGGTGTGAACGCAGCATCGCTGATGCTGGCACGCTCGCTGTCGTCGACGGGTGCGACCACGCAAGGTGCCGCCGGGGCCGCTGATGCGGCGGAATCGGCACGGCGCGCGAGTCTTCGCTCTTGCGCCCAGCTGCCAAGACGACCCGCGGCGTATCACGCGGTATTTGGTGGACTCGAGTCACCCGATTGTTGGTCTCGCCGCGAACGCTCTCGTCAACGCCGCAGTCGCGCATCCCAGGCACGCTACAGGCCCGCAACTCGGGCTTGCCGATCGCCCGCATCATCGCGGAGTGCGTGCGACGGATGCTCGCAACCCAGGACGAGGCCCGCTCACTCGAGAATTCGGTCACGAGCAAGCGATGACCGAGTGATCGGCGAGCACTAAAGGCCTCGACCGCGCGGCGCATGATGTCAGGGTCGAGGCCGGCGGTCTTGCACAACACGAACAACGTGGGTCGGGTACTTGCGTGCAAGCGATCGCGGAGCAACTCGCTGTCACGGTCGATCCCGCTGACAACGTCGATGGCGCCACTGACCGCCCTAGCACAAGACACGATCGCCCCCGCGTCCTGCGTGGCGCAGACGAGCACTACCGGGACTGGGGGACCGTCAACCGCGCGCAGCTCGGCGGTTACAGGTAGTTCGCGCGGGGACTCGGCGGGGTGCATCGGAAGCGAGACTTGCGGTCCATCGCCCGATCGGCGCGCGGCTTGACCGAGCTCCGGGTACATCGCGGGCCCCCGGGCGCCCGATATGGCCACTGTTCGCGCTCACACGGCATCTGGCCGCCTGCGGGCCGGCCGCACGAGCCGCGCAAGAGGCTCCGACGGCGTGCGCACAGGAACACCCCGATCGGGGTCCGTGGGGTCGCGTCCGGCTGCGTCACCGCATCGACGGGACGGATCGACGGGCCGCCGCGGTCGCATTGTGGGGTGTCACCACGGACTGCTAGTCTGCCCGGGCGTTGGTCACCACCGCCCACCCCATCTTGCGGATCCGCTCACCAGTCATTGGTCGTGGCGAGCAGGTATTCGAGCTAAGCGCCGGCCCCATTACGATCGGCCGCGCGGACGATTGCGACGTCGTGCTGCTCGAGCAATCGGCTTCACGCCTGCACGCCCGACTACGCCCGCACGCGGACGGGTGGGAGATCGTCGACGAGAGCAACGGAGGCGGGGTGTGGATCGGAGGGCAGAAGGTCGCTCACTGCGTGCTTGGCGACGGTGCGAAGTTTCGCATCGGAGAGACGGACTTTCAGCTCGTGCTGCGACCCGCGGCCCAACCGACACTCATCGGTACGACGCGGGCACCGGCGGCCGAAGGACCCCCCGCGGCTGATCGCAGCGCGTTCGCGCCCACCGTCATGCAGGGCCCTGGCGAACCAGAGCCATCGTCGCTTTCCGTCGACCCGATCACACCACCGCCAAGCGTGGCGATCGTGCCCAGGCCCTCGCCGCTCGCCAGCGAACCGGTGGCGCGCCCGCCAAACGTAGCGGTCGTTCCTGGCCCGCCGCCCCCTCGCCCGGCTGCGCCACCGCCCCTGGCGACGCCGCGTCCCGCTCCGCCGATCTCGACGCCCTCGTTCGTCGATTTCGGCCCGGTTGGCCGCCCCGAGTCGCCCGCGCCATCGGCCCCCTCATTCGTCGACTTCGGCCCGGTCGGCCGTCCCGGCGGTGCACCTGGTCAGAGCGCGTCCTTCTCTGGTGACCTGTCCGGCGATCCCTCACAGATCGAACGAATGGAACGTCGCAGCGGTTCACGCGTGGGCACGTGGATCGCAGTCGTGCTGCTGTTCGGGCTTCTCATCACCACCGTCGTCGCGCTCGCCTACGACATCACGCTCGAAGACGTCATGCGCGGCGTCGGCCTCGGGTAGAGCTGGGCGCGTTCAGCCGTCGACGTCGACGAACACCTTACCCGCCGCGAGCGCGTAGGTGACCTTCCAGTTGGCCAGAAGCGCGAGGTTGACGTAGCCGCCGATCTCGAAGCCTGTGGCGACCAGCAAGCCGGCGAGGTTCTCATCGGGCGGCTCCTTCACGAGCACGAGTCCGCCGAGTCCTTTGACGACCGTCCCACCGATGTCGAGCGAATCGATGAGCACCATCTTGCGCCCGTACTCCGCATCTTCCGGGTTGGCAACCGCCCGCGGTAAGGCACCGCTCTTGAGGTACTGCTTGCGCGCGACCGTGACGCTCGCCGGCCCGAAACCGCCGAAATACGCGAAAAAGCGGTAGTCAGAGCCGTTGATCTTGATCGGCACGACCGGGGCATGGATGACGTTGTTCGTGGCGAAGAACAGCGGCAACTCAACGAAGCCATCGGGCGCCTTGGCTGGCGCGTCCTTCGCGATCGTCAGGGCGCGCTTGGGGAAGTCGAACGTGATCGCGCCGAGCGCATGCATCGCATAGCGGCCGAGTACCAGGCCGGGGCGCTCGCCGATCCCGGCAAAAGCGTCGAGTGGCTGGACCATGGCCGGCACGTTCTCGAGCGAGAGGTCACCGAACTTGATCGACGGGATCAGAACGATCTGCGAATCCTCTTTGGCCCCCGGCGCCTTGAACTTGCCGAGCGAAGGTAGCTTGAGTTTCGCCGCCAATTCGGTATCGAGCACGGTCACGTTCTGCGACTCGAGGAACACCACCTGGGCGAACTCGCCGGCGATGGTCGCGCCCGAGTACTTGAGACCGACCTCGTGGCTCGCATTGGCGTCCGAGCTACCGGTGGTTCCTTTTACCTGCATCAAGGGGCCCTTGCCGACGAAGGGGCGCACGAATGCCTGCGTCGACTGCATGAGCGGCAGCGACGGATCATCGTTGGGCATTACCTTGAAGATCTCATCGAGCGACTTCGCGGCCGCGTCGTAGTCGTGGAGCGCGTAGTGGCTCCACATCTGGACCACGTGCGGGCGCAGCTGCTTCGGGTCGTCCTTGATGAACCCTTCTTGCACCTTGGCCGCCTCGGCGAACTGGCCCTTCGACTGCAGGCTGTTGCCGAGGCCGATGCCACCGCCGAAGTTCTTCGGATCGATCTCTAAGGACTTGCGAAACGATTCCGTCGACGCCTCGGGATCGCCGGCGCGCCAGTGGGCCGCGCCGAACACTGCGTATGCATCGGCGTCGTTGGGCTCGGCCGCCAGGGCTTCCTGGGCCTTTTTCATCGCCGAGACGTAGCGACCGACCTCGAGATCCTTGTTGGCCTGCACGACCAGCTCGCTGGCCTTCGCGGCCTTCTTGGCCTCGCTGATCTTTGCTTCGAGCTGTTCTTTGGTCTGCTCGGGGTTGCTACCGCCCTTGCCCTTCTTCTTGCACGCCGGCATGGCGACGAGGCCGAGGGCGACGACGAGCAGGGATAGACGCGGCGATCGGGCACGGACGGGATAGGACACGGGCGGAGCTCCTGCAGGCGAGCGAGCACGCGCGGCGCGGGGCCGGGCGCGAGACGCGGCGCAGGATACCCGCGCGGACGCGGGATCGGCAATGCGCCGGGTCGACCGGTCATCAACCGTCCGCAGCCGGTGATCTTACGCGCCGGGGCCCGGAGTCCCGGGGCCAGCCTTGCGACGGGCGCGCGCGCTGGCCAGAAGCCACGCTCCGGGCACGGCCATGACGATGGCCCCGACGAGCTGGAGCCCGAACATCGTGGCGACGAACGTGGCGCCGCCGCGCGCGTAGCTGTCGGGATCGCAGAGCAAGCTGAGTGCGGCGCCGGCCCCGACCTGAAACGTGCCCGCCTGCGCCGGTCCACCGGGCAGTTGGATCGACAGACCGATGATCGCCACGGTGGCCGTGGCGGCGGCGGGGCCGAGCTCGAGCCCGCACGCGCCGGCGACGAGCGCGAGCTGGAAGGTCGTGATCGCCCAATAGAGGATCGAGCTCGCGATCATCGGGGCAAGCCGGCGGGCGTCGTACAGAACGCGAAAGCTGGTGGCCACGCGGACAACAAACCCGCCGAGGGTGTCGGCCGCGCTCACGCCGAGCAGCGCGAACCATCCACGGGCACGCGCGCCCCAGGCCGCGGGATCGCGGGCAGCCACCAGCGCGGCGACGAACGCGAGGATGAACGCCAGCCCCATACCGTGTCCGAAGCGGTGGACCACCGCCAGGCGCGAACCATCACCGTGCTCGACCAGCGCGAGTCCACCGAACAACATCGCGCAGATCAATAGGCCATCAAGTACGCGCTCGAGCCCGACGGCACCGAGCGCCGCGGCACCGGTTACGCCGGGCTGCCGCTCACTCGCCAACAGGATCGGACGGGAGAGTTCACCGAGTTTGAGCGGCATCAATAGGAGGATCAGCGACGATACGAATCCGCTGCCGTAAAGGACGCGCCGATCGAGGCGCGGACCGCCGCCGGCGGCCGAGACGAGGTCGTCGAGCACCCAACGAAGGCGGCCAGCGCGGACGGTCGCGTAGGGCAGGTGGACGAGGGCGGCGAACACGAGCAAATCCGGACGGACGATCGTGAAGTGGACCGGCCACATCTCGACCGCGAACCGTTCGCGAGCGACCCACAACATGACGACGGTCGACACGATCGACAGCCCCCACACGAGGGCGGTACGCGCGCGCGAACGCCGGGGTTGGAGATCGTCGCTCACGGCTTCAGGCACCGGGCCTGCTCGACGATCTGCCGCGGGCTCACCCTCCTCTTCTAACAGGCGTCGGTGAAACGCCGCAACGCGAGCGCGTCGCGATCGTCCAGCGGCCGGTCGTCACTCGAGTCTTAGAAGCGCAGGCCGGCGACAAAGCCGGGCCAGGCCCGCAGGCGGATGCCGTTGCCAAACCGATGGGCGTAGCTGACCCATCCGTAGCCGGGGCGATCGACCTCGCCGAAGCGATCTCGCCCATCCCCGGCAGCCAGGATCGGCACGGTGTTCGCGATCCGATCGGTCAGCACGGTGAGCGTCGGCCCCCCGAACCCCGCCACCCGCTTGGCCGCCTGCCAGCCAAGCATCAGGCGGAACTTGCTCATCGCGCCCAGAGGCGCGCCCGCGCGGAGGCCCGACGTCACGCCCCAACCCGAGACATCGACGTCGATAAAGAAACGGTCATCGACCGGGATGTGCCCGCCGAAGCCCACGCCGAACTCCCAAGCCTTGCCCCGTTGTTTCTCGGTCCCTACGTGTCCGCGCTCCGTACCAAACGGATGCAGGCCCGCCGCCACGAACGCATAGGTGTACTTGGCCGGCAGGCGCAGCCCTACGTTTAGTAGCGCCGCGTCGCTCGTCGAAACCTCAACGCGAACGCCGCCCCTTTTCGTGATGGGTAGCAGGCCGATGGAGACATCGGCGCTCCTCGCCCAGTTGATGAGCCCGATCTGTGCACCGCGAACGCTGCCGCCGACGTTGATCAGGCCGACCTGAACACCGCGCACGGATCCCGCGTTGTTGATGGACCCGTACTGCACGCCGCGGAGTTGACTTGCCCAGTTGTAGCCGTGGGTCAGCTGGACACCACGATGAACCCCACGATTGATGTTGGCAGCGAGCGATGCGGCCACGCCCTGCATCTGTTCGTCCACCACCGTGGCCCCCATACCCAGCGCAACGCCCTCTACGCGCGCGGACCGGGTCCAGAGCAGGCCGACGCTGAACTTGTTGAGGATGCGTTTGTCGCGGTGACGGCCGTTGATCGACAGGCCGGGGACCAGACCGATGTCGAAGGGCACCACGACATAGCTCGGTGGGTTGTCTCCTAGCCGCTTGGCAGCCGCGGTCGATGCCGCGCTCGGTTCGGGGTTGAACCGGGAGGGAGCTTCGACGGCCGCGGGCACCGAAGGCGGCGCCGACGACGAGGGTGGCGCTGCGGCCTGTGGCAGCGGGGAGACCGGCGGTGGCTCGACGGCCGCGGGCGGCTCGACGGCCCGCGGCGGCTCGACGGCCGCGGGCGGCTCGACGGCCCGCGGCGGCTCGACGGCCGGCGGCGTAGGGCTCACCGGCTCCTCGATCGCGGCGACGGCGATCAACGCGAGCAGCTTCGAGATCGGCACGTGCATCATGGCGTCTGCAACACCCGACGCAACCAGACTTGTCACCGACCGGGGCCAGATCACCGGCCCGTTACCTGGGCTTCTTGCGCAACTCCAGCGAACGCTGCTCGTAGCCCTGCGGCAACACCAACGCACCCTTGTGGGCCGCGACGCCCGCGGCGAGGGTCTCCGCCGCACGCACGACGGTGTCGATATCGAGCACTTCGTCTGCCGGCACCGTCACGAAGAAAAACCGTTCAAAGCCCGGGGCATCGTCGAGCTCGTACGAGTGATCGAGTGCGACCAGATCCCCGGGCCGCAGCTGGGGTGAGGCGTCGCGATGACCGGGGAAGTGCAGTGTCGTCGCACCGGCCCCGTCGATGGAGACGATGACGCCGCTGGTCCGGCCGGCGGCTCGATACCTAACCTGTAGCCGATCACCCGTCGCGACCTCGTCACCGTCCCGCAGCCGTCTTGTGCCCGCGCCGCTGACCTGATCGATCGCAAGCTGCGGATCACCCTTGGTCCGGATCTGCTCGCCGTCGACCCGCACGGCCACGCCATCGTCGTGCACCGAAACGCCGACGCCCGGCGACGTCGGCCGAGACGCGAACCACGCGATCGCGGCCGTCGCCGCCAGCGCGAGGCTCGGAATCCACCAGCGCCCCGCACTGGACGCCGATCGCCGGTCGCCGATCGCCAGACGTCGACGCACCTCCGCCGCTACTTCAGCCGGCGGCAACGCGGCGAGCGTGGCCGCGTCGTCGGTGGCGATCGCCTGCAAACGGGCGTCGGCGTTGTCCCCTAGGCCGATTCGCACCTCCGCGGCGACGTCGGGCGCAAACTCGCCCTTGGCCAAGCGCTCGACCATGAACTCGGGCACGTTCGTCGTCACGACGCACCTTCGCCCTGCTCGCTCATTTGCGCGAGCGCGCTTTGCAGCTTGCGCAGGCGTTTTCGCACCCCCGAGACCGACAATCCGACCACCTCGGCAGTCTGCTCCAGCGTCAGCCCGTCGTGGAGGTGCAGCACTGCGATCGTCGCCGACGACACCGGCTCGTTGCCGAGCAGTCGCTGGAGAATCGATCGCGCATCAACTCGGCCGACCGCGGGGTCCGCCGCGGCGATTTGCAGGAGAAGCTCCGCGGCCGGCTCGCTTGGCTTTCGCCGCTGCGAGCGCAGACGGTTGAGGCACACGTTGGTCGCGGTCCGGTACATCAGGCTCGAAAGTCCGGCATCGACCAGCGTGTCATGGCGGCGGCAGATTTCTACGAACACGTCGTGCATGGCATCCCGGGCCGCCTCGGGGTCACCGAGGAGCTGACGGCAGCGCCGCAGAACCATGGGTCCCATGCGGCGGTAGAGATCTTCGACATCAAGGGCCACGTTCGGCCGTTCAGGTGGGTGCAACACCGGGCGGGCGGCAAGCCGTCACCGCGAGCGCCTCGGCGGGGGACGTTTTGCCGCACGTGTCATGACGCACGCAACCGTCCCACAGATCGGCCATGATGCGGTGACAGGCGGCGGTCCGGACGGTGTTTCAACGTGGGCCCGGCCGCGCGCGCCCCGCTTCGAGCCCCGTGTTGCCTTTCGACCGTCACCTCCTGCGGCTGCTCGCGATCTGCCTCGCTTGGTTCATCGCGTTCGCCCCGGCACGGCTTTGGGCGCAGCCTGCGGATGACGAGGCGGCAGCGGCGACCGCCCCGGTTCGCCGCCTTGCGCTGCTGATCGGGGCCAACGATGGCGGCAGCGGCCGCGTTCGGCTGCACTATGCGAACAGCGACGCCGACGCCCTGGCCAAGGTGCTACGCGATATCGGAGGGGTGCGCGCGACCGATCTGATCCAGCTCCGCGATCCAACGCCCGACGAACTCGAAGCCGCATTCGATGGGATCTCCCGGCGTTTACGCGACAGCGCCAGCGAAGGCGAGCGGACTCAGCTTCTCTTTTACTACTCGGGCCACTCCGACGAGAAGGGCTTGCTCCTCGGCGGCGAACGGGTCGACTACGCCGTCCTGCGCAAACATGTGCAGTCCGTACCGGCGGACGTGCGCATCGCCATCCTCGACTCGTGCGCCTCGGGTGCGTTCACGCGCAGCAAAGGCGGAACCAAGCGCCCACCTTTTCTTGCTGGTACGCCCTCGGCGGTGGCGGGCCATGCCTTCTTGACGTCAAGCTCGGCAGACGAAGCGGCGCAAGAGAGCGATCGAATCGGCGGCTCGTTCTTCACGCACTTTCTGACCACCGGCCTCCGCGGCGCGGCCGACTTCGATCGCGACCGCCACGTCACCCTGACCGAGGCGTACCGCTTTGCCTTCGAGGAGACGCTGGCGCACACGGAGTCGAGCCGCGGCGGGGCGCAGCACGCGGCCTACGACATCCAACTGGCAGGCTCGGGCGATCTGGTGATGACCGATCTCCGCAAGCCGTCGGCAACGCTGGTGATCGCGGCAGACGTGGTGGGTCGATTGTCGGTACGCGATCAGGCCGGCCGCCTCGCGGCCGAGTTGGTGAAGACCAAGAAGACCGGCCCGATCTCGCTCGCGGTCGAGCCCGGCAAGTACCAAATCCTGGTTGACCAAGGGGATTCCCGCCGCCGCGCGGACGTCGAGATTGGCCGGGGGAAGACAGTGCTAGTGGTCGCGATGCAATTCCGCCAGGCCGCGATCGAACCGACCACCAGCCGCGGCGCGCCTGCGTACATCGAGGTGCCGTTCGACATCGGGTTGATCCCGCCAGCCAGCCTTAACGGCCGTGCTGGGCGCCTTGCCCGTCTCCCCGACGCCCGCATACGCAACCGCGCAAGCCTTTCCTTCCTGTGGAACAATGCCGCCCGCGTCGACGGCGTGTCCCTGGCGCTCGCCGCGTCGATCGTGGGTGAGGACCTCCACGGTGTGCAGGCATCGTTCGGGCTGGCGCTGACGCGCGGCGAAGCCCAAGGGGTACAGCTCGGCATGGCGTTCAACCGCGCACGAAGCCTAGTCGGTGCCCAGCTCGGCCTGGTCAATCACGTCGATCGCTTGCACAAGGGCGCACAAATCGGACTCTTCAGCGTGGCCGACGACGCCAACGGTGTCCAAGTCGGCCTCGTGACGTACGCGCGTCGTGCCAAGGCCGCGGTCGGCCTGCTCACGATCACCAAAGAAGGCAGCGTCCATCCCGAGATCTCCACCTCGGATATCGCGGCGTTCAATCTCGGGCTGCGGCTCCCCGCCCGCCTCACCTACTCGCTCATCAACATCGGAGTGCACCCCTTCGGTGGCGGCGCGAGCTGGCAGTTTGGACTCGGCCTCGGCGGGCACATCGAGCTCGCCAGGGGTGCCTTCCTCGACATCGACGTGATGAGCTCCGCCATCGCCCAGGGCATGCGAGTCCGGCGGGCCTTTGGCGGCCTGGTCCAGCTCCGCTTGCTCTTCGGCTACCGATTCTTCGACCGCCTGTCCGCGTTCGCCGGGCCCACATTTTCGATGTTCGCCAACGACGCGAGACAGACCGAATTTTCTCGCCCGGGATACGACTACGTGGTCTACGACACCACGCGCGCCGGGACGCGCTTGCGCCTGTGGCCGGGTTTTGCTGCCGGCCTGCGCTTTTAGGTGAGTGGCTGTGTGGGCGGCGCAGGGCTCAGGGCTCAACGGAGCCCGCCGCACAGCTGCCGGTGTTGCGGGGCTCGCCGCGTTGATCGGCGCTCGGGCAATTCGTGCCGACGCCGAGGACCGCATCACCTGTCGGCAGGAAGGTCGGGGTCGGGCCGCCATTGTCGGCGATCTCGCCGATGCCCGGATCGGCCGCCGCGGCCGAGACGCAGCTCGCCGCGTCGGGCCAGCCGACGTTCCCCACCCCGCCACCAAGCGGTGCGTTGCACGTCGTCTCGACCATGAGGGAGTTGTCGACCATGAATGCGCCACTCGCCGGGCTACCGACGAATGTGGTGTTGCGCACCGTGCCGCCGCCGTTCTCGACGTCGAGCCCCGAAGGTACGTTGTCGTAAAACGTCGAGTTGACGGCGTCGATCGAGCCGGTGTTGATCCACAGCCCGCCAAGGCCGCCTTGGACGGGGTTTCCGTCGAGGTCGACGCCGGCGCGATTGTGCATGAATGTGCTGTCACGGACCGTCACCGTGTTGTCCCGGATGAACGACACCCCACCGAGCCTGGCGGTGTTGCCATCAAAGATGCAGCGATCGATCAGAATCTCGCGGCTCCCTGCATTCGGGGTGCGGAACAACGCACCGCCCAGCTCGTTGGCCCCGTTGTCGCGGAACACCGAACCGCAGATCTCGTAGGTAACCCCTTCGTCGTTGAGGCCATCGAACGAGATCGCCCCACTGTTGCCCCCAGCCCCACCCTGGGCGTCGTGGTTGAAATTGGGGCAACCTGGCTCGACGTAGTTTTGCCCGATACCCTCGGCGGTATTGCCCTCAAACACGCTGTTATAGATCGCCGGATTGGCAAACAGGAGCCCAACCGCGCCGCCGTTGGCCCCACGATTGTCGCGGAAGGTGCTCCCCGAGATGAGGATCTCCGGCACGCCAAGGGCGTAGATCGCCCCTCCGCCCACGTCCGGCCCCTCGAGCGCTGCGACGTTGCCGACGAACTCGCAGTCGATGATGTGGACCCTCCCGTTGCGGACGTAGAGCGAACCACCCGAACCATCCTTGTAGCCATAGGCGCAGGCCGGATTGTTCGCGTCCTGCGGGAAATACTGCCCGAGCGGCGCCGCCCCGCCGATCAACTTCAGCCGTTGAAGGACGATCTTGTTGGGGTTGTTCATGAAGTCGGGATGGTCCCAGATGAAGTGCCGGGTCATGCCCTGGCCGTCGAGCGTGATGAGACCGCCGCCATCGATGATGGTGTCGCGGTCGACTGGCAAGACGACCTGTGCCGACAGCGCGATCGTCACCGGGTCGGGCCCGCAGTCGAACACGATGGTGCCGCCGGCCGCGGCGGCGCTGGCGAGCGCATCGGCGGCGCAACTCTCCGCCGTTCCGTCGCCGATCACCACCGTGGGGTTCGTCGTGTCGTAGGGCGGCATTGGTGCTTCGCACACCGTCTGGGGTGGCCCGCCGCCCTCGCTCCCGGTCTCGTCGGCGCCGTCGTCCGGCCCACCGCTCGTCGCGTCGCCACCCGTTGACGCCTCGGACTGTTCATCCGCACCATCACTGCTTCCACTTCCGTCGCCGGGATCGCTGCCGTCGCCCCCTCGACAACCGAGGGAGCCGGCGGATGCGAGGACAAATGTCACGAGCATGCACGCGCGAGCAGCTCGCGGCGCGCGGAGCGAGGCGATGGCCATCTGAAGCCTCCGTTTTTCGAGGGGGACCCTGACGATGCCATTCGCCTGACACACGCGGCAAGCGATCCCCCGTGTCGGCGCGGATCCCAAACATCAGCGCCGGATTTGCTGCATCCTCGTCCCCATGATTTTGCCCTGCGTCGAGCACGAACCGCTCCAACCCGTCGACGCCGCGGTGATCTGGCTCCACGGACTCGGAGCCGACGGGCACGACTTCGCGCCGATTGTTCCCATGCTCGGGACCCCCAGCGTCCGGTACGTGTTTCCCAACGCACCCGCCATGCCGGTGACGATCAACGGGGGGATCCGCATGCCCGCGTGGTACGACATTCGCTCGCTCGACTTCGACGCCGAGGGCCGCGAGGATCCGGAGCACATCGCCCGGGCAGCCGCTTGGATCGACGCCCTGATCGCGCGCGAGTTGGCCCGGGGCATCGCACCGGCGCGCCTGCTGCTCGCGGGTTTCAGCCAGGGAGCCGCGATGGCGATGCACGTGGCGATGCGCCGATCCGAACCACTCGCGGGGCTCATCGTGCTTTCGGGTTACCTCGTGCTCGAGGACGAGTTTGCGCGGCGCCGCAGCGAAGCGTCACGCAGCCTCGACGTTCTGTTTGGACACGGAATCCATGACGACATCGTGCCGGTTGCAGCCGGGAGAATGGCCCGCGACGCTGTACTCGCGTCGGGCTCACCGAGCGAACGCGTGTCGTGGCGCGAGTACCCGATGGGTCACGAAGTGTGCCCGCCCGAGATCGACGACATCGGCCGGTGGCTGGCTCGCCGGCTCGCGTAGCAGCCTGTGGCAGGCAGCAGCCCGGAATCGCACCGCAGCGGTTGCGCCGGCGGCTGCGCCCTCTACGGCGCAAGACGCCGAGATACCCGCTGTTTTCGGGGGGCGGCATCGCGCTACCCGACGCGCCCAAGGCCCCCTCCTTGTCCCGGACTTGGCATTTGCGTCGGCGGCCGTTAGTGTTCCGCGCAACCAACCATTGGCGTGGGCGAGTCCTTTCGTCCACCCTCTGCGGGGCGCTTCGCCCACCTACGGACTGACAGGAGACCTACCCACCATGTATCTCAACAAGCTTACAAAGAACTTCGCTTGGCTCGCATTCGGCGCCGTGCTCGCGGGCTGCCCCGCCGACGACACCGATACCGGGGCCGGAACCGACACCGGTGGAACGGACACGGCCGGCACGACCATGCAGATGACGACCATGCAGATGACGACCATGCAGATGACCACTGACGGCGGAACAACCGAGGCGGTCTCATCGACTGGCCCGGTCGACTCTTCCGGCGGTGACAGCAGCGGGAGCGGCGGCATGCCCACCGGCACCGAGTCCGGCAGCGGCGGCGGCGATGTCTGTGCCCCCGACGGCGGGGACGACGAGTGCACCATGTGCACGAAGTCGATGTGTTGCGACGAGCTGACCGCGTGCTATTCGAACCCGGACTGCGCCTGCGTGGTGGACTGCGTCGCCGCCAGCGGCATGGGCGTCGGCGGCGTCCCGGGCTGCCTCAAGGAGTGCGAGCAGGCAAGTATCCCGGCAGAGGCACTCCCGTTGCAGGGGTGCGTCATGATGAACTGCGAGACCTGCTGAGGCGGTATCGCGACGGTCATGAAAGGCGGGGCCATTGCCGGCCCCGCCTTTTTTCGTGCCCTCGTGGGTCGATCCAACCCGCTACTTCTCGGCGCGCATGGCCTCGAGCTTGGGCAGGCGCTCCCAGCTGAAGTCATGCTCCTCACGCCCAAAGTGGCCGTAGGCGGCGGTCTGCTGGTAGATCGGCTTGAGTAGATCAAGCTCGGCGATCAGACGTCCCGGGCGTGCATCGAAGTGTTTGAGGACGATCTCCGAGAGGCGATCGTCGCTCACCTTGCCGGTGCCAAAGCTCTCGACAAGCACCGATACCGGGCGCGCCACGCCGATGGCGTAGGCGAGCTGAACCTCAACGCGGTCGGCCAGGCCCGCCGCAACCAGGTGCTTGGCGATGAAGCGAGCGTAGTACGCCGCGCTCCGATCGACCTTCGATGGGTCCTTGCCGCTGAACGCCCCACCGCCGTGGCGCCCCATGCCGCCGTAGGTGTCGACGATGATCTTTCGCCCCGTCAGGCCCGAGTCACCCATCGGGCCGCCGATGACAAAGCGTCCGGTTGGGTTGACGAAGTACTTGGTGTTGGCGTCGAGCAGGTCTGCCGGCACCATCGGCTTGATGACCTCCTCCATCACGAACTCCTTAAGGGTCGCGTGGGTGACGTCATCACGATGCTGCGTCGACACCACGACGGCATCGACGCGCTTGGGCGTGAAACCCTCGTACTCGACGGTAACCTGGCTCTTGCCGTCCGGGCGCAGAAAGCTGTCGCTCTCGCGGCGGCGTACGTAGGTGAGCCTCCGGGTCAGTTTGTGCGCGAGGCTGATCGGCAGCGGCATCAGTTCTGATGTTTCCGTGCAGGCGTAGCCGAACATCATGCCTTGGTCGCCGGCGCCTTGCTCATCGCTGTACACGCCTTTTCCGTCGACGCCGAGCGAGATGTCCGGGCTCTGGGCCTCAAGCGCCACGAGCACACCGCAGCTATCGGCATCGAAGCCCATCGATGAGCTCGTGTAACCGATCTCGCGGATCGTCCGCCGGACGATCGCTGGGATGTCGACATACGTGCTGGTCGTGACCTCGCCCGCGACGTTGACGTAGCCGGTCTTCACCAGCGTTTCGCACGCCACGCGGCAGCGCGGATCCTTGGCAATGATCGCATCGAGGATCCCATCGCTGACCTTGTCGCAGATCTTGTCGGGATGCCCCTCGGTGACGGACTCGCTGGTGAACAAACGACGGGCCATGGCGATCTGCTCCTCCCCGTTGCGCGGGGCACTAGGCAGCCGAGCATAGGTGCTCGGGGCGCACCCCTCAAGCTGAGCCCGATAGCAGCAGCTCGACCACAAAGGGAGCTTGCTCACCCGAACCGTCCCCCATCGATACGGCGTCGGCGACCGGCAATTCCACGAAGACAAATACCGTCCGACCGGGGCCCAGCACCGCACCCACATCGTCGAGCGCGATCGACGTGCCACCGGGACTTGGCACCGCACACGCGACCTCGTCGGCGGCGAGGCAGCCAGGAGCGCGCGCGGCCAGGCCGATCCCTTCCGCCTGTGCCGTGACCGACAGCGCACTCGCCGGCGGCATCGACTCCGGCAACACGAGCCGCAAGACGCGATCTGGCCGACGCGCACCCACGCAGCTGTGAAGATGTGCATCTGTCTGCGCCGTTGCGGGGTCGATCGCGACCGACTGCGGCTCGTCTACGGCGAGCACGATCTCGTCTGCCGTCGCGCACGTGTCGCCGTCCGCGGCGACACAACGTTGGAATCCCTCGGCGTCGGCGCGGCAGATCGTCCCACCCTGGCAACGGCCACCACTGTCCGAGCAGCTTTCGCCAAGCGGGAGGACACCTCGCAGCGAGGTCTGGACCTCGACCAACGCGTCCTCGTCGGAGCTCGCGCCCGCGATCATCGGCTCGTCGGCGGCAGCGCCGATCGCCAGCAAGACCTCGCCGCCGGCCGGCAGATCGAACACGGTGATGGGGAGTCCGTCGCTGCAGCCGAGCGTATGCGTTGCCCAATCCTCTGTGCAAGTACCGATGACGCCAACGCGCGGCACAAACCCGTTGCCCCGGGCCGATACCCGGAGATCCGCCCGATGAGGGATCGCGATCCGAGCGAACACATCGGGTCCGCCGGCGCCGCAGGCACCGCCGAGATCGGACGCGGCGTCGTGGAGGGTAACGATGAACGTTCCGATACTCGCCTCGATCGGATCGCCGCAACGGTCGCCCGGGAGTTCGAGGACCTCCCCGGTGCTATCGAGCGCGGTGTCGGTGTCCTTGGTGGGTCCATCGTCCATCGGCGATGGTCCATCGGCGCCGGTGCGCATGCACCCGAGGAGCGGCAGCGCGGCGATCCAGCAGCGGATGGGGGCACAGGTCATCGGCCCCACGAGCGTAGGCGGAGCGGCGCCAAAAAGCAGCAAGCGCCGCCAGACCCAATGCACTCGGAACGCGCAGGGTGGCCTGCGCGCCGGCCGGCGGCGAATGCTGAGCGTGTTCTCGAGTTGTGACCGGCAGTGCGAGCAAGGCCGATCGCGCGGTTTCTCGCGTTGCGGAGCTTTGTCTTCGACTGCTAGCGTTGCCGCGATGTCCGCCAGCCTGCCTGCGCTACCTCGGTTGGATCTGCGAGGCCCCGAGGGAGCCGATCACGCGGCCTGGAGAGCGCGCTGCAATCGGCTGCAACTGCTCGGCGGGGACGTCGAAACGGCGGTGCGGGCGATCATCGACGACGTTCGCGACCGCGGAGACGCAGCGGTGCGCGAGGCGACGGCGCGATTCGAGGGGCGCGAGATCGTCCCAGAGGAGTTCGAGCTTTCGCTGGCGGCGCGCGGTGAGGCGAGTGCGCGCGTCCAATCCGACGTGCGCGCGGCCCTCGAATTCGCGACCCAGAGGATCCGGGCGTTTCACCTCACCCAGCGCCCAGATCCCACCGGGATAGACGCGGGCACCACCCTGCTCACCAGCCGCCCGACGCCGCTACGGCGCGTCGGAGTGTACGCACCCGGCGGCACCGCGGCGTATCCGTCGTCGGTGTTGATGGCGGCGATTCCCGCCGCCGTCGCCGGTGTCGGTGAGATCATCCTTTTCACGCCGCGTGCCAGCGACGTGGTGCTCCTGGCCGCCGAGCTCGCGGGTGTCCACCGCGTGTTCGCGATCGGCGGGGCCCAGGCGATCGCCGCCGCTGCGTTTGGCACGGGCAGGGTCCCGAAGGTCGACAAGATCGTCGGCCCGGGGAACGCCTGGGTCACCGCGGCCAAGCGCCTTGTCTACGGCGTCTGCGACGTGGATGGCATCGCGGGACCGAGCGAGATCCTGGTCATCGCCGACCACACGAGTGACCCCGAGATCGTCGCCGCCGATCTGCTCAGTCAGGCCGAACACGACCCGCTGGCATGCGCGGTGCTCGTCACCGATGCCCCCGAGCTCGTCGAGGCGGCGGAGGTCGAGCTGCGCCGGCAACTCGCGAGTCTGCCACGCGCCGAGATCGCCGCATCTTCGCTGCGCAATCATGGGGCCGCTGTGCTGGTACGCGATCGGGCTGCCATGGTCGAGGTCGCCAACGGCTATGCCCCAGAGCACCTCGAGCTACTCATCGCCGATCCCGACGAGCTCGTCGGTGCGCTGCACTCGGCCGGCGCGATCTTCGTCGGTCCGTGGACACCGGAGGCCGCGGGTGACTACACCGCCGGCCCGAGTCACGTATTGCCCACGGCTGGAGCCGCGCGGTTCGCCTCCCCACTCGGCGTGTGGGATTTTGTGAAATACACGAGCGTGATCCGGTTTCACCGCGATGCACTGGCTGCCCAGGCGGAGGCGATCGTAACGCTCGCCCGGGCCGAGGGTCTCGAGGCCCACGCGCGGGCCGTGCTGCGGCGGATGGGACGTCTGCCGTGACGACGAATTGGCGGAGCCATCTGCGTCCTTCGCTTGCGGCGTTGTCTGTCTACGACATGCCGCGCGCGCGGGCGCGTGCGCGGATGCACGCCAACGAGAACCCAGAGCCATGGCCACCGGAGGTGATGGCGGAGCTTTCGCGGCTGGTCGGTGAGGTTGAGCTTGGGCGCTACCCGGACACGTCAGGTCGCGAGCTCCGGGTCGCGCTGGGGGAGCACTTCGCCTGCGATCCGGCCCAGATTGTGCTCGGCAATGGAAGCGATGAGGTCATCTCCCTCCTGCTCGTCGCGCTCGGCGCGGCGACCGAGCCGGTACTCGTCGTCCCTGCCCCATCCTTCATCATGTACACGCATTCGGCCCGCGTGCTCGGCTACGCCGTGCGTGAGGTCGAGCTCGACGACGAGCTGATGCTGCGGCCGACCCCGATGCACGCCGCACTCGAAGGCGCCACGATCTGCTTTCTCGCGCGCCCCAACAACCCGACCGGCACCGTGTGGGATCCCGCGGTCGTCCACGATCTCGTTGCATCACACCCCGACGTCGTGTTCGTGATCGACGAGGCTTACATCGCCTACGCGCCCGGGCGATCGCTGTGGGGCACCTTGCGGGCCGACAACGTCGCATTCATGGGGACGTTCTCGAAGGTTGGCCTGGCCGCGATCCGCGTCGGGTACGCCATCGCCCAACCCGACCTCGCCCTTGCGCTCGACAAGGTCCGCCACCCGTACAACGTGTCGCAGACATCGATCGCGGTGGCCCACGCCGTGCTCACCCGTTTCGCCGAGACGCAGCAGACCTTGGTCGATCGTGCGATCGCCCAACGCGAGCGACTCGTAGCGCTGCTCGGCGACCTCGAGGGCGTGAGAGTGTTCGAGTCCGGTGCGAACTTCGTGTTGGCGCGGTTTCGCCAGCCGACGCGGGCCAGCTCCTTCGTGGCGCACTTGGCCGCGCGTGACATCCTCGTCAAAGATGTCGGAGCCTTGCCGAAGCTCGCGGGCTGCGTGCGGATCAGCGTGGGCACGCAAGACGAGACGGATGCATTCGCTGCGAGTCTTGCGGACTGGCGGGGCTGACGGGTGCGGCGGTGGGCACCGGGCTCGTCCGACCCGTCGCAGCGGCGCAGGTGAGGATGGCGCGGCGTATCGACGTTCGTGGCGCGATGCATCGCGCTCACGCAGATCCGGGCTTGCGCGTCATGGTTCGAGCGCGAAGCAATAGATGCCGCCGTATCCGCCGCCGGCGCCCACGGTGTAGTCGCCCGGCCGCGGGCCGCCGCCGCCCTCAAGGTTCACGCCCGGGCCGCAGCCCCCCGCATCGTGCTCAGATCAGAGATCCACTCTTGCCCACCCTACGAACTGCGGGCGAGCTGGGCGAGCGCTTCGGAGAGTCCGAGCGCCCGCCTGTTCGCGAGGCCCGGTATCCGACTCGTGTATCGTTGCCGGATGGATCACCGCCCAGAAGGCGTTCCGCCCGGCGCATCATGGAATGCGACGGACCACGAGTGGGAGCTCGGCGCGCGCGATGGCGGCCATCAAATCGGCGACTGGGCGTGGTGGCGCGAGGATGGCACGCTTGCCTGTCGCTCGACTATTGACGCCGCTGGCGCGCTACACGGCATTGCGCGGAGGTGGCATCCCAACAGCGAACCCTCGCTCGTCGCGCCCTACGTCCACGGCAAGCTGCACGGTAAACAGATTGCGACGCGGCCGTCGACTGGAGACTCACCCGAAATGCGCGAGCTACTCGAGCTCGATGGCGTCTATCGCAGCGAACTCTTGTATGTGGATGGCCAAGCGCAAGATGGTGTCGCGACGCTGTACGGCCGGGAGGGCCTCTTCGAGCCAATTGCGTGCGATGCCGAGGGTGTGCCGCACGACCTCGCAGGTCAGCTCAACAAATTGCGACCAGGGACCGCGCTCGAGCTACTGTCGCCGTTTCTCCCCGCAATGGGCGGCGACATCCCGCGCTCGAAGGTCATCGCACTCCATTATGTCTGCGCGGCCCTCGTAGGCGGTGCGATCCACCGTTTGCAGGTGACCGGTCGGCGAGGTGAGACGACGATCGCAGTGGTCCCTCTCGGCGCCTTCCAGGGCAAGCTGGCGCTCGCCGTCGATCGCGCGGCCGCGCGACTCAGCCCACCCAAGTGAGCCGGCACCATCGGCACGACCAGTCGCGCTCGTCGTCTCCGTCGTCATCGTCGGTGCTCGCAATGAACACCGCATACCGCCCGGGCTTGACGCGGATGATCGTGCCGATGCCGCCCATCATCTCGGTATCGAGTGCGGGTGGATCACCGGTCTCGCCGAGCTTCATGAGGGCCTCGGGACCGTCGAGGCCTTCGATCTGGAACGGCGCGACCGGTGACCACACCACGACCGCGCGGCCGCTCGGAATCGCCAGCTCGCCTACCTCTTTCTCGCTCGCGGCCTTGCGATCTACGAGCTGGCGCACGTGGTTCTCGTCGGAGTCCTCGTCAACCCACGATCGCACCAGCACGATCTCGCTCCCATCCGCGGTCCGACCGACCTCCGCGACACCCCCGCCCTCAATTTCCCAGAACAGCGCGCGCACGGCTCTAAAGTCGTGGAACCACGCATCCGCGTCTTCGTTCGCCTGCCACGACGCGTCGTACTCCGATTTGGGCGAAAGCTCCACTTGCATCTCGAGATCGTCATCTTCGCCGGGCAAGAGAATGTGCGTTTGGTCTTCGCTCTCGGTCACCTCGACACTCGGGAGGGCACGCTTGATCGCAGCGATCAGTTCGCCGAGCCTCGCCTGCGCTTCCGCCTCGCTCGCGCACTGGATATATTGATGCCCGCCGTCCGCCGCGAATGGCGGTGGCAGTCGATCGGTAAACTGTCCCCAGTAGTGGAGCGTGCGCATGCGATCCTTCGTCGCCTCGACGTACTTCGCCCCCATTCGCCGCAGCTCGGCATAGGGCGCCGCACCGGTCCATTTCGCATAGTCGGAAATGTCGGCGATCATCAGGGGTCCACCCTCCGCACCTACGGATGCGACCCAGTTCACTCGGTTCTTCTTGGCCATTTGCGCGAGTGTACTGCCGCCGTTGCCGACCCGTAACTCGTCCGCGAGAAGCAACGGCGACGATCGCTGCCCGAAGAGAGTACGAGCGCGAACCGATCTCGCGGTTCGAACGCAAGCCGCAGCCGACACCGCGCGTTCTGGCGGCTGTTCGAGCCACTCGAGACCGCGCATCCGGATCCCGATGGCCGCATGGGCGGAAACCGTCGCGGGTACGGGGGTCACTCGCATGCGGCCGTTACGGCATCGGACTCCGCTTGGCATGGATGACCAGGTTCGCCCGCGAGAAACTCGTTGAGCTCCTCACACGTCAGATCCGCGACGCAGGTGAGCTCGTCGATGTGACTTGCGTAGCACGCCTCGGATATTTCGGCGCTCGCCGAATCCTGCAACATGCAAAGCGTCAGGCAGTCCGCCTTGTCCCCGACGCCGCACATCTCCCCGTTGGAACACGATCGTTCGCACAGTGGGCTCGGCATGCCGATCCCGGCGTCCGCCGAGCCCGTCGACATACCGTCACCCGCGCCTTCGTCGCAGTCGGAGGTGGTGCAAGCCGAGTCGGCCTGGGTCTCGGCGGCGGTGTCGTTCCCCCCTTCATCGCCGTTTTCGCCATCGCACGCGCTGACGGCGAGGGGCACCAGGATCAACAGGCGGGCGGAACGAACGCGACGGTTGGGTTGCGGGGAGTGAAGCTGGCTCATGCACGACGGGAGTCGTGTCGACGCCGGGGATGGTTGGGGTCGCGCAACGTGTGGGCGCTCACGGTACGTTGCGGGGAGGCTACGGTCGTCTTCATTTGCCCGACGAGCGATCGGTTCCGTGCGATCTCACCCGGGTCGCGAGCCTTGCAGTGGTCGACCTCGGTCAGCCGCATCCGCTTCAGCTGGCTAGGCAACACCGAAGGGCACCACGACATCTCGCACCTCGGCGACGGCGACGGCTTCGACCGGCTCACGCAAATAACACCTGGTAGGCGTGCGAGCTCGCCTACCTGTTGCAGAAGCTCTCCGAAGTGCCCGAGGGCGACGGCACGCTGCTCGACAATACGATCGTCGTCTGGGCAACGAGCTGTCGCGCGGCAACACGCACGGCAACTACCCGATGCCCTTCGTCATCGCGACCGGCGGTGCGGGCACCTTGGAGCCCGGGCGCTTCCTGCAGTACGACCGCGCACCGACCAACCGCTTGCTGGTGTCGATCGGACAGGCGATGGGCCTGGAGGACCTCGACAGCTTCGGCGACACCGATCCTGGAGGCGGCGGCCTGGCCGGGCTGACCTCAAGCTGCTCTTCCTGGAGCTGCTGCTCCGAAGATCCGGCCCGCCCGCCAGCGGTCAACCCCTGGCTAGCTCCGCGACGCGCCGCGAACTTCGTCAGGCCCGTCATGACTGCGCTTTGGCGTTGGAGCACGCCCGCACCGAACGCCAGCCCGAGCGGGCCAATCGGCGACACCGTGAACGCCGGGGCCCGCCGTTCGCCCATCGACTGCCCATCTTGGCGGTGCCCGTCGGCCGCCACAAACGCCTGGTATTTGCGCCGCTCCGCTGGCACCTCTTGAAATGAGGTAGGGAGCGGCGGCAGTGAGTATCTCCGAACTCATCGAGAATTTGCTGGGGCGTGGAGAGCACCTGAACAGTCCGTGCGATCCGCGGCGCTTGCGGCTCGTAGAGACCGCCATTCGCGGGCCGCTTCCGGTGTGGTTCGAAGCGTTCTACCTCAGGCATGACGGCATGCTCAGGGCCGAGTCTCTCCCCGGGCGGTCATGCCGCTCCAGGAGATCCTGGAACTGCTGTCCGAGTTTGCGGAGGACCGGGACAGCGACCGGTCCGCTTTCCCCGAGGGCGTGCTGCCGTTTTGGTCCACCGACGACGGGAACTACTTCGCCGAGTACGTTTCGGGAGCGATGCACGGCAAGGAGCTCCACCTCGACCACGAAGAGCTCTATCTCGTGCCGGTGTTCCGCTCCGCGGAGCGCCTCCTCTCAACTGCACTCTCGATGAGGCCCGAAGACGAGCTCGGATCGCTGTCCGACTATCCGGTGCTCGAACGCCACTCCGACGTGGAAGCCGCTTCAGACCTCGAGATCGCCAATGAGCTCCTGAGTGGCTATCCCACTGATCACGACGACGACGACGCGACTTGGGAGCAGGCCCAACACGCAATGTGTTCCATGGCAATGCTGCCGCCCAATGCAACGGGCGTGCTCTTCCAGCTGCTTCGATCTCGCCATGTCTACGTCGCCGAGTTTGCCTGCAAGCAGATCGTCGCGCGCCGGCTCGATGGCTCGGTCTCCGCATTGACGGAGATCATCGAGACGGGGACCGGCGGTCTCGTGTTGATGAGCGCTCTCTCCGGCCTCAGCCGACTGGGAGGTCGGGAAGCCGTCGATGCCCTCATCCGCTTGGCACCGACGATCTCGGTTGGCTACGCGCCGTATTTCGGCGGCTTCGAGACGTGGCGAGAGGGCGACGAGGACGTCGGCGGCACGCTGGCCGGGGGCACGCGATGGATGTATCGCATTCGAGACAGTGAGGAGTGGCAGCCGCTGCCCACATCCTTCCCCGTCCGACTCGCAGAACGACTTCGCAGCGAAACGCTGCGCCAGGCCGCTTGGGGCCGTCGGGAGCCGGATCCCGACGCGGACGATTGGTCGGACGTGTGAACGGGTCGGACCGGAGCGCCAAGCTGTGTCTGCCGCAATATTCCCCGCGGCTCGAGGCCGACGTGGCCCGACTCGGGGCTGTCTGAGGAGACCCCAAAGAACCTCTCCCAGGAGAGGTCGTCGCCGAGGGCGTCCTGGGTGGGCGCGTTCATTCGCTGCATGCCGAACCGAAGGAGCTCTCGCAGGTCGAGCGGCTGCTTTGCAACGGGCTTGTACTCGTACTCGTAGACGAGCCACCACTGCTTCTTTCGGATCCCGATAGACGGACAGTCGGACCGGCCGACTCGGTCCCCTGCGGCGCCAGCGACTTCCGCGAGCAGGTCAAGCGCCCTCGCCCCGTTCGCACGTCGAAACACGTAACCACACCTGTAAGCCGCCGGCGAGCGGCCCGTTGTCTCCGCAACGAGGTGACGCATGGGATTCGCGGCGAAACTGGGGTGCATCGCGCTGCTCGCGGCGCTACCGGTCGCGGCCGTGGGCGCGAGCGCGCCCGTCGAGGTCACCGAGGGCGCGATGATCTCGGGCGTCGTGACGGACTCGAAGACGAAGGTCCGGCTGAAGGACGCGACCGTCGTGCTGCAGTGTACCTGTCTCGCGGCCGCGCGCGAGACCAAGACCGATGCCGGCGGTCTCTATACATTTCGCGATCTACCGCCGGGCACCTATACGCTGCAGGTGCTAATCGGCCAGGCCGCCGCCTCCAAGGTGTTCACGCTGCTCGACGGCGCGAGATTTCGCGCGAACGTCTCCGTCGACCCGCACAACGAGTTCCGTCGTGTGGTTCGCGTGAAGTCGGCGCCGGCCAAGCAGAACACTTCGGTCGGCCGCGAGGTGAACATGGAGGAGTTCCGCAACATTCCAGCGGGCAACTCGGGATCGCGAGACTTCACGGCGGTCGTCGAATCTTCCCCGACCGCGACCGCGTCGCTCCACGGGGTTCGCGAGCAGAGCGAACCGTCCAACCGCGAAGGCTACTCACACGTCGCCGAAAACGATTTCCTCGACGTCGGCGATCGCCCGCTCTCCACGTTCGCTGCAGATGTCGACACGGCGTCGTACGCGAACGTACGCCGTTTCATCGCCGGTGGTTCTCTACCGCCGCCCGACGCTGTGCGCATCGAAGAGCTCGTCAACTATTTCACGTACTCGTACGACCCGCCGCCGCGCGATCGTCCGATCGCGGCGAACTGGGAGGTCGCCGAGTGTCCGTGGGCAACCGGACACGTGCTCGCCCGTATCGGGCTACAGACGCGACCGATCGCGGCCGCGAAAGTGCCCCCGCGCAACCTGGTATTTCTCATCGACGTGTCGGGATCGATGAACGAGCCCGACAAGCTACCGCTCTTACAGCGATCGATGATGCTGCTGGTCGATCAGCTCCGCGACGAGGACAGCGTCGCGATCGTTGTCTACGCCGGAGCATCCGGCATCGCGTTGCGACCGACGTCGGGGCGCAAGAAAGAGGAAATTCGGCGGGCCATCGCCGAGCTCGAGCCCGGTGGATCGACGAACGGCGCCGAGGGCATCCGCGACGCGTACGCCCTCGCACGGAAGTCGTTCGCGCGGCGCGGGATCAACCGGGTTATCCTCGCGACAGACGGCGACTTCAACGTCGGAACGACGAGCGACGGCGAGCTCACCCGGTTGATCGAGCAGGAACGCAAGTCCGGCGTGTTCCTCTCGGTGCTCGGCTTTGGCCAGGGCAACATGCAGGACGCGAAGATGGAGCTGCTCGCCGACAAGGGCAACGGGAACTACGCGTACATCGACACGCTGCACGAAGCTCGCAAGGTGCTCGTCGATCAGGCTGGCGCTACGCTCGTGACGGTGGCGAAGGACGTAAAGCTGCAGGTGGAGTTCAATCCCCAGCACATCGCATCGTATCGGCTGATCGGTTACGAGAACCGCAAGCTCGCCGACCAGGACTTCGACGACGACACGAAGGACGCGGGCGAGATGGGCGCTGGCCACAGCGTCACGGCGCTCTACGAGATCGTGCCCGTGGGCACGAAATCGCGGGCACGCAAGCATGCCAAGCTGCGCTACCAGAGCGAGCGACGAACGACCGTCCCCGCGAGCGACGACGAGTGGATGACAATCAAGGTGCGCAGCAAGCCGGCCGACGGCAACAAGAGCCGGCTGCAGGAGGTTGTGATGCGCGGCAAGCCGTCGGCATTTGCCGGCGCGAGTGAGGACTTCCGCTTTGCCGCCGCGGTGGCGCAGTACGGCATGCTGCTGCGCAAGTCGCCCCATGCCGGCACGGCGAGCTTCGCCGAGGTGTTGCGCACCGCGAAAGCGGCCCGGGGCGCCGACGAAGGCGGCCTCCGGGGGGCGTTCGTGGAGCTCGTCCGCGCGACGGTGCGCGGGGAACACGACGAGCTCCGATCGCCACGCTGATTCCATCGCGCATGAGTCGTCGACACTCGCGAGCGGCAGACACGACCGATGGGTGGCCTGTCGTTTCGAGGCCCAACCCGTGGACCGGGCTACGAGGCCCGGATAGGATCGTGCGCTGTGATCGCGTCAAGCCAGCGCAAGCCCCCGTCCTCGATCGCTCGGAGGTTCGAGAGCGGCGTTTCACACCACCAGGCCGGCCGATTGGAGGCAGCAGAGCAAGCATACGTCGAGGTCCTCCGACGCGTGCCTGCACATTCCGGGGCGCTTCATATGCAGGGCTTGCTAGCGCTTCAACGATGTGAAGTCGATGCGGCAATTTCCCTGTTCGATCGCGCCCTCGCAGCCGGCGAACGCGGTGCCGGCATCCATCTCAACCGCGGCTCGGCTTTTCGCGCCCTGGGGCGTCACGCGGACGCGCTTGCGAGCTACGATCGCGCGCTTTCTATCGACCCTCGTCTCGTTGGCGCCCACGTCAACCGCGGAAACGTATTGCGCGACGAAGGGGCACTCGATGAATCTGCGGCGGCCTACCGCGCAGCGATCGAGCTCGACGCGAACTCGTTCGCCGCAGTCGCGAACTTGGGTTTCGTGCTTGCGCGGCGACCGGGCGACGGCACCGAGGCGCTGCGCGTGTTGGAGCAGGCGATCGTTCTGGCTTCTCGCCTCGGTATTCGTGGCCCAGACGTCGCGAACTGCTTAAACTCGGTTGGGGCGAGCCACCGCACAGCGGGGCGCATCGAGGAAGCGATCGCCGCGTTTAGGGGGGCCTGCGATCACGATCCGAAGTTCGCAGAGGCTCATTTCAATCTCGCTGGCGTGCTTACGGACACGGGCCGCTACGCGGAGGCGCTTCCGCTGCTCGAGCGGACGCGGAGCCTCGCGCCAGATCTGGTCGGACTCCGGTCGGCGCTGGCGCTCATGTATCGAAGGATGGGGCGTCGCGAGGAAGCACTGGAAGTCTACCGAGCGTGGTGTGAAGAGGAACCGGAGAATCCGATTCCTGCGCACATGGTGCGCGCACTCTCCGGAGGAGTGCCGCCCGCCACTGCCGCTGAGGAGTATGTGCGGATGGAGTTCGACAGCTTCGCTGCCACGTTCGACGTCCTGCTCCGCGAGAAGCTCGACTACCGTGCACCGGAGCTCGTCGGCGCCGCGGTCGAGGCGACCATCGGCTTAGGTCCCAGACGCCTTGAGGTCGCGGATCTCGGCTGTGGTACCGGCTTGTGCAGTCCCTTCCTGCGCCCGCGCGCGGCGAGGCTGGTCGGGGTAGACCTCTCGCCGAAGATGATCGAACGCGCCGCCGCGCGGGGGTATGATGAGCTCGTCGTTGCGGAGATTTCCGCGTACTGTGGTGCGAATCCCTCGGCCTTCGACCTGCTCGTTGCCGCGGATGTTCTGGTCTACATGGGCGATCTCTTCCCAGTTTTCACGGCCGCGCGTGGGAGTCTCCGCGCGGGTGGTCACCTAGTATTTACCGTGGAGCGCGGCCAAGATGCGGCCCCCGGATATGCGCTCAACACGGGCGGACGCTTCGAGCACTCCGAGACCTATGTTCGCATGGCGCTGGCAAGCGCCGGTTTCTCGGTGCTCTCCTTGTCCGAGGACACCTTGCGAACCGAGCTGCGGACCCCAGTCATCGGGTTCGTCGTGGTTTCACGCGCCAACTAGTCGGGTGCGGGTGACGAACGCCGCGGTCGCGCGGCGGCTCGCGGAGGCGTTCGAGGTCGGTCGTAGCACTCGGACCCAGAGCTCCGAACTCCATGCGAGACGCCTAACGCCCGAGCACCCTCGCCCCGTTCGATCACGGCATTCATTTGCGCCCGCAAAGGCATAACAACTGGCGGGCCTGTAAGGCAACCAACCGCCTCTCGTTGCGAATGTCGGAGTTGCATGAGAGGGATGCTCTTCTGCATCCTCGTCGCGGGCGCGAGCGCGTTGGCGGCGAGGCACGCCGACGCCGCGCAGACCGGCTCGGGAACAATCGCGGGCGTGGTGCTCCACGCCGAAACGGGCAAGCGCTTCGCCAATGCGTTGGTGGTGCTGCAGTGCATCTGCCTGGCGGCGACGCTCGAAGCCAAGACCACCGAGCAGGGCACGTATGCGTTCCGTGATCTGCCGCCGGGGACGTACACGATCCAAGTGCTCGCGGGACAGTCCGATGTCTCCAAGGTGACGACGCTCCCGACGGGAGCGAAGTTCCGTGCGAACTTCCGCATCGATCCGCAGGACACGTTCCGCCGCGCCGTGAAGGTGGGCGTGCGCGCGGTGCCGATGACCGGGGGGAGGGACTTCACGCACGTGGTTAGCCACCGGCGCCTGGGTGCAGGGGTCGGCGGCGGCGTCGAGCCGCGGCAGTCGGCGAAGGAGCGGCTCCGCGAGCACCGCGAGCAATCCGTCGCGATGCGTGGCGTCGTGGTGAGCGAAGCCGTCACGCCAGAGCCCACACCGGCGACGGCGACCGCGCCGATGCCCGAGGTCGAGCAGCAGCAAGCAACGAAGCCACTGGCGGACGACTACGCGCGGCAGGTCGTGTACTCGGGCGCGATGGACGTCGCGGTGTACGACGTGGCCAAGACCAAGGAGAAGGTCGAGAAGCTCGTGGTGAAGGCGGGCGGCTACGTGCAGACCCTGCGCGGCGACGGAATGTTACTGCGCGTCCCCGCCGCCGATTTCCGCGGGGTCGCGGCGGCGATCGGCAAGCTCGGCCGCGTCGATCGCCAGGACTTCGAGGCGCTCGACATCACGGAGGACTACTACGATCTGCATACGCGCATCGACGTCCTCCGGCGCACGCAGAGGCAGCTGCTCGAGCTGCTCGACAAGGCGCGCACGGTGGAGCAGGCGCTCGACGTTCGCCGGGAGCTCGACAAGGTGACGCTCGAGCTCGAAGCCCTGCTCGGGCGCGAACGCATGCTCACGGCGCAGGTGCGATTCTCAGCGCTGTCGCTCGGTCTGAGCAAGAGGATCCCGGAGAGCGACACGCCATCGACGAACGATCCGTTCCCATGGGTCGACGAGATCGGTGTGGAGGGCACGGCATGGCGATGAGACCGCTCGTCCTCGCCCTCGGTGTGCTCGCGGCGACGGCCTGCGGCGCGCCGCTGCGCTACCATGCCCCCCGTGGGTTCGCCGAAGCCACGCACGACTGGCGCTCGGCCCACTACAAGGCGAGCGACAACGTGGGCCTCAAGGTCCTAGTGTTCGACAACGTCGAGGGCGGAACACTCGACTACTGGGGCGAAGATCTCGTCCGCAAGCTGAAGGGCCGCGGTTACGCCCTGCGATCGCAGTCGGCCGTCACCGCGCGCAACGACGTCTCGGGGACGCGCTTCGACTTCGTGCTCAAACCCGACGACGCCGCGCCGCAGTTTCTCATCGTTAACGTGTTCGTCACTGACGACTACCTCTACGTGGCGCAGATCGCCGGCGACGCCACGCTGCTGCCCAGATACGGGCGCCGCGTCCCGGAGATCGTGGCCGAGCTGCACCCGCTCGGCTGCCGCCCGCGCTCGGCGGTCTGCCGCGGACCACAACCACGCGCGCTGGCGGAGCGCTGAGGTTGCCTCACGGTAGCCGCGGGGTCGCTGAACGGGCGGACCGAGCGCCGTTCGCCACCTGTGGAACAAGGCCCCTGCATCCCCGAACAATGGTAGACGTTCTTTGCCTCCACGCCAGCGACTACCGCGACCGGCTCGAGCACCCTCGCCCCGTTCGCACGTCGAACGCCTAACCGCACCAGCTCGAGCACCCTCGCCCCGTTCGCAGATCGAAACGCCTTCCATGGTGGCGATCAACCGCGAAGTCGATGTCCTTCGTCGAGGCATGTTCGTCGAGCCGGTGCGAGTCGGTACGAGGGTAAAAGCGGGCCATCGCGGTCCGCCGTAGAGGCGTCGCCTTCAGATCGATGCCGCGAGACCAGGA
>CADEGN010000073.1:0-22281 GCA_902826865.1 uncultured Myxococcales bacterium
GTGGAGAACGAGCGCGAGCGAGCGCCGGATCTCCTAACCAGCGTGGGCGCTGAAGGAGAAAGCGGTGGAGAGAACCCGTCGCGTTGGGCCGATCGGAAACCCCGGACCAACTCCCACCTCTGCGAAAAAGCCTCGGCTGAACTTGCGCGGATCGGGGAACAACAGGGGGTCGGTGGGCTTCTCCTCGACGACGCCCACGGCGTGGGTGTCGGCCGGCCCGGCACTCGGCGTCGGCGCAGCAGTGGCTGGCGCCACCTCAGGTGCCTCCGCAACATCGGTTGTCGCCGCGGGCGGGTCCGCCGGGGCATCGCCCGGTTCGAGCGCGCCCAGGTTGAGCGCAGCCGTGACCAAGGCACCAGCGAGCGCGACATCCATCGCCTAGCCGGCGCCTCCACTGTCGTCGCACATGTCCATCGCGCCCCCGCTTCCGCCCCCGCCCACAGCGGCGACGGTGGGCAACTGGAAGGGCTCGGGCATTGGATCCCACCGACGAACGTCGCGGCGGCTGTCGTATAGCCGCTCGCTCGTCTCGCGCAGGCGCACGCTGTAGTCGAGCCGCGCGGGGCCGCTGGCCCCGAGGGTCAGCCTGAGCATCACGAGCCCCGCGAACTCGGCGTCCGCAGGCACGCCCTCGGTGCCGATCGGGTTCGCCTCGCTGGAGTTGTTCAGCACGGCCAGTGGCCCGCCGCAAAAACGAGAGAGCACGTCGAGATCATACATCGCCTCCACGAGCTCGTCCTCGCGGAACTGGCCGCGCAGGACCTCGCCGGCCGCGAGATCACGGGGGTACCACCCGAGCAGCGACGGAAACTGGACCTCGTCTTCTTCCTCGCCACCGGCAGCCCCGAACATTGCGATCGGGTTGTAGTCGAAGAACTCGGTGGCGCCGTCGAGGGTGACGAACGCGCGCAGAGGCCCATCCGAGTCATTCGTCAGGGTCCACTCGACTGCGACGCTCAGGGCATCGCGACGGACCCAAGGCGTCATGTCGGCAGGCATGGCTCCGGCCGGGCGCAGGGCCGCGAGCTGTGCGGCTGTCGGCGGGCGGAAGTCGAGCCAGTATTCGGTCTGCACATAGGTCCCGAGCAGGGGATGGGCGTTGGTCGCCCCTTCGGCCTGGGCCATGTCGATGGCTGCGGCGTCGATGACGAGGCGCTCCGCGCCGTCGAAGTAGGCCGGGTTGTTGCATCCGATGGCGACGAGGGCGACGGTGAGATAGGTGGTGCGACGCATGATTCCCCCGATGCCCTTACTTGGCGTCGAACACGAACGGGTACTCGACCTCGACCACGCCGCCCTCGGGCTTGGGGAAGTGCCAGCCCTGGAGCGCGCGAACCATGCAGCTTTCCGCGTCGGCGTTCCCGAGCGAGCTCGAGCGAACCTTCGCCGCCTTGACCGACCCATCGAGGGAGATGATCCACTGCAGGGTGACTTTGCCGGAGAGGTCGGGCTGACGCGTGAGCTGCTTGTTGTAACAAAACCCGATCTGCGCGCGATGGCGGCGAACCTCGCGGTCGATTAGTTCCTTGCTGAGCTGCCCGCGGACCTTGGCGGTGCCCGGCTGAACGCTGATCTCGCGTTCCTTCGGACCGGACGCGCCCTTGACCTGACGCTTGCGGTTGACCGAACCGGCACCGCCCATGTCGACGGCGCCGGTGGCGTGGATGATCCCTTCGCCTTCCCCGCCGCCCCCAGACCCGGTGCCTTTGGTAGACATGCCGTAGCTGCCGTAGCCAACGACGAGCGGGCCGTCGTCCATCCCGCTGATCTCGCCGCCGATGTCGTGCAGTTTTGCCAGCGCGTCATGCTGGGCGAGTATGTCGAGCTCCTTCACGAGGCCGACGTCGACCGCGTTGCTGGAGCTTTTCGCGTCGGTGCGCGGAATGTTGCTCCGAGCCGTGCGATCCGGACGGCCGAACGTGCCCTCGGGCCCGCCCGCGCGCTTGCGCGTTTTCTCCTCCTTGCGCTCCTCGGGGCCGATTGTGGCCTCTTCCTCCGGCGGTGGCTCTTCGCGCGGCGGGTTATTGAACATCGCGCGGCTGATGCGATCGTCGAGCTCGTCGAACTCGAGCTGCGGGCGCTCTGGGTCGTAGCGGAGGAACGAGACGACCATGAAGATACCGAACGCAACCGCTGACAGCGCGGTGCTGGCAACGAGAGGCGTGCCCGCGCCCTCTCCGGGCATCGGCGCGAGCGTCTCGCTGGTGACCCGAAGGATGACGACACGGACGCCCGGGCGATCGCGGAGCCAGAGCACGCCCCAGTCCTCCGGGCGCAGTGGAATCGTCGTCTTGCCAGCGGCGCGCAGGTCGGCAACGTCGTGCTCGTCTCCGCCGAGCACGAAGTGACCATCGAAGGCGGCATGCAGGTGGAGCACGCCGCCGTCGATCAGTGTGGCTTTACCGACCGCAGGGTCGGTCGGCAACACGAACGTACAACTGGGCGCGTGACCGATCGTGACGCGCCCCGATGAGCACGACAGCTCGCGCACGATCGTCTGGCCATACGCGAGGGCGATGCGCGTCGCGTAGCGGGGCACCGCTTCACGACTCGGCCTGCGGGGGCTGCCGGCGGTCATCTACAGGGCATCCTCCGTGGCCGTTTGCATGAGCTCGGGCATGAAGCTCCGATGCGGGATTCCTACGGTCTCGAATTCGCCGCCGATGCGGGAGAGAAATTGCAGCAGCGCGGGCGTTCGCAGCTCACCCTCGATGTCGAGGCCGGTGAACTGGTAACGCGTGACTTCGCCGGATGCTTCGGGGGTGTTCGCCCCCGTTGGCGGGGGCGGCGTACCTGGATCAGACTTGCCGGGCCTGGGTGGGTTGTTCGCGGGCGGTGTGCCTGCGGGTGCGGGGCTCGCCTTCGCGCCCGCACGGGTGGGCTCGCTCATCACCGGCGCCGGAGTCGTCGGCTTCGTCGCCGCCGGCGAGGGAGCCGCACGCGCCGCGGCGCGTGCCTTTGCCAGCGGTGGACGGCGGGGCGCCGTACGGCCCAGGACCGGGACGAGGGCCACCGCGAGGGCGATGACGAGGGGAAGGTGTGGTCGCATCAAGATCCTCCCTTGCGCGCGTTCATGCTCTCGAGCAGCGCGAGTCGCTCCTTCGCCGCGGCAACGTGAGCGTCATCGTCGTTCCCAGCGACCTGCAGATACCGTTCCAGATGCTTGCGGGCCTCTTGCGGCTGCTCGTCGAAGTCCATCGCCAAGATCCCGAGGTTGAAGTGCGCGGCGGCATGACTGCTGTCGATCGCCAGCACACTCTGCCAGCTAGCGCGCGCGCTCGCGCGATCACCCGCGAGTCGTTTCGCGATCCCGACGCCCACGAGTGCGTCGAGATTGCCCGGCTCGATGCTCAGCACCACATCCAGTTCCCCCTGGGCGCGCTTGAAGTCGCCAACGCCGAGGAAGATCGCCGCGCGGTTCAGCCGACCGGTGACGAACTTCGGCGCGGCGACACTCGCCTTCTCGAAGTGCTGCATCGCTGTCTGATCGTCCCCGCGCCGCATCGCAAGGAGGCCGAGGTTGGTCAGGAGCAGGGGATGATCGGGGTTGCGCGCGAGACCCTTGTTGAGCACCAACTCGGCCAGCTCGAGTTGATCGCGATCGATCTCGATCGCCGCGAGGGTCGCGTACGCGTCGGGATCGAAGGCTTTTTGGCCAAGAATCGCCCGCACCTCGGCCTCGGCCTCATCGAGGCGCTGTGCGTGACGCAGGGCGATCGCCAGGGCGTTCCGCAGTCGGATGTCGCCCGGGTTGCGCTCGAGCGCGCGCTCAAACAGCCCAACGGCACGGTCGTTCCGGCCTTGCCGGGCGTAGACATCCCCGAGAGCCTCAAGTGCCTCGGGGCTCGCGTAGATGTCGACGCTCTTCTGTAGCGCCGCCGCAGCCTCGCCCAGGCGTGCACGGCGAAGCTCGATGATCCCGACGTTGAGCCACGCTTCCCAGAGCTTCGGTTCGAGGGCGATCGCCGACTTGAAGGCGGAGATGGCGGTCTCATAGCTGGCAGCGCCCTTGTCCATGGCCTCGACGCCCGCGGAGAACTTGGTTCTCGCGCTCTCGGACACCGCGGCGGTCGGTGCCTGCAATTGCTCACGCTCCCGCTTGCATCCCCCGGCGATCGCGGCGAGACCAAGGATGCAAAGCCGCAGCGCGTGCGTCATCGTCGCAGCCTCCGGATCACTTGATTCGTCGCGGCACCCGCCTCGGCCACTCGCAGCTCGGTGCCGATTTCCGCAATCGGTGGAAATTCCTGCGACGACAGCCGCCCAAGCGCGGAGCGGATATTGCGGGTGTGTGCGTTGTAGATCCCCAGCTCCACGGCGCGGGCGTATCCGCTTTTGTAGGCCCCGATCGCATCCTCTTCGAACGCCAGCGCGAACGTGTCGAGCTTCTCGGTGTAGAGGTCCTGCTGCTCCTGGCTGAGGCCCTTGGGCAGCGGATAGTCGCGCAGGCCCTTCGCGAAACCCTCGTAGGACTCGCCGATGCGGTAAAGGGCGGCCGTCGTCCACTCCGCGGCCGAGAACGAGAGCACGTCGAGGTAGATGTCCTTGGCCTGCCCGAGGAGTTTGGCCTTGCGTTCGAGACTCGCCCCGAGTTTCTCCGGCCGAGAGTCCAGCTTGCTCGCTTGGAATTCGCGGAAGACGATTTCGCCCTGCAGATAGCGGGCCTCGGCGCCGGCGATTCGTGCCTTGCCGTCGGCCGCACGCCCGGCCTTCGCGGCGCGAGCGAACGCCTTGTCGGCGTCTTTCAGTCGTCCCAGTGCCATGAGGGACTTGCCGAGTGCGGTGGCGGCCTCAACTGCCTGCGGGCTCGCCCCATGGCGATCGAGGAAGCGATCAAGAGATACGACAGCGGCCTTGTGATCCCCGGCGCGCGCCTGGACCACGCCGACGCGCAGCTCGACGTCGGTCGCGTCCGTCTCGCCGGAGTACTGCTTCGCGTAGCTGGTGTAGCGGGCTGCGGCGTCTTTGGTCCGGCCGAGCCCCTCATAGAGAACGCCGGCGTCATGGAGCGCGGCCGCGCGGCCCGGGTGCTTCGGATACTTCGCGACCAACGCGTCGTATCCCTCTGCGGCGCGCCGATAGTCGCCCATGTTTTCGTAGACACGCGCGACGACGAGGGTCGCTTCAGCGGCTGGAGGCGTGCCCGGGTAGTCCTTGGCGAGACGTTCGTAGACGGCGGTGGCAGCTTGGGATTTTCGCGCACGCTCGAGCGCCGCGCCGGCATTGCCGAGGGCAAGCGGGGCCTTTTCATGCTTGGGATACTCCGCGGCGACGCGCAGGTAGTAGCTGGCTGCACGCGCGTAGTAGCCGCGATCCGACAGGCGCTCCCCTTGCTTGAGCAGGCTGTCGACGATGATGCGATCGAGGCGCGTTTGCTCTTCGGGCGGGCTGAATGCCGGAGCAGTCTTGAGCTTTCCCGCCCACAGCTCGATGTTGTCGTAGTCGTCAGCTTGGCGCAGGCTCTCCAGGATCCGGTCTCCGGCAGGCGCCGCGTTGTCGGACCTAGGGTAGTCCACCGCGACCTTGCCAAACCGTTGCACGGCCCCGTCGTAGTCGCCGCGGGCGTAGAGAAACTCCCCGAGCGAGTACAACACCGCGCCGTTTTGCTCGTCTTTGGGGAACAGGCTTGAGAACAGATCGACAGCGCGAATGAACTTCTTCTCGAGCGGCGTACGCTCTGGCGTGGCGCTCGCTGGGGTGGTGGTGGCGTTGGACTTCGTCGCCTCGGCGGCAATGGCGATCGATCCCTTCTCGGCCTGGGGCGCAGTCGCGGGCGCCGGGGCACTGCCCAACGCGCGCTCGTACGCAGCGATGGCCGCCAGCAGCGCGTCACGGTGCATCGCTCCGACCGGCGCCGACTCGCCGACGCGCAGATATGCATCGCCGGCTTTTTCGACGGACCCGAGCTTGAAGAAGTAGATGTCCCCCGTCGAGTAGGAGACCTCAACCGCGTTCGGGTCGCTTGGGTAACGGGTGACGAAGTCCTCGTAGGCCCGCGCGGCCAGGGCGTAGCGCTCTTTGTCCGCGACTTTGGTGTCTTTCTCGGCTGCCTGCGCGCCCTCGTGGATCGATCGCCCGAGATCAAAGAGCGCGGCGGAGGCCTCGAGGTTCGCCGCGCGCGCCTCCTTGGGATGGGCCTTGGCCCACGCCGAGCCTGGGGCGTAGCTGGCATGGATCTCGGCCAGACGATCGAGGGCCTGCGTGACCTTGCCGTCGCCGCGCAATCCGGTGACCACATGCAGGGCGAAGTCGGCGTTGTCGGCGTGCTTGGGATCGAGGTCGATGAGAAACTGATACGCAGGTACCGACTTGTCGTAGCGGGTCTGAGCCTCGTACGCCTCGCCCAGCCGGACCAGGACCTTTCGCGAGTACTGAGCGCCGTCGATCGAGGCCAGGAAGTCGTAGATGTCCTTCGGCGTGTTCTTGTCGTCCTCGGAGATCACCTGGACGAGGTACTCGAGTGCCTCCTCGCGAAGGTCCGCCAAGCGCTTGCGGCCAGCCTCGTCCGTGGCCGTGTCGGTGCCCTGATCCAGCACCTCCTTGAATCGTCGGATCGCGCTCGGGCTGTCGCCGAGCTTCCAAAAACACCACGCGCTCTTGAACAGCGCCATGGCGTAGCTGTCGCTCTGCGGGTGCTCGAGCACCTTGCCGTAGGCCTCCAGCGCGGTACGAAAGTCGCCGTCGGCGTAAAAGCGGTGGTCGCCAATCGCGAGCCATGCGTCTGGTACGAAGGTCGAGCGGGGGTGCTGTTTCACGATCGCCCAGAACTGGGCCTGGGCGAGGTCGGTCTTGCCCTGATCCCGCAGGGAGAAGCCGTAGAGGTAGCGAACGGTGTCGAGCTTCCGAAACCCGGGGTACTGTGCGATCAACCGGACATAGATCGCCTGCGCGTTGCCGAGGTCGAGTTGCGGCTCGGGTGGCGGGCCATCGGAGCAGCTCTCGGGCGTATCGCGGCAGCTGTCCACCCGCCTGGCCCACACCTCCATCGCCGACAGGAACTGGTTCTGGCTCCGTTCCCAGTACAGGGCTGCGAGGCGGTACAGCGCCTCCGGCATCGCCCGATTGTCGGCGTGCTTGGTGATGAACTCTTCGAGCAGGCCGATCGCACGCTTGCGGTCGACGCCGATCTTCTGCTCGCGCTTTCCGATCTCAAGCTCGATCTGATACGACGTGAGGGGTGGGGGCTTCGCAGGGTCCTGCGTTGCCTCCGTAGCCGCGGGCTTCGTGGTCGCGGTCGCGGAGGTCGGTGCGCGTGCAGGCAGTTTGCGCTCGCCCGGGGCGGTGGTCTTGACGGGGGCACCGGCGTACGCACTTGCCCCGAGTTGGGCGAGCATCGCCAGCGTCCACGCCATGCCCGTCATCGGTACCCCTCATACTCGTCTGCCCAGTACTCACCTTCGTAGGGCCAGAACTCCTCGTCGTCACCGACGACGCCTTCGATCTGTAGCTTGCCGAACAGCTCGGGAGGAAACCGGCCGGCAGCCATGTCGCGCACTTCGATCTCCAACTTCTTCTTGGCCCCGAGCACCGCATCGATGCGCCCCATCCGGGCTTCTCCGAGCAGATCATCGACGCGTTGGGCCAGCGCACCCAGGCGGTCGCTCGCGACGCGTGCAGCCCGGCGATCGAGATCGTCGGCAAGGGTGAGCGAGCGCGTGCGCAAGGTGACGAGGTTGGTTCGCTCAGCACCGAGGCTCGCTCGCAGATCGCCCGTCGGCGCCTGACCACGCGGCCCGTGGGTCGCGAGGAGTGCAGTCGCGTCGCGACGCAGCCCGCGAACCCGCCCGCGCAGCGCCGCCGCTTCGGCCTCAAGTTCGGCGATCGCCGTGGCATCGGCGCCGGCTTGCTCTGCCCGCCGGATCTGGGCCTCGAGCCCGGCGACCCCACGGGCAAGATCGTCGGCGGCGTGAACGGCCACGAGCGCGTCACCTTCGGGGTTGCGCCGGACCGTGGTGTCCGTGCGGGCAAGCCGGGCCTGCAGTCGCGCAAGCTCACCGTCGATCGCCGCGGCGAAGCCCGCCTCGCGGCGAAGGGTGTCGGCCTGTCGCGTGATCCGGGCGTAGCTTGGATCTTCGTCCATCATCGCCAGAAGCAGGCGATGGCGGGCGAGTTCACCGTCGATTCGTTCGCCAGCGCGGACCGAGGTGAGTTCGCGGTGCAGCGCGAGGAGTCGGTCCTCGTCTTTGCGGATCTCGGCGATGTGATCACCGATCGGTGCGAGGTCGTCGATGACCTTGGTGAACTCGAGTTCGGCGCCGCGAAACTCGCAGTCATAGAGCTGCAACATCGCCGCGAGCAGCCGAGCCTCGGTGGCTTGGGCCGAGTTCGGGTAGCGCTCGCGCAGCTCCCTTACCAGGTCGCGGGCGACCGCATATTCGCCCGCCTCGGCCATCGTCCACGCCGACTCGAACAGTGCGTGCGCGAGCTCGCTGGAGTCCTGCGGCACGCTGAAATAGTGGTAAAAGGCGTGATCGTGACGCAGCTCCTCGTGGGCGATGCGCCCAAGTCCGAGCTGAGCCAGATCGCGGACGGGGAAGTAGCGGCGATCGACGTAGTAGGCGGTGATTTCCTGGTCCTTGCCCCCGAGCACTTCGCAGAACGCCGACTCGGCCCGGCGAAACTCCCGGCGCTGCGCATACGTCAGGCCCTGCATGTAACGCGCGGCCGTGCGAAAACGGCTGCGGGGACCTACCGCGTCGTAGCTGGCGAGCGCGGCCACGGCATCGCCGCGTTGTCCCGCGGCCCGTGCAGCGAGGTACTCGCGTTCATCGAGGTCTTCGTCGGTCAGCGGGATCGCGCGCCCCTCCGCGACCAGGTGGCGGTCGAGGTCCGCAAGCGCGGCAACGTAGTCTTTGCTGGCCAGACCGAGATCCACATGGCGGCGCAACGCCGGCGTGAAGTATGGATCGTCGGGACCGCGGGCGAGGACCTGGGCAAACGCCGCGGTGGCGGTCGACTCCGCGCCGTAGGCCGAAAGCGACACGCCGAGGTGGTAGTAGGCGGAGCTCATCTGCGCGGTCGCGGTGAAACCGGCGTAGCGCGGATGGGTGACTAGCTCGAACAGCGCGATCGCGCTGCCGAGGGCATCCCCGCGCACGTACCGGGCCTCGCCCGCGGCCAACGCGTCGGTGAACTCCTCGAGGGTGGCTTCGCGGTCGTCGAGCAGTCCAGCCTTGCTGAGGCGCTCGAAGGTGGCGCGCATCTGGGCGTCGAAACCGTTCGGCGTTTCGGCCACCGGCGGGTCGGTGGTGGCTGTATTTGGCGGTGCTGAATCGTCGGGGGTCGCTGGTGTTTGCGCGACTTCAGGCGTCTGCGTATCGGTGGCGGCCGCCGGCGACGGGCGCGTTGCTTCGGCGGCGGTTGTGCCCGACGGCTGACCGATCGACGCGAGTACGAACGCGACAACCAGTGGCGTCACGGGGCGCCTCCCTTGCGCGCCGTCGCCCCCTTGCCGCCGCGCTTCCGCGGACCCTTGGCCTTCGCGCGCAACGACACACGAACGTCGCTGTGTCCGCGGCCCCGGCTCGCGAAACGCCACATGTTTCCAGTTTCCCGCAGGACGAGACGACTTGAAACCCGCGTGTCATCGGCGACCGCAAATGAAACCGCGTGATCGATCCGCAGTTTGTGGGCGGGGTCCCTACGCGCGACCAGATCGACCGATACCGCGAGTTCGTGGGACCCGGGTGCGGCGTACACTTCGAAGAGATCGTCCGCGGATGTCGGCATGCCGCGCTCTTGGACATAGACAGGCGCGCCGTCGATGCGGATCGTTAGGTTCGTGGCGGTGTAGAACCGCTCGAGGTTGCTGCGCAACTGCAGGGCGACGCGCGTCGTAAACAACTTCGAGGCAACGAGCGACACCCGTGCACGCGCCTTGAAGATGGCGTCGCGCAGGGATTTCGCCTCATCCTGCAGGCGCGCGATCTCGGTAACGTCGACCGGCTCGGGGGTTGTCGGTTCGGCGGTCGGGGTTTCGGGATCGGCGGTAGGCTCAGGCGCGACGGATTCGCCAGGCGCACTTGGTGTTTCGGTCGTCGTCACGTCGGGATCGATCGGGGGTGCCGCGGTCGTCGGCGCGGGGGCCGTGGTGCGCCCCCGCGCGCCACCGGCGTGGGACATGCATGGAACGACGATCATCAGGAGACCGACGAGGAAGGGGCGGGCGAACAAAACGCGTGACATGGTGCCCTCAGTTGCGCACTGGCAGCAGGATCGATAGCCCGGAGATAAAGGCGAGATCGTTGACGTAGAAGTCGCGGCTAAGGAGCTCCTGGCGGTAGAGGTAGTCGCGGAGTTCGAAGCGCAACGCGACCGCTTGATGGAGAAATACGCGCATGCCCACCCCGAAATTGCCGCCCATCCCAAAGCTGACCGGATCAACGACGACGCCCGGACCGGCTAGCAAATAGAGGTCGTAGCGCCAGATCGATGCCGCGATCAGGCGGAGCTTGCCGTAAAGTGGAGACCACTGCAGGCTGCCGAACACGCGGACAACGTCGCTGCGGGCAAGCCCCAGGCGGAAGCTGTTCGCTTGTTCGAGCGTGCGGATCGCACCGGGTCGTAGGCGCGACCAACCCACCGACAGCTCGGCGCCGAAATTCTCGGACATGAAGAAGGTGTACGTGCCGCCGAACGTGAACGTGCCTTCGAATAGATCAGAGGCGTAGTAGCCGCCCGCAAGCGTGAGCTCGTGACGCAGCGCCTTGACGAACAGGCGGTCTTTCGTGAGGCGAAACCGGCGCTTCGCGAGCAGCTGCTCCTGCAGGGTCGCGTCGACACACTCGCCCGGTTGACCGGGGACGCCGACGCTCGGGGCTGCCGCCCCTTCGGCCGAGCGCTTGCGTCGACGGGCGCGCCGGTCCCCGTCCGCGCTGCACGCGGTGCCTGTCGCTTGATCTCCATCCGGCAGCACCGTCGCGTCCGCGGGTGCGGTGAGCATGAACCACGCGAACGTGAACGCCGTGCTCATCGGGCCCGCCGCCGAAAGGGGATCCACAGGCCGGCGCCGATCGAGAACACGAGGTCGTTGGCGATGCGACGCTGGCCGAGGGCTTCTTGAGCCATGATGCGGTCGGTGATGTCGAGGCGAATCGAGATAAACTTGTTTGGATACAGATAGAGACTCGCGCCGATGTCGAATGCCGCCGCCTGCACCGACCGATGCAGCACAGCCCCGGCCCCGCCGACCAAGACGAAGTCGCCATGAATGATGCGATCGCGACGGGCCCGCAGCTTGGTGTGGATCGGCGAGAACATGAGATGCCCGATCGCGGCATACGAGAGGTTGCGGATCACCCCATCGGCGAACCGGTTGGTCCCGAAAAACGCCGTGGTCGAGCGCTCGATCCGCAGCGTCATGGGGGAGATGTCGAACTGGGCGTCGATACCGAAGTCTTCGGTCGGCCAGAACGCAAGGCTGGCGCCGCCGTGCCACTGCGTGTCGAGGAGGTCGCCGCCGCGCGCACCGCCTTGAATCGATAGCGACAAGCGTCGGGCCTTGCGGAAGTCGCGGGGCTGGACGCCCTTGCGCGCGCTCGCCCGCCCGAACTCATCGATCAGACTCTCGTCGAGGCATTTGACCCGCCGCGGCGTACGACCGAGGCTCTCCGCCAGGCTGCCTTCGTCGGGCGGTGCCGCCGCCGGAGGGGTGGACGTCGCCGTGGCGGAGGGATCTGGTGCCGCGTCGACTGCGGCCTCGGGCGCTGGTGGTTCGGCTCCACGCACGCAGGTGGACGCGCGCGCATGCGCCCGCGCACCGCACACGAGCACCGTCACAAGGACTGTCGCCACCGCGGCGTGGCGCTTTCGCAGACGAGTGTCCACGCGGCGAGAGGAACATGGATCGTAGCGGCGCGGCGGCGGGCGCGTCAACGAGCAGCCCCCGCTAATTGCTCCGCGGAGGTGCCATCGATCGTGTCTTTGCGTTGGTCGATCGTCGCACCGACACCATCGTTGGTGCCCAGCTCGATCGGACCACCGCGTTCGCATCGCACCTACGTCGCACCTCGGCCCACCCCTGTCCGTCTGTGGGGCACCTTTGGCCTCCCGACCGCGAGAGGAATCGACCGCGTGCGGCCAACGAATCAACGCGCGCTGGGTCCTCGGCCCTGGTAGCGTAGCGGGAGTGTCGGAGCGCAGAGATGACCGAGTCGAGGCTACGGTTCTTCACGAGGACGCCCACCCCGTGCGGCACCTCGGCTACCGCCTGGTGGTGCTGAACGGAGAGCTACGCGGACGCGAATTCGAGGTGACCAACGACGCGATCACCATCGGGAAGTCGCGCTCTTGCGACGTTGTGTTGCCCGATGACTCTGTTAGCCGTGTCCACGCCGAAATCCGCCGCGACGGTGTCGCCTACCGGGTGGTCGACAAGAACTCGACCAATGGGAGTTTCATCGAGCAGGCCCGGGTGAGCGACGCGTTCCTTAAGCCCGGGGACGTCTTGGGGATCGGCAAGGTCCAGATGCGCTTCGCGCCGCGGGACGCCCGGACCGAGCTGCTGCCCAGCGAGAGCGAACGGTTTGGGGATGTCATCGGCCGGTCCTTGGCCATGCGCAAGATCTTCGGCGTTCTTGAACGCGTTGCCGCCACCGACGTAACCATCTTGCTCGAGGGCGAAACAGGAACCGGCAAGGATCTCATCGCCCGCGGGGTTCACGAGTTCTCGGCGCGACGCGACGGGCCTTTCGTCGTGGTCGATTGCGGCGCAGTTGCCCCCAACCTCATCGAGAGCGAGCTTTTCGGGCACGAAAAGGGGGCATTCACCGGGGCGCATCAGCGCCGCCAGGGCGCGTTCGAGGTCGCTGACCACGGCACAGTGTTCCTGGACGAGATCGGCGAGCTGCCCAAGGATCTGCAGCCCAAGCTCCTGCGCGTGCTCGAGACGCGACGCCTGCGTCGGGTTGGGGGGAGCGAGGAGATCGACGTCGACATCCGGGTCCTCGCGGCAACCCACCGCCATCTGCGGGCCCAGGTCGAGGCGGAGGAATTCCGCGAGGACCTGTATTTCCGGCTCGCGGTCGTGTCCGCCACCATCCCACCGCTGCGCGAGCGCCGAGATGACGTGCCACTTCTGATCGAGCACTTCTCACGCCGTTTACCGCCCGGCATGTGGAAACCCCCGGACCCCGAGGCGATGGCGCGACTGGTCGGCTACGACTGGCCGGGCAACGTTCGCGAGCTCCGCAACGTCGTCGAGCGCAGCGCCTATCTGTCTCCCAACGGCGTCATCGATCTCATCGCGACCGGACGCAAGCCTCAAGGGGGTGGGGAGCAAGTTCATTTCGATCCAACGCTGACGTTCCGTGAGCAAAAGGAGCGCGCGGTCGAGCTGTTCGAGGAGGCGTACCTGGCGTGGCTCATGGAGCGTGCCGGCGGCAATATCTCGCGGGCATCGCGGGAGGCCGACATGGATCGCAAGTACTTGCACAAGTTGCTCCGCCGCTATGGGATCGACGCCAAGCAATGGGGTCGCGGACGCGACGACGAAGGCTGAGGTGCACCGCAGCGGTCCGGGCGTAGGCCGGGCCTGCGGGCCGCGAGCGCGCGCTTGGGCTCTCAAGCGGCGGCCACGGAGCCTTCGCGCTACCATCCCTCTGTGACGCGAGTTTGGCGACAGGCGTACGGCACGATCGACATCGGCCGAACTCGCGTGATGGGGATCGTCAACCTGACGCCGGACTCGTTCTTCGACGGGGGCAAGCTCATGGCCGGCGGCAGCGACGACGCGAACGTGTCGGTCGCCCAGCGACGATGCGAGCAACTCGTCGCCCACGGGGCGGAGCTCCTCGACATCGGGGGAGAGTCGACCCGGCCAGGCGCGGAGTCGATCACACCCGAGCGGGAGCGGGCCCGCATCGTGCCGTTGATCGAGCGTCTGTGCCGAGGACCCGTGCCGATCGGTGTGCCAGTTTCGGTCGACACGCGCCACGCCGCGGTCGCGGAAGCCGCGTTGGCGGCCGGGGCTGGGATCGTCAACGATATTTCGGGATTGGCGGACTCCGCGATGGCCGACGTCGTGGCGGCCGCGCGAGCGGGGCTCGTCATCGGCCACCTACGCGGCACTCCGCAGACGATGCAGGAAGGGATCCACTTCGTCGACCTTCTCAACGAGGTCGGCGATGAGCTCGCGGCGTCGATCGCCCGGGCACAGGCGGCGGGGGTCGAACGCAGCGCAATCATGGTCGATCCGGGGATCGGGTTTGGCAAGACCGCGGAGCAGAGCGCAGCCCTGGTGGCGAGCTCGTCGTTGCTGTCCCAACGACTTGGGGTCCCCGTCATGATCGGAGCAAGCCGCAAGAGCTTCCTTTCGACCATCGCGCCCGGCGAGCTCGGCGAGCGCGCGATTGCGTCGGTTGCCGCAGCCATGGTGGCTGCCATGCATGGCGCTGCGGTCGTACGCGTCCACGACGTGCGTGAGACCGCGTTGGCCTTGGCGGTGGCCCGCGGCGTCGAGGCGGCCCTCGCGGCGGTGAGGCGGGGCCAACCGTGAGTGCCAGGGAGTGGATCGGCGCGCTGACCTGGCGCGACGCGATCGACTTTCTCCTTCTATTTGCGATCGTCTACGGCCTCTTGCGAATCCTTCGACGTACCCGGGCGCTGCCGGTGCTGGCGGCGGTGGGCGCCCTTGGGCTTCTCGCCTGGATCGTGCGGGTGGTCGACCTCGTGGCGATGGCGACCTTGCTGCGCTACGTCTTCGACTCGATCATCTTGCTGCTGATCGTCGTGTTCCAACAGGAGCTGCGCCGGCTGTTTGTGGTGCTCGGTCAGCGCCTGCTGCCGGCGGGCCGCCGGCGGGCCGCAGCCTCCGCGGTCGGCGAGCTGGTCGTGGGGCTCGAACGCCTGCAGCGGGCGGGGCTCGGCACGCTGGTCGTGCTCCAGGGCGAGATCGACGTGCTCGCGGTGGCGAAGAATCGCGGGGCGGAGATCGACGCGCAGCTACGCGCCGATACGCTGGTCGCCCTCGCGATCCCCCATCCGGCCAACGCCTTGCACGATGGCGCACTCGTGATCCGTGGGTTTCGCATCGCCCACGCCGGGGTGATCTGTCCGCTTTCGGATCAACCGATCGATCCGACGTTTGGAACCCGTCACCGCGCGGCGCTGGGGATCTCCGAGGAAACAGACGCACTTGTCCTGGTGCTGAGCGAGGAGCGTGGCGAACTGCGGATTGTCCACCGCGGGGCGATTACCGAGGCGCTGCGATTTAGCGACCTCGAGGCGCGGATCGGTCAATGGCTGGCGACGCCGAGGCGCGATGGCGCAACCGCAACGTCGGGTGAATCGCTGACTGCCAGCGAGATCGCGGTGTTCGAGCCCCAGGAGCCCGTCGCTGACCCGGGGCTCTCGGCGATCGATCTGTCGCGAGCGGCGGTGATCGAGCACGACGCGGCCCGCGGGGGGCGGCCGTGAACGCGCGGGCGGGAAGCGCTCCGGCGCGCTCGTGGACCGATTGGCTGCTCCGCGACTGGAGCACCAAGGCGCTCGCGTTGATCATCACGGTGCTGCTGTTTGTCCTCACCCGCGACGACGTCACCCGCAGCTTCAGCGTGCCGCTGCGGGTGATCCCCGATCCCGAGCGCGTGCTTCTGACTCCGGTCCCCGAGGCGATTCGTGTGCAGGTGCGTGGTCCGTGGGCGCGGATCAACCGGTTGGAACCGGCAGAGTTCGCGGCAGCCACCTTCGACCTGCGGGTCGCGCAGCCCGGCCCGCTCGAGGTCGACCGGGGAGCGATCGTCATGCCACGCGGGGTCGTCCTCGCTGGGATCGACTACGATCAGGTCGATCTACGCTTCGATCCGGTGATCGAGCGCGACGTGCCCGTGCTCGCGACCATCACCGGCGAGCCCGCGATGGACTACGAGGTTGCGGGGGTCGTAACGCAGCCGGCAACCGTGCGTATTCGTGGTGGACGGCAGCCGGTGCTTGCCGTCGGCCACGTCGCCACCGCCAGCCGCGACATCCGCGGGGCCGATCGCGATGTGGAATTCGACGCGGCGCTGGTGGAGCCCGGCAACGGCATCACAGTGGTCGGCACAGAGGGAAGTTCCACCGTGGGACCGACGGTACGGGTGCAGGTGTCGCTCGTGCCGCGCACGCGCCGAGTTGCGGTGGTGGTGCCGGTGATTCCCGCCGCGGCGTTGCACGGACGGGCGGGGGTGCCGGTGGTGGTGGATGCGGTGGTCTCGGGGCCGGCGCCGGTCTTGCGCGAGCTCAGCGAACGGGGGCTGTGGAATCCCATCGTCGGTGCCGCGAGCCCCGAGGGCGACGGTGGCACCGCGCGAATCGAGATGCGCTTCCTCGATGCGGTGCCACCGCGCATGCGCACGCTCCTCACCGCCGAGCCGAAGGAACTCCGCGTGCCCCTGCCACCACCGGCGTCGCCACCAACCCCCACGATTCCGGCTCCGCCCAATCCGGCTGGCCCTGGCCCGGCGCCGCCGAAATGACGTACAACTGCGAGTCGAAGATGGCGCAGCGACGATTCTTCGGGACCGACGGGATCCGCGGCGAGGCCAACGCCTATCCGATGACGCCAGAGGTGGCGCTGAGCGTGGGAATGGCGGTTGCCGCCCACTTCGGCAGTCAAGGCAGGGTTCTCGTCGGCAAGGACACACGACTGTCGGGCTATTTGCTCGAGAGCGCGCTGGCGTCGGGGCTATGCGCGATGGGGGCCGATGTCTACTTCGTCGGACCGATTCCGACGCCTGGGATCGCCTATCTTGCGCGGTCGATGCGAGCGGATGCCGGCGTGGTCATCTCCGCCAGCCACAACCCGTTTTACGACAACGGCATCAAGCTGTTCGCGGCCGACGGTTACAAGCTGCCGGACGAGGTTGAACAGCACCTCGAGACTCTCATGGAAGCGGGTGCGCTCGAACACTTGCGGGCGCGCGGCAAAGACGTGGGCAGGGCCTGGCGTATCGACGACGCGGCCGGCCGCTACATCACGCACCTCAAGCAGGCGTTCCCGAACAACTCAGACCTCGACGGCATGCGCGTCATCGTCGATTGCGCACACGGAGCCGCCTACAAGATCGCGCCAACCGTGCTGGAGGAGTTGGGCGCCGACGTCACCGCGCTCGGCGTCGATCCCGACGGGATCAACATCAATGAAAATGCCGGGGCCCTGCACCCCGAGGTGATGGCGGCGCGCGTGCGCGAGCTCGGCGCCGACATCGGCATCGCCCTCGATGGCGATGCTGATCGGGCTGTGTTCAGCGATGAGGCCGGCAACATCGTCGACGGCGACGCAATCATCGCGATGTGCGCCCGCGATCTTCACCAGCGCGATGTCCTGCGGGGTGGGGCGGTGGTCGCGACCGTGATGAGCAACCTCGGGCTTGAACGGAGTTTGGCCGAGGTCGGCATCGGCCTCGAGCGCACGCCGGTGGGCGATCGCTACGTCGTCGAGGCGATGCGACAAGGCGGGTACAATCTCGGCGGTGAGCAGTCGGGCCACCTCGTGTTCATCGATCACTCAACAACGGGTGACGGGATGGTCGCTGCCTTGCAGGTGCTGACGATCATGCGTCGCACGGGAACGCCGTTGTCGCGTTTGGCGGCCGTCATGACCCGCCTACCCCAGGTGATGCGTTCAGTTGCGGTGGCTCGACGCGAGCCGATCGACCAGCTGCCCAACCTCGTCCGGGTTATCAAGAGCGTGCAAGACGAACTCCGTGACCGCGGGCGCGTGCTGGTGCGCTACTCGGGGACGGAAGCGAAGATCCGCGTGATGGTGGAGTGTGAAGACGAGTCGCGCGCGTCTGCGTACGTCGAGCAGATCAGTTCGACGGCTGTGAATGAGCTTGGGAAGGCACCGTGAGCGTTGTCGGCATCGGGCTCGATGTCTGCCCCATCGAGCGCATGGAGCGGGCGAGTGCCCGCCATGGGCAGCGATTCCTCGCCCGGATCTTCACCGCGGCCGAGCAGTCGTATGCCGCCGAGCGCAGCAACGCCGGCGAAGTGTTGGCGGCTCGCTTCGCCGCCAAGGAGGCCGCCAGCAAGGCGCTCGGCGCCCCGAAGGGCATCGGCTGGCACGACGTCGAGGTTATCCCCGCGCGGGCGGGCGAGCAGGGGCCGCAGCTGGTGTTGCGCGGGCGAGCCCTCGAGGTGGCGCAGCAGCGCGGGATCGTCCGCGTGCTGGTGAGCATTACGCATGCCGGTGGCGTGGCAGCTGCCGTCGCGCTGGCGGTGACGGCGTGACGGCGCGTCGCATCCAGCTGTGGGATGCGGCCACGAGTTCGGCGGTCGATCGCCACAGCATCGAGGTGCTCGGGATCCCATCTGCGGTGTTGATGGAACGAGCGGCCTTGGCCTGCGCACGCGCGGTGGTCGAGCTGGGCGCCGCCTGCGACGTGGTGTCCGTTTGTGGCGGGGGGAACAATGGCGGGGACGGGGTCGCGATCGCGCGGATCCTCCATGGTTGGGGGATCCCGGCCCGGGTTCTCCTCGCCGGGGGTCCTGCCAACCCGGCGATGGGCCAGCAGCTCGCGATTGCTCGCGCCTGTGGAATTGCCATCGACGAGCTGGCGACGGTGGGCGAGCCCTCCCACGATGTCGTCGTGGTCGACGCGCTGCTGGGAACCGGCAGCCGAGGGGAGCCACGCGGTGCTGTCGCCGCGGCATTGGCCCGGATCGCCGGGTGGGCGGGGCCGAGGGTCGCGGTGGATCTGCCGAGCGGTGTTGACCCGGATCGCGGCAGCGTCGCGCGCGACGCGGTGAAGGCGACGCGGACGGTCACGTTCGGGCGCAGCAAGCCCGGTCTCCACGTCGCGCCAGGTCGGGGATATGCCGGCGAGGTGATCGTCGCTGACATCGGGCTGGTTGCGCCGGCGGAGGTCGGGAGTGCGGCCCGACTCATCGATCCAGCGGCATGCGCGGCCTCGTTGCGCGCAACGGCGACACCACGACACAAAGGTGATCGCGGCCATGTCGCCGTGGTCGGCGGTGGTGCCGACACTCCTGGGGCCGTGCTGCTCACGGCCGAAGCAGCGTTTCGCACCGGCGCGGGCCTGTGCACGCTGGTCAGCGACGACGCGGGCCTGCGTGCGATGTGGATCGCGGCCCGCCCAGAGGTCATGGTCGCCGGCCGCAGCGAACCACCGGTGCCGGCGGCCGACGCCCTCGTGGTCGGTCCGGGGTTAACCGATCCCAGTGCAGCCGCAGGCCTCGTCGCGTTGTGGGGGAGCGATCCACGGCCGGCGATCTGGGATGCGTCTGCGCTCGATCATCTGCCCTGTGCTGCGCCCGGTGGTCCGCGAATCGTTACGCCGCATCCGGGTGAGGCGGCGCGGATGCTCGCTCGCATTGCACCGGCGTTCGGCTGGACCACGGCGCGCGTGCAGAGCGATCGGATCTATGCCGCACGGACGCTGGCCGAGCGGTTCGCGACCATCTGCGTGCTCAAGGGCGAAGGCACGATCGTCGTCGCGGGAAACGACGTCGCCATCGCTCCGTGGGGCGGTGAGGGCCTGTCGACCGCTGGCAGCGGGGATGCGCTCGCCGGCGCTATCGGGGCGTTGCTTGCCCGCGGGCTGCCACCCGCCGATGCGGCGCGGATCAGCGTGATGCTGCATGCTCGGGCCGGGGAACTCGCGCTTGGCCACCACCGCGGGACGATGGCCGGCGACATCGTCGAATCGCTCGCCGCCGCGCGGGACGAGATCGATCGGAACCCGCAGGCGTGGTCGGTGGATGCGCCTGGGTTGCCGCGGTGGTGGACGGCCTAACGTTGCACGCGTTCCGACCGCGCCGGTGGCGACGACGGGCAAGTTTTCCAGGGGACTAGCGGTGGGCGGACGCGGCCGACTTCATCCGTCGTGCCGCCTGTTTCGCTTGCCGCGCTTCGGCCCGGGCGGCGCGCCTTGCCACGCGCGCGGCCTGTTTGGCGGCGCGACGGGTGGAGGGCATCCGGCCGCTGGCCGGGCCGCGATCGATTCGCGCTCCAAACACGGCCGCGTAACGCCGTCCGTTTTCGATCCCGCCGCCGAAAAGCCCAAGGAGCGCGCGCCAGTGGAAATCGCCGAGCCGCGAGCCGCGGCCCTCGGTCCACCACCCAAGCCCCGGACCGATGATGCGCGTGTCGGATCGCCGGCCGGCGATCCGCAAGAACGCACCCGGTACCGCCTGCACGATCCGGCCCTTGTGCCGCACGTCGTACCAAAGGAACGCGCCGAAGCTGCCTTGATTTTCCCCGCGCTCGATGTGCCACACGAGCGGGAACGCGACAAAGTCGAGGTTGGCCCCGTGACGGCGCTGCACGTAAAGCGGCGTGACCGCGGTCCACGCCTGATCCGCCCCGTAGTTGTCGTCCCGCAGAAACAGCGGCGCCACCCATGTTAGACGCCGCTGGGCGTAGGCGTGGCTGTGGAAGAACAGCGGTGGCAGCACCGCTGTGGATACCTTGTGCTGCTGGCGGACCTGCCAAAATACCAAGCCCGCCTCGAGAAAGCGGCGATCCTTGCGGTGGCGGGACACGAACAGCGGAGGCAACGCGAGCGTGAGGCTCTGGTCCTCGACGCGATGGGCGCGGCGGAAAAACAGAGGAAAGAACAGCGCGCGGGTGTGCGTGTTCGTCGTCTTTACGGCCAGCGGCCCCGCGTACCACCCGAGCGTCTTGCCCGGCTGGTTGTTGATCCCGAACAGCGGGGTGTACAGGCGATAGCCATCCTTGCGGCGGTCGAACACGTACAGGAGCGAACCGTGGGTGCGTCGACCCTGGCCGTCTTTCCCGAACACGAACAGCGGGGCGCTGCCCCATAGCGTGTACGCGCACTTCGGGTCGTCCTCCATGCGATAGCCGCATTTGCGATAGCGGAATAGGAGCGGGACAAAGCCCGTAAACCGGGCGTTGCGCTGGAGCCGGAACACGTCCACGAACCCGGGCGGCGCAACGGAGAAGCGCGTGAAGTTGTACAAGCGCCTGCCGCCCGCGACGAAGGGAAACGCAAACCATGTGCGTCGACCGTTGGCCTTGCCGCGATCAAACCACAGCGGGATCGCGACGGTGGTGTGTTCGCGCTTGACCTTGTCAACGACGTGAACGATCGCGGGCAGCGCGATGAGCCGGCGCTTCGTCTGCGAGTCCATCCACCACGACAACGGTGCCACCCCGGCATGCAACGCGGTCCGGCTCAGCCGGTGATAAAATGGTCCCGCGATCAACGTGTGCGTTCGTCGCGTGCGATCGCGCGACCAGAAGAATCCGAGGCCGGCGTCGACGTCGACCCCACTGCGCTGGCGCTGGCGGAAGTAGAGGGGGATCACGGCCAGCCCCTTGCGGGGACGTTCACCGCGAACATCGCTGCGCCACACCAGGGGCGAGTACATGTCGAGGTCACCCTCGGGCGCGCGATGGCGGAGAAACAGCGGCACCAGGCTGACGTGGTCGACGATGCCGTCAGGTCGACGCTCGCGGGCACGCCAGAAGAGCGGCGCGACGCCCCAGACCTTGCGCGTTGGCGAGCTCCGCCCGAAGACCGGCCCGATGACCGTGGTCTGGATGCCGCCTTGCCGTTTTACCCCGCCAAACGGCAACACCAAGAGTCGATCGTTTCCGCGGCGTCGATGAAAAAACAGCGGGAACACGCCCGTGACACGTTCGTCGGAGCCGCGGCGCACATGCCAGGCGAGGAGGCCAAAGCCCAGGGTGCGTGATTCGGGGGTCTTGTTGCGGACAAACAGCGGCGTGATGGTCAGGGCGGTTTTCGCCTTGAGGTCCGCGACGTGACCGAACAGAAGCAGCGGTGCGACGGCGTAGCGGCGTTCACGGCCACCGCCCCAAAACGCCAGCGGTACGAGGCCGCCATCGAAGCCGACTTTGGTGCGATGGTGGTAAACGTTGCCGACGACGACGCTCCGGCGTCCGGTCACCGGGTCCCCGACATGCCACAGCAGCGGCGTGATCGTTTGCCAACGGGTCGTCCCGCGCGCGCCGGCGAAGGTGAGAAGGGGGATGATGCCGGCGCGCAGCCGCTCGCCCTGGCGGTCCCAAAACGCCAACGGTGCGGCGACGAACGTGGTCCGCCGCTTGGCCGGCGGACCCGGGTGATGCGCGTACCAAAACAGACCCAAGGCACCGGCGGTGACGCCACCGTCGGTCCGACGGGTGCCGCCGGAGAGCACGAGCGGCAGGGCGACGCTGGTGCGCCCATCACCACGCGCGCCCCCGCCGAGGATCGTCCACACGGCGCGTCGCGTCGGTGTGCGCCGGGCCACGGCGAGTGGCGCAAGCACGGAGGTGGTCGCGTGGCTACGCTTGTCGTGAAAGCGCCACCA
>CADEGN010000073.1:22291-30930 GCA_902826865.1 uncultured Myxococcales bacterium
CGGCCAACCACAGCGTTCCCCCGGTGAGGAAGTTGCGCGCCCGCCAAACAAGCGGTGTTGCGGCGAACAACTCGCGATCGCGATCGCGATGACGACAGGTCATAAGCGGTGGAATCGCCCAGGCCGATCGCCCCCGCGCCTTGTCGCTGCGGCGAATCCAGGCCGCTGTCCACAACTCGCGGCGATTGCCGAACTCGCTGCGATGCCACAGCACCAGCGGCGTGATCGCGCCGAAGCTGCGCCCCTTGGCGCGGTTGTTCGCGCCGAAGTAAAGGAACGCGAAGTCGATCCGGCGTAGCCCTTTGTCGACGCGGACGAACAGCGGCGCGGCCACGAGCCACGACAGGTCGTTGTCGACCAACGCGTCGTTTTTCCGCTTATGCCCGTACCAGACCAAAAGGCCTGAGATTGCGCGCTTGCTGTCGGGGGTGACCTGCTGGTAGTGGAAAGGGACGACCAACAGGTTCTTGACGTACTTCGTGCCCCACCAGAAGACCAAGGGGAACTGTAGGAAGTTGAACTGCTCGCCCACGCGGCGGTAGGCCATGAGCAAGGGGACGCTTCCCCACAACGTCTTGCGCTTGCTGAAGCTGCCGTAAAAAAGCCCCAAAGGGCTCAGCCAGCGCCGCGCAGCTGCCTTCTTGGAGTACCAGCCGAAGGTGAGCGCAAGATCGACGTGCAAGAGCTTGCTTGGGTGACCCGCCGCGGGGGTGCGATGGACGAACAGGGGCGGGAAGGCGATCGCGCGGGTCCGGTGCGTGTCGTAGGTGCGATCGATCCACAGCGGCGGCGCGCTTCGGCTGCGCAGCAGCTTGGATTTACCGTCGCTGTCGTCGTCGTCGTCTTGCTCGGGCGGCGCGGACATCGGTTGGCTCGGCGTCGGCGGACGCCGCGGCGATGGGGGAGCAGGCGCCAGGGCAAGCCCGGCGATGCCGAGCGATGGCGCGGCGAGGGCGTGGCCGGTGGCGGCGGGCAGGGCGGCGAGCAACGTCCCGCCGGCACGCCGGCCTTCGGCGGGCGGCCTTGCCCCGGGCAACGTCGGGGTGGGACGAACCGTTCGCACGGAGCCCGCGCGCGCGACCGCGGGGGCGAGCGCCACCATGCAGACGGCGAAGCAAAGCCACGCGAATCGGCCGATGCCGCGGCTGCGACCTTGGCGACCGATTGGGGGTGCGCCTGCGCATCGCCGGGTGTGCAGGCGACAAAGCCACGCGCCTCGCCCCCACGCGGTTCGGGCCGGCGCGGCGCGGCAGCGGGGGCCTGACACCGGGCAAGGCCGCGGTGCGGCGCTTTGGTGCCCCGGATCTCTCACTCGTCGGCCCGTGGCATAACGAATCCCAGCCGGGGGGTCAACGCCCGCGGGTCGAATGTTCGGAGGGCCTTTGACAGCGGCCCCGCCGTGCCGAACCCTTGGCGCGTGCGCCCGCCCGCAACGCCCTCGGATCTGGTCGTCGACGTCGCCGCCCTGCGCCGGCGCCACGTGACGCATCACCGCGTCGACGCCGAGATCGACCGCGCCCAACTCCAACGAGCCCTGGCCGACACTGACGCGGAGATCGATGCTCCCGGTCGGGTTGGCCTCGAGCTCATGCTGCAAGCCGACGGCAGCGTGTTTGCCCGCGGCACCCTCGCGCTCGCGTTCACCGTGCCATGCGCCCGGTGCCTCGAGCCGGCGGCGGTCGATGGAAATGCCCGGATCGAGGCCCTCTTCGCCCGCAAGGGCGCCGCCCATGTCCTGCCCGGCGAGCCGGACGACGACGCGTCGGACGGGGACGACCCGGGCGATCTCTGGGAGTTTGACGGGCAGATCTTGGATCTGCGTCCGCTGGTGGCGGAGCAGGTCAAGCTGGCGTACCCGATGCGCGCCCTGTGTCCGCGCGGCGAGGCCTGTCGCGGTCTGTGTTCACACTGCGGCGCACCGCTCAACGAGCAACCCGACGGCGCGTCGCCGTGCACCGCGTGCGGCGCCACCGACCCGCGGGTCCCCTTGGTCGACGCGATCCCGGCCGGCCCCTCCGAGGGACCGGGCCAGCTGGCCGACGCCCTTCGCAAGCTCGGTGAGCTGGACTAGCGCGATCGGTGCCGTCTGTGTCCGAGGTGAGGATGCTCCGGGCGCGGGGTTGCGCACCCCGCCGAGGGCCCCCTATGCTCCCGCGTCCAGGAACCCCATGGCTGTCCCGAAGAAGCGAATGAGCCCCCGCAAGCGCGACCAACGGCGCGCCCACCACGACAAGGTTGCGGCACCGAACCTTTCGCCGTGCCCCAACTGTGAGGAGCTCATGGTGAGCCATCGGGTTTGCCCCGCGTGTGGCCAGTACCGCGGGCGCCAGGTCGTCGAGATCGCGCAGGAGTAGTCGAGGCGGCAGGTGGCGACGGCCCGGATCGCGCTCGACGCCTTCGGCGGGGACAATTGCCCGCGCGCCGAGGTGCAGGGCGCCGTCGAGGCCGCGCGAACGGGGGTTGAGGTCGTTCTTGTGGGTGATCGCGAGGCGATCGCCGACGAGCTGCGCAAGCACAGCGATCATGAGGGCCTTCCTATCGCGATCCACCACGCGCCCGATCGGATCACGATGGACGATCACCCGGGCAAGGCGGTGCGCGCCAAGCCCGAGGCGTCGATGCCGATGGCGTTCGAGCTCGTCCGTCGCGGCGAGGCGGCGGCTGCCATGAGCGCTGGCAACTCGGGTGCCATGCTTGCGTGCGGCCTCTTCAAGTATCGACGACTGCGCGGTGTGGATCGCCCGGCCATCGTCGCGAGCTTGCCCAACCGCGACAGCTTCACGACGGTGCTCGACGTCGGTGCCAACGTCGAATGTCGGCCGATCAACCTCGTCCAGTTCGCGGTGCTCGGCGCGGCGTTCGCGGCCTTCCGCCACGGCATCGCCCGACCCCGCGTCGGTGTGCTCGCCAATGGCAGCGAAGAGGGCAAGGGCACCGAGCTGACGCGCATCGTGCACCAGCTGCTCGAGGCCCATCCCGTCGGATCGTTTTCGTACGCCGGCTATGCCGAGGGCGCGGGCCTATTCGACGGGACCTTCGACGTCGTGGTCACCGATGGCTTCACCGGCAACGTCGCGCTCAAGGTCGCCGAAGCCACCGGCCGTCTGATCGCGGGCTGGCTACGCAACGCGGTGACCTCGTCCGTCGTCCACAAGTTCGGCGCGTTGCTCCTGCGCGGCGCCTTCGGCCAGCTGCGCAGCCGCATGAACCCAGACACCTACGGCGCGGCGCCGTTGCTAGGCGTCGACGGTGTCGCATTTCTGTGCCATGGCGGAGCGACTCCCTTCGCGATCGCCACCGCGCTGCGCCTTGCCCAGCGCACGATCCACGAAGACATGATGGGCGCGGTGACCGCGGCGTTGGCCGAGGCCGCGCCGTTGTGCGCGGCAGCCCGCGATGACGCCCTCGCGGCGGGGACAACGGAGAAAGCACCATGAGCATCGCGCTTCTGTTTCCGGGCCAAGGTTCACAGCAGGTCGGGATGGGCAAAGACCTGTTCGAAGGTTCGCCCGCGGCCCGCAGTGTGTTCGAGCAGGCCGATGAGGCCCTCGGCATGCCGCTATCGCGGCTGTGCTTCGAGGGGCCCGAGAGCGAACTCACCCTTACCGCCAACGCGCAGCCCGCCCTGTTGACCACGAGTATCGCGGCGTGGGCGTGCGCACGCGAGCGGCTGGGGTTGCTGCGGCCGGCCGTCGCCCTCGGTCACAGCCTCGGCGAGTTCTCGGCGCTGGTCGCCGCCGGCGCCCTGCGCTTCACCGACGCGGTGCGGTTGGTCCGCTTGCGCGGCGAGGCGATGCAAGATGCGGTCGCTCCCGGCGTCGGCGCCATGGCGGCGATCGTCGGCCTGGACGCAGATGCGCTGCAGGTGCTGTGTGAGGAGGCCGGGCAAGGCGAGCTCGTGGCGCCGGCCAACGAAAACGGTGGCGGTCAGATCGTGGTAGCAGGGCATGCCGGGGCGGTGGAGCGGCTATGCGCGTTGGCCAAGTCACGCAAGGCGCGGGCGATTCCGCTGAACGTGTCTGCGCCATTCCACTGCGCCCTCATGCAACCCGCGGCCGAGCGGCTGTCCGCCGCGCTCGCCGACGTCGCGATCGCACCGCTCGCATTTGCCGTGGTCGCCAACGTCACCGGCGAACCCAACAGCGATCGGGCGTGCGTGGCCGATCTCCTTGTCCGCCAGGTCACGGGTCGAGTGCGCTGGGAAGCCTCCGTACTGCGCGCCGCTGCGCTGGGCGTCCGCGTCGGCATCGAGCTCGGTCACGGCAATCGGCTTGCGGGCATGGTCAAGCGGATCGCGCCGGAGATCCGCGTGGTCTCGTGTGGTTCCCCGGCGCAATGTGATGTGCTAAACGGGCTCGGTGATGACGCCTGAACCCGCTGCTCGCGCCCTTCCGGCCGCGCTCGACCTCGGCGGGCGGGTGGCGTTGGTGACCGGCGCGAGCCGAGGTATCGGCCGCGCGATCGCGATCACCCTCGCCCAGCGAGGGGCCCAGGTGGCCGTCAACTACGCCCGCAACGAGGCCGCGGCCGCCGAGGTCTGCACCGCGATCGTGGCCGCGGGCGGGCGCGCCATGCCGTTTGGCTTCGACGTTGGGGACGAAGCCGCGGTGGAGTCGGGGATCAAGGCGGTTGTCGCCGGTCTCGGTGGCCTCGATATCCTCGTCAACAACGCGGGGGTTTCGATCGACGCCCTGCTCATGCGGGCGCGCGCGGAGGACTTCGACGCGTTGCATCGCATCAATCTCCGGGGCGCGTTTCTGTGCGCCAAGGCGGCCACGCGACACCTGCTCAAGGCCAAGGAACGCGGCCGGATCATCAATCTCACCAGCGTTGTCGGCGAACAGGGCAACGCCGGCCAAGCCATGTACGCCGCCACCAAGGCCGGGCTGATCGGTCTGACAAAGTCGATCGCCCGCGAGCTGGCCAGCCGGGGTGTCACCGTGAACGCGGTCGCGCCCGGTTTCATCGATACCGACATGACGCAGGCCGCGCTGCAGGGCGACGCGCGCGCAGCCTTGCTCGTCCAAATTCCCCTCGGCCGAATCGGCCTTGCCGATGAGATCGCTGAGGCGGTGGCCTTCTTGGCCGCCCCCGCCGCCGCTTACGTTACAGGTCACGTCTTGCGGGTCAACGGAGGCCTGCTGATCTGAACCTCATCCGCCGTCGCGTGAGCACGCGGCATCTCGTACGTTGCCCCAAGGAGCCTGAAAATGAGTGCAGACATCGAAGCCCGCGTAAAAGAAATCATCTGTGAACAGCTCGACGTCAAGCCCGAGGACGTGAGCGAGGCGAAGACGTTCACCGAGGATCTCGGCGCGGATTCGTTGGCGATCGTCGAGCTCGTGCTCGCGCTCGAAGAGCAGTTCGACGTCAAGATCCCAGACGACGAGGTCGACAAGATCAAGACGGTGGGCGACGCGGTCTCTTACATCAAGAGCCGCGTCGGGAACTGACGCGGCGCGGACAAGGGCCCTGGCAACCGAGCAAGGGCCCGCGTCCAAGAAGGAGAGCAGCGTGGCACGCAGGAGAATCGCGATCACCGGCATCGGGCTTGTCTCGCCGCTCGGCGTGGGCACCGAGGAAACCTGGCGACGGCTGTGCGCCGGTGAGTCCGGCATCGGGCGCATCACCCGATTCGACGCCAGCGAGTTCACCACCACGATCGCGGGCGAGGTGCGGGATTTCGACGCCACTAAGTGGATTGCCAAACGCAACCTGCGGCAGATGGATCTCTTCATCCACTACGCGATTGCTGCTGCGGACATGGCAGTGAAGCAGGCTGGTCTGGATCCGAGCAGCGGCGGTGAACGGCCCGACCCAGAGCGCTGGGGTTGTTACATCGGGGCCGGGATGGGTGGCCTCGGCATCATCGAGAGCACCTACAAGACCCTGTTGGAGAAGGGCCCGCGCCACGGCATCAGCCCTTACTTCACACCGTCGGTCATCATCAACCTCGCGCCCGGCCAGGTGTCGATCCTGCACGATTGCCGCGGGCCCAACATGAGCATGGTGTCGGCGTGCTCGACGGGTGCGCATTCGATCGGCGAGGCGGCGCGGCTGATCGAGCGCGGTGACGCTGACGCGATGCTGGCCGGCGGAACCGAATCCACGGTCACGCCCCTCGGGATCGGCGGATTTTGCTCGGCCCGCGCGCTGAGCCAGCGCAACGATGAGCCGACGAAGGCGAGTCGGCCGTTTTCAGCCAGCCGTGACGGCTTCGTGCTGTCGGAGGGTGCGGCGATCCTCGTGCTCGAGGAGTTCGAGCGCGCGCGCAGCCGCGGGGCGAAGATCATCGCGGAGATCGCGGGATACGCCGCCAACGCGGATGCTCACCACATCACCATGCCGTCGCCCGGCGGGGCCGGAGCGGCCCGCTGCATGCAGCTTGCGCTAAAGGATGCGGGGCTCTTGCCGGAGCAGGTCGGCTACATTAACGCCCATGCGACCTCCACGATCGCCGATGCGATCGAGACCGCGGCGATTCGCGCGGTCTACGGGGAACACGCGCACAAGGGCCTCGCCGTCAGCTCCACCAAGTCCATGCACGGGCACCTGCTCGGCGCCGCCGGCAGCCTCGAAGCTGCGATCTGTGCCCTGGCCCTGCGCGATGGAATCCTGCCTCCCACGATCAATCTCGACGATCCCGATCCCGACTGCGACCTCGACTATGTTCCGCACCGGGCGCGCGCGAGTCAGATCGAGTACGCGATGAGCAACAGTTTCGGTTTCGGCGGAACCAACGCCGCGTTGGTTCTGCGGCGGGCGAGCTGAGCCGATGCGCGTGCACGTCGGCAGCGATCACGCGGCGGTGGCGATGCGCCAGGCCTTGGTGGCCGCGCTCGGCGAATTCGGTCACGAGATCGCCAGCGAACGCGGTCCGACCGAGGCGACCGACGCGGTCGATTACCCGGACGTCGCGGCCGAGGTTTGTGCGGCGATTTTGGCCGATCCTGGGTCGCTCGGCTTGCTCGTGTGCGGTACGGGTCAAGGGATGGCCATGAGCGCCAATGGGATCGCGGGGATCCGCGCCGCGGTCCTCTCCGATGCGTTCAGCGCCCTGGCGGCACGCGAACACAACGATGCCAACGTGCTGTGTCTCGGATCGCGAGTCGTCGGCGTTGGGCTGGCGCGACTGCTGGTGGAGACGTTTTTTGCCACGGGGTTCGAGGGCGGCCGCCACGCCCGGCGGGTGGCCAAGCTCGACGAACTGCGGCGGAGGTGAGCCGCGGTGCGCTGCCCCGTCTGCCGCAATGTCAACACCAAGGTGCTCGACTCGCGCGACGGACGGGACGCTACCTCGATCCGCCGTCGCCGCCAGTGCGAGGGCTGCGGGCATCGGTTTACCACCTTCGAACGGATCGAGGAGAACCTCCCCGTTGTGGTGAAGCGCTCCGGGGTCCGTCAACCCTTCGATCGCAACAAGTTACTGGCGGGCCTCAAGCTCGCGTGTCGGAAGCGGCCGGTTCGGCCCGAGCAACTCGAGGGAATCGTCGCGGGCGTCGAGCAATGGGCCTTCACCCGTGGCGACCGGGAGATCCACGCCGCGGAGATAGGCGAACGCACGATGCACTACCTGCACGCGGTGGATCCCGTGGCGTACGTGCGATTCGTGTCGGTTTATCGCAGCTTCGAGTCGGTCGAGGAATTCGAGCGGCTACTTCACGAGATGGAGAAGGCCGAGCAGGTCGATCCGGCCGGACAACGCACGTTGTTCGAGGCCGCGGCCGAGCGCGCAGCCGCGGAAAGCAGCGGACGTGGGCGCGGCGGATGACGCGCGCCATATGGCGCGGGCGATCGCGTGGGCACGACGCGGCCTCGGCGGGACCTATCCCAACCCATGCGTCGGCGCCGTGCTCATTCGGCGCGGCCAGGTGGTTGGGGCCGCGCGCTCGGCTGCAACCGGTGGCCCTCACGGAGAGGTGCGTGCGATCGCGGCCGCCGGTGATGCTGCGCGCGGCAGCACGTTGTACGTCACCCTCGAGCCCTGTTGTCACCGTGGCCGAACCGGGCCATGCACCGAGGCGATCATCGGCGCGGGGATTCGGCGCGTCGTCGTTGGCGTGATCGATCCGGCCCCCCACGCCGCCGGCAAGGGCCTGAGGCGCCTGCGCGCGGCCGGTGTCGACGTCGAACTCGGTGTCGCGGCGGAGCGGGCGGCCGACGTGCACGCGCACTACCTCCACCAGGTTCGCGGTGGACAGCCGTGGGTCACGCTCAAAGCGGCGATCGGGCTCGACGGTCGCATCGCGGTGCGAACAGGTCACAGTCGCTGGATCACCGGCGAAGCGGCGAGGCGCGATGCCCATCGCCTGCGGGCGACGCACCACGCGGTTGCGGTCGGGATCGGCACCGTGCTGGCGGACGATCCGCAACTCGACGTTCGCCTGGTGCGCGGGTGCAATCCGATTGTCCTGGTGTTCGACACGCACTTGCGCATCGCCACCGCCCTACCGCGACGGGTGCTGCGACCCGGGACATGTGTGCTTCACGGGCCGCACCCCCGGCGAGACCGTGTGCGGGCCGTACTCTCTTCAAAAACCCTCACCATCACCATCCCCTGTGGTGACGTCAGTCGCAGCTATGTCAACGCAGACATCCGCGCCCTCCGGCAACGGACGCTACGCCCGATCCTGCTCGAC
>CADEGN010000074.1 GCA_902826865.1 uncultured Myxococcales bacterium
CCGGACGGACACTCCAGGCCGCGGAGGGTCGGCGCCTGGAAGGCAAGGCTAGGCGCGGCGATCGGCGCGATGCGGAGAGTGACGACGGGAGATGGGAGCTCGGAGACGGCGACGGCGACGGCGTGATCGGGCGGCATGTGGCCGGGCCGCTCAGCACAACTCGTGCCCGAGGCTCAGCGTCGTCTTTTCACGTGGTTGTCCGTCTGCCGTCGCTCGCCGGGGAAGGGGTCTTCACCGAGCGCGACGGTGGCGGTTCGCGCCGGCCGCAAACCCACAGTCGGCGGAACTCGGAACTCGGTGGCACGGCCGCATTTCTACTCCCGACTGCACAGAAACAGCAGCTAGGCGCAACCAACGGCGTGATGCCGAGCGGGATAACGTCGCGCGGTTCGGCGGGCGATCCGAAGTGCGTGGCCTACGAGTCCGCCGCGTGATCGGCTCCAGAACGCAGACGCCGTATCCAGCACCGTGTGCCACGCCCCGTCGCGTCAGAGAACGCCTCATGCGTCACTTCGAAAAGACCCGGGCTGCAAGCGGCGATGAGACCTGACCCCTCCACCGCGAGCGCCCCCCTGGCAGGGCCCGGCTGCGGTACAGGAAGACCGTCGATGTCACCTCCGTTCTCCGCGGCCCAGAGGACGACGAGCCTGTCCGCGAGCCGCAATCGCCCGAGAATCTCCTGCCGGGTTGCCGGCAGCCCGAGCAGACTTGCCGATGGTTCGCCGGGACCCAACCAGCGCACGAGGGCGAACCCATCCCCAACCCGAAAGACATCGATCGTGCCGGCGCTCGGTTGCCAGAGAACGCCTGAGGAACTCCCGACAGAGATCTCTCCGCCAAGCGCGTCGGGGGCTCTATCGAGCAGCGAGCTCGCGCGCTCATAGTCCGCTCCATCGATCCCCGACCATCCGCGGACAACTTGAGCGTCGAGGAGGATCAAAGGACCGCCCTCGGAGGAGACACTGCCGACGTGCGTCGTGGCGGCTTTGCTATTTGAGACCATATTCCCTGTTCTTCCGTTTCGAGTATGCAGCTGCCGCGGCCCCTTGCCTTCGTTGATCACCGGGCGTCGCCGCCTTGCCATGCGCAACGTCCGCTGCGAAGGCTTTCCGCTCGTCGGGAGTCATATTGTGCCCGGCGAGTCCGCCATCGCCGGAGCCCTCCCAGTAGTGCTGAACCAGCATGGGGTCGTGATCGAACTCCATCCCTTCCGGCACGGCGGCTTGCTGCTCCGGGGTAGGCGTCCGTCCGTAGTGCTTGGCTCGGTCATACGGCTCGGCCGGGAAGAGATCGAGTTGATGGGGGGCAACAGCGGGCGCAAGGTTGCTCGACGTTCCCGAGTCTGCGGCCTTCCCGTCGCACCCACCCGGCGTCGTCGTGGTAAGGCCGCGAGGGTCGACCCATCGCGTTGGGTCCTCGACGTACCCGTAGGCCTGCAGCCCCGCTCGGAGCCCAAGCGGGTCGCGGCTGAGGTAGCGCCCCGCCGACGGGTCATAGTGGCGGAACCTGTTGTAGTGGAGTCCCGTCTCGGGATCCGCGTACTGCCCGGCGAAGCGCCATGGGCACAGCCAACCGCGTCCCGCCGCTCGCGCGCGCCCGTACGTGTCGACCACGAACTGCGCCTGCGAGACGCCACCGCTGTCGAGCACGACGAGCGGGGTGCCCACGTGGTCGGTGACGATGCTGTGGGCATCCTCGGCGGTGACCCGCGCGAGTGGAGCGAAGCTCCCCGGCTCGAACAGCCACGTGACCACCGGCCCGACCGCATCGTCCGGCGGCTTCGGTTCGCCCTCGCGTTCGTGTCGCCGCACGCGGGCGTGCACGCGCTCGTAGCCGGCGTCGTTGGCGAGGACCGTATCCCATCGCTCCTGCCACGCCTCTGGCAGGTCGGCACGCAACCTGGCCTTCGTCTCCTCGAGCATCGCGAGCTTGGCCAGCTCGGCGTGCTCGAGCCGGCACGCGGGCACCTCGGCGGCCTCGCTCCACTCGTGCAGCACAACATCGCCGGCCCACACGAACACCGTCTTCTTGCCGCGGTGGTTCTTCGACAGCCGCCGCCCGAGCGCGTCGTAGGTCATCGTCACGGCGGTGTCGTCGGGCCGATCGACTTGCACGAGACGATCGGACGCGTTCCAGTGGAACCGCCACTCGCCCTGGGCATCGCGCTTGCGGCTGAGCCGGCCGCGATCGTCGTAGTCGAGCTCGATCGCCCCCTGCGGCGTGGAGATCCGTCGCACCTCGCCCGCACGCCCATAGGTGCGATCGGTGCGCTCCTTGGTGGCGAACAGGTTGCCGACCGCGTCGGGATAGCGACCCTCGACCGCACCCGATGGCAGCGTCGCGGACACGAGCGCACCGCGGCCATCGTGGGTGTAGAGGATCTCGTTCTCGCCCGGTGCTTGGCCCTCGGCGACCTCGCTAATCGCGGCGAGGCGATCGCCCTTGTCCCAGCGATAGCGACGCGCCCGAAACGCCTGGCCCTCGCGCCCGACGACGTGCTGCAACGGGTGCCCCAGCGTGTCGCGCCACCACTGCGAGACCGCGTCGCCCGGCAGCGTACGCGTGGTCTCGTTGCCGAACCGGTCGCGCGTGAACGTGGCCTCCCACGGCTGCATCGTCCCGCGCGCCTGTGCCACGCGTCGGACGTCGCCCATGACGTCGCGCTCGATCGTCACGTCCGCACCGAGACTCGAGCGCAGGCCGATCCGCCGACCCCGGTGATCTCGACGACTGGCGATGACCACCGGCTCGGCGACGTCGCCTCGCGTGCACCGCTCTTCGACGACGCGTCCCGCCGAATCGCGCACGAACGTCACGGTGGCGTCGGCGTTGACCACCTCGGTGATCCGCCCCATGCGGTCGTACGCGAACATCTCCTCGCGGCCGTCCGGATGCGACGCCTTCGTGCGCCGCCCCATGGTGTCGTGCTCGTAACTCGTCTTGGCCCCGTCGGGCCCGATCGCGAACAGCAGCCGCCCGCCGCGATCGCGGACGAACTGGGTGCGCTTGCCGTCGAATGTCACCTCGGCCTGCATGTGGCCGGTGGGGTCGATCTCGAAGCGGTGCTCCGAGCCGTGCTCGTCGATGACGGCGGTGCGCTGGCCCTCGGTGTCGTATCGGTACTGCACCGTGGTGCCCGCAACCTCGCGCGCCGCGAGCCAGCCCCGCCCGGTGTAGCGCAGCGTGATGTCGCGCCAGGCATCGCGCGCGTGCACGATGTTGCCCTCGGCGTCGTAGGCGATCTGCCGAACGTTGCCGTCGGGCTCCTCGATCTGGATCACCCGTCCGAGCGCGTCGTACGCCCGCCGCTGCACGTTGCCCTGGGCGTCGTTGAACCTGACCTCGCGCCCGAGCGCATCGTTCGACCACGACTCCCGCGTGCCGTCGGCGAACACGCGTTCGACTAGGTTGCCCGCGCGATCCCATCCGAACGACGTGCGTGAACCGTCAGCCTCCACGATCGCCACGAGCCGCGCGTCCTCGTACACGTACGTGGTGACGTACCCGAGCGCGTCGGTTTGCGTGGCGACCCGACCCGCGTTGTCATAGCTCCACGCCCAGGTCGCGCCGCTAGCATCGACGAGCTCGACCGGACGATCGTCGACGTAGCGGATCTTCGTGACCGCCTTGTCGCGCTCGACCCGCATCACGAGGTTGCCGCGTTCGTCGTAGGTGTAGCGCGTGGGCTGGCCGAGCTCGTCGATCTCGGCGGCGAGCCACAGCGCCTCGGTGTACTCTCGCGCGATCGTCCCGCCGCCGGGCTGGACGATCCTCGTGACCATCCCGAAGCCGTTCAGGCCGTACACCGTCGTCTCGCCGAGCGAGTTGCTGACGATCGTCTCGAGACCCTTGGGGTTGTAGGTGATGAGGTGGTCGTAGATCCCGCCGTCGCCCCACGTACGGGTGCAGCGGGCGAACGAGCCGTGGCTGTCGTACTGGAAGTAAAACGACAGCCCGTTGCGATCCTGCTCACGCACGAGCAGGTGCCCGTCGTACTCGAACGACCACACTTTGCCGGTGGCATCGACGACGCTGACCAGATCGCCGTCGTCGGAGTAGCGATACTCGGCGTGCTGACGCAGCCCGGTGCCGTCGGCCGAAGGTGCCCACAGCCGACGCAAGCGCCCGCGCGCGTCGTGCTCGAGCTCGACGATCCTGCCACCGCAGTCGACGACGCGGTGCAGCCGCGCGTGCGGGTCGTAGGTGAGCTCGACCCGCTGGCCGTCGCGACGGCGCATCGCGACCAGCCGCGCCATGCCGCGATCCTTGTTCGCGGGGAACTCGCCGGGGATCGGCGCGAACTCGCGGATGATCCCGTCGGCGCCGTGCAGCTCCCAGCGCAGCTCGCCCTTGGCCACGAGCGTGGCGCGGTGGACGGGATGCCATACGCGGTCGCCCTTGCGCATCACGCGGTCGGGGAGCTCGCGGGTGGAGAACTCGAGCTCGCGACCGTCGCCCTCGAGTACGACGACGCAGCCCTCCTCGAGCCACACACGCTGATCGAGCGAGTGACTCCAGCCGTGGCCGAGCCCGAGATCGCGATCGGACCAGTTGTTGTCGTACTCACGCGCGAACCTCACCGGGATCGCCCCCGGTAGCTCGAGGTCGACGGCGCTGGTGCTCACCGTGCCGGTCGCGACGTTGACCGGGTGCCCCGTGAAGAAGCACGCGGTCTTGTGCGCCAGTCGGCGGAACCGCTTCCAGCTCTGCGGCACGACCTTGTCGACCAGTGCATGCGCCTTACCGGCCATCCACTTGGTGCGGACGAGCTTCATCCCGAGCGAGCCCGCGAGCGCGAGCACGTCGAGCGCCGGCGGGCCGCCGACCACCGTGACCCCGCCGCCCATCGACGTGGACATCACCTGCGCAGTCGGCAGGTCGATCGGGTCGGAGCACGACAGCGCCACATCCCCGCTGCGCACCGCATTGCTGCCGCGGAAGAGCACCGTCTTCGAACCGAACACGAGGTCGGCGCTGCTCGACGTGATCCCGGTGAGGAACGTGGTGCCCGGCGGGATGATGATGTGCTTGATCGGCAGGCTCGCGCTATCGCCGGTGACGGTGGCCATCTTCCCGCCGATGAGCACCGGGCCGCGGGGCTGGATCGGCTGGCCGGCGCAGGCCGCGAACAACATCCCGACGACCTCGCCGACGATGTAGCCGATCGGATCGAACACCACGCTCGCATGCGGATGCGGGAACGGCGTGGGCGTGGGTGCCGGCGTGGGCACGACCTCGATGTGCGTGTCCACGCCGAGGACGAGGTCCATCCATGTGCTCGCGACGGGCATCAGCCATCGCTCCTGTCGCTGTCGTCCGCCGCCGCGTCGGCGTGGTGAGCCGCGCCCGGGGGCTTGGCGAACACGTGCTGGCGCAGCAGCGCGATGTCCTCTCGCCGCAGCACGACGACGCCCTCGCCGGCGGCAACGAGACGGGCCAACGCAGCGGCCACCGCCGCGCGCTCGTCATCGCTCGTCGCGGCCGGAGCGTCGGCGATCGGGCGTACCGAAACATCGGGCAGCGTCTCGTAGGCGCCGGCCGGCGGGGCGATCACGTCGGTCGGATCGAGCGGTGCTCGGGGGGCACCTGGCACGGGTCGGTCGAGCTTCGCGACGAGCTCGGCAGGGGGCTCGGACGCTGACGAGGACACCTCGTCGGGCTGCCGCACGCGTTGGCCGAGCACCTGCGACGGTTCGGCCGCATGTCGAGGCCCGAGAATCATCGAGGGCTCGTCGGCGTGCCGCACGGGCGCCTCGCTCGGTGCGGACGCCGCGGCGTCGAACGTTGCAGCGAGCTGCTCGAGCACCGACTCGCCACGCAGCGCTGCGAGCTCGTGCTTCGAGAGCATCGCGCTGGTCTCGTCGCTCAGGGCGTGCTCCACGGCGAGCTGCAGACGCTCGACCTCCGCACGCGTCCAGCTCCGCGACACCTCGTCGGGTGGGACGTCGCGTTCGGCCTCGATCACACCGCCCCAGTGCATGCGTGCGATCTCGTCGAGCGTGAGCACGCCGGTCGGCTCGAATCCTGCCGCCGGCACCTCGGGAGCTGCGCTGACCGCCTCCGCGAAGGCTGCCGCGAGCGGCGAGGGCAATGGCGTCGGCGCCTCGAGATTACGCGGTGTCTCAGGGGCCGGGGACGGCGCGGCTCGGTCGCGCGGCGCCTCGGGTGTTCCTGGCGTGGACACGGCGAGCTCGGCCGGCGCGTCCGCGGCTGCGCGCTCGATGGCGCCGAAGCGGCTCGCGAGCGCGTCGAGCTCGGCCGCGCGGACGTGCAACCCGCGGCGTCGACAGATCTTGGCCAGCGACTGCGCAGCCGCGGGTGCACTCGAGTGCGCAACGAACGGTCCACCGGACTCGGCCAACGCAACCGCCTTGCCGAAGAACGCGATCGCCTGCGGCTCCATCCGCAGGTTCAGCGCGGCCTGGCCGGCGAGTCGCGCACCCTCGAGGGCCAAGAGCGGCTGCCCGCTCTGCTCGGCGGCCACGGCCGCCTCCGCATAGGCGACCAGGGCCGTGTGCGCCTCTGCGCGGATCGTTCGCGTGGCCCCGAGGCCGAACCCTGCCGCCGCGACCTTGTCGAGCTTGCCGTGATCCCGCGCGGACGTGATCGCCCGCGCGAACGCGGACTCGGCCTCCGCCACGGCCCCCGCGCCGACGAGATAGCCCGCCAGCATCGTCTCGAGTGCGAGGGCCTCGTCGGCCCATCCTGCGCCCAGCGCCAGGTCGCGAGCTGCACGAGCCTCGGCCACCGCCTGCGGTCCTTGCCCACGCGCGCTCGCCAGCGACGCGCCGAGCACGAGTCGACCCAACTCTCGACGTAGCTCGCCGCGCTTCGCCTGCTCCGGCGAAGGTGGCACGACATCCCGACGCGAGGGCGGCGTCACACCCTTCGGGCCCGCTGCACTCGTGCCGGAGACCATGCGTTCGAGCGCCGCGAGTCTGCTCGCGTCGCTCGTTCGCACGTCGACCGTGCACGCTGCATCGCCGAGCATGCGCACCACATCGCGGGTCGCGTCGGTCTCGGCCTCCACGACGATCCAGCGCATACCGTCGAGCTCGTCGATCACCCGCGCGAGGACGGCGCTCCACGCCGCCGGGGCGGCGATCCGCTCCGGCGCCAGCACGACCACCAGACCCTCGGTCTCGGGCGGCGGCGCGTGCAGGAGCTGCTGCAGCTGCAGCGCGAAGCCCACGACCTCGTCCGGTGCAACCGGCGGCGCAGGCAGAGCGGGGATCTCCGGCGCCTGCTCGCACCGATGCTCGTGCACGGCTCGCGCATGGATCGCTCGGTCCGCCCACCCGGGCATGCCGGTGTCATGGGGCGCTTCGCACACGACGAACGGCGAGCGATTGTCGACGCGGTGCTCGTGTGCCGCTACGATCTCGACAACGCTGGCACGTTCGGCCACCGACGTCCGCACTTGCAGCAGCCGGCGCCGACGGTCGCCCACGAAGCGCGCGAGCGCCTCGAGCAGGGGCCCGAGCTCGGCCGAAGCTCCATCGGAGGACGCCATCAGTTCGCGCTCACGAGCGGGGCGAGCATCGCCACCTTGGCGGCGCCGTTGATCTCGACCTGTGAGCCGTCGATCGTGACGCCGGTGGCCGCGACCTCGATCTGGCCCCCCGGACCGCTGCACGTGGTCTTCATGGCGCCGCCGAGATCGGCGCTGGCATCCAAGACCAGCCAACTGCCCTGCCCCGACTCGACCGACACCTTGGCACCACCGAGCGCGGCGTCGGCGTTCAGCGTGAGCTGGGCGCCCGCGATCGCCTTCGCGGTGACCTCCTTGTCGATCACCACCGAAGCGCCGTCCGCCGAGGTCGAGCTCACCTTGCCGTCGAGCACGAACGCGCCGCCGTGCATCGACTTCGCAGTGACCGCCTCCTTGAGCTCCGTCGAGGCGCCCACGGACGACTGCGAGAAGATCGCCGTATCGAGGTTGGTGTAGGCCCCGCTGCCGGCGAAAATCCTGATCGAGGTCGTGTCGATCATGATCTTGCTCGCGCCACACCGCAGCTCGATGCTCGACTGGGCGTCGATCAGAACTTTGCCGGGGTCGGTGACCGTGATGTTGCACGAGCCCGTGATCGCGACCTCGGTGCCGAGGGTCCCCTGCTTGCCGCCGCCTTTTACGTTGAGCGTCTGGTTGCCGTCGACCGTGACCTTCTGATCGCCACCGACCGACAACGTGTCGTTGCGGCCGACGCTGATCCCGCGGTCGCTGCCGATCGACATCGTCTCGTTGCGCTTCACCTTCTCGACGAGATCGCGCTGCGCGTGCAGGAACACCTGCTCGGCATCCTTGCGGTCCTCGAAGGTGAGCTCGTTGAAGCCATCGCCGCCGGGCGAGCTGTTCGAGCGCAGCGTGGTCTTCGTCTTCTCGTCGGGAAGCGGGTAAGGCGGGGTGTTCGCGCCGTTGTAGACGCAGCCGATGCACATCGGGCGGTCGGGGTCTCCGTCGAGGAACGTCACGAGCACCTCCATTCCGACGCGCGGGATGACGACACTGCCCCAGCCGCTCCCCGCCCAGGACTGAGCGACGCGCAACCAGCAGCTTGCGTCCGCGTCGGCGGTGTCACTCCGATCCCACTGCATGCGCACCTTGATCCGGCCGTGCTCGTCGGTATGGATCTCCTCGCCGGGTGGACCAACGACGACCGCGGTGTGCGTCCCCTGAATCTTTGGCCTGGCCGGGGTGCGCTGCGCGCGATACGGCGCATCCGCGAGCTTGCACGCGAAGGTGTTCACATAGTTCGGCCCAGGGGCCGTTTCGCCGACAGCGGGATCATGCCCGACATGTGTCACCGCGAGGATCGCGAGCTCGACCGTCTCTCCTTGCGGCCCTGTGACCGTCATGCGTCGACCGGGGCGTATCGCGATGGCGTTCGCTCGTCCTCGGCCAAGCGCGTCGGACGCTGCCCGCCGCTCGTACTCCCGGCGTACGGAACCCTCAACGTCCTCCACGCCCGCGCGGCGCAGGGCGAACATCTCGTGCGTTGCGATGTCATCACCGCCAGTCGGAAATCGAGCTTCGACGACGCTCGGTTCTTCGGTCCAACGCCACTCTCGCTCCACGACTGGTGCCGCGGGGTAGTTGTGAATGAACTCGAGCGACTGCACGCTCTCGCTGCTCGCTTCGTCGAACGCCGAAGGGATGAGGCGCAGATCCGCGAGGTCCGGGTCGCGCAAGAACGAATCCACATTGTCGAGCAACCTCACCAACTGCTCGTCGTCTCCGTCGTCCACGTTCCAGGCCATCCCGAGGTCCTCGAGAACCCGCGCGCAGAAGGCCAGGTCCGACTCGTCATACTGCGTGAGGTAGTCCCTCAACGTCTGGCGTGACACCGACGCGCGGTTCAGGCGGACGTCACCGCCAACGCCCAGGATTCGTTCGATGACCTCGAGCGCGTCCACATCCTGAAAGATCCGATGTCGGGCCGACCAGCCAAGGCATGCCAGCTTCGGCATGAAGCGAAGTCGAGCGATCGTGCCCTCGCGCGACTTCGACAGCTGGGCCTGGACCACGCTCCCCCGGAAGACACGGACACGATCATCGCGGGCGAGTGTGAGCTCGCCGGCCTCGTGCCAGAGCGCGTCGACGGAAGCATCTCCTTCGCAGAGCGCACGGATCTCGGCTCGAAACGGGCGGCTCAGCTCTTCGCGAAGCCGCACATGCAGTACCCGCCACCTCGCTGACCCGCACTCAAACTCATACCGCACGTGATTGATTCTCTCGCTCATGCCCGCCTCCCTTCTGGTAGTCTTCATCCACTGAATCCTGGTGGCGCCTCGCGCACAACGATCCGGTATGTCGATTGCGCCTTGGGCAGCTGCACGACGGCGCCGGGTGCCGCACGCAACACGATGTCCGAGGACGCGGCCGCCATCGCCCGTCCTCGTTCGCGCCAAACTGGCAGATCGCGGCGCGTCGGCAGCTCGACGCGGACCCGAGCGCTTCTGTCGAGGTTCTCGACCCGATGGAGCCCCGAGGCGTCGAGCTTCACCGCGGCCGAGGGTCGATCGGCGTAGTGCACGAGTACCAGCATCTTCCCGAAGGGCCGGTCTGCACCATCCACGACACGGAACTCGACCCAAGCCTCGTCCGTCGGCGGTGGATCGCGTCGCAGATGCTTGAGCGGGATGACGGTCGTCGGGTCCCCTATGCGCTCGCTCCCCCGGAGAACCGGCCAGGCGCCAAGGGGAGGCGCCTCGAGTTCGATGGCGACGAGCTCGCCGCGCTCCAGCTCCTCGGCGAGCCATGCCAACAATGCACCGCGTTCGCCCGCGCGCGCCCCATATCCGAGCGCGCCTGCCAGCGGCACCAGGGCGTCGGGGTCGATCGCGTCGACCACCGCCCCGTGGAGCTGGTCGGCCGCGAGGCCGTTGTCCCAACGCGATAACTCCGCCTCGCGCAGAAGCGCGAAGACACGACCGTCCGCGAGCGTCAACTGCACGACGTTGCCGGCCATCACAACCCCGGCAAGAGCAGCATGATGGGTACGTCCACGTCGGCAGGGAGGTCGATCCGGACCTCCTGCTCATAGCCGTCGACGTAGACAACGATCGGGCCAGCCTCCACGCCGTCGACGCGCTTGAACGAGCCCGTCATCCGTTCCGAGACGAGGCGCGTGTAGTCGCGGCGCGTGATCTTCAGTGTGCCGTCGAAGTCCGCACCGTCCTCGTACACGACCGTCACGAGAAGGTTGCCGGTGGGCTTCACGTCCGCCGGCTTCTGGCTCGGCCCGAAGCGTACCGAGACTTGGATGGCTTCTCCGGCCTTCACGACGACCCCGAGCTCGTCCGCCTTGCCGTGCTCCGCGCTGATCCCGTAGGTACCTTCCGCCAGTTCGTCGAATCGACAACGTCCTCCGCCGTCCGTTCGAGCGCTGGCGATCTGCTGGTTGGCATCGTCGAGTAACCAGACCAACTCGCCCGCGCGTGGGACCCCCAGGGCGTCAAGAACGAACACATCGACGGCTCCCACGTCGGGGGTGTCGGGCGCGGGCACGGGTGCGTGCGGGACGACGAGCGAAACCGGCGTCGTCATGTCGACCTCGACCTCCAGGTTCTCGTAGGCCTCTGGGATCCCGTGCACCCAAACCTCGTAGTCGCCCGCGACGACCTCGAAGCTCGCGAACCCGTCGTCGTCCGTCGATCGCTCGTCCGGCTCCCGCTCGCGGCCGTCCACCTCGACGAGCTGCGCGTACACCAGGAGTCCACGCGCGGGGGTACCGTTGGAGAAGTTGACGGCCAGGGCGATCGCACCCACCCCAAGCTCGAGAACGACTTCCGAACGGGTACCGGCCTGCAGCTCGAGACTGAGCGAGGACACGCTGCGGCAGTTTACCGAGTACTCCCCTGGATCGAGCGGCCCGAACGTGACAACACCATCCGCATCCGACGCGATGGGACCCAGTTCGGCGTCGCCTACGAGGAAGACTTCTGCGTCGGGGACGGGCGCCCCGCCGGCGCCAACGAGTCGGACATGGAGTAGCGCCGTCGCTACATCTGGTCCCGCGATCGGTGCGACGATCGTCGCCGCGACGGTCGCTTCGCCCGGCTCGACGTCGACAAATGCAGCTGCGTCCACATGCTCGTCGATGAACGCGATACCCGCTCCAACGTGAACCTCGTAGAAGCGAGCGACGCCGTACACATCCGCCGTCGCCGTCGCGCCCGGCTCCCCGACCATCGCGAGCTGCACGTGGGCACCCGACCAGGGCTGGCCGTCAGAGAACTGCACCTGCACATCGACGCGGCACTTGCCGCGAGGCTCCGGCGGCCTCGGCCTAAGGATCTCCACGATCTCGGCGTATCGGCCAAGGAACTCCACGGGGTGGTAGTGCCAGACGTGAGAAGAGGAGGGCAGGACATCCGCCGCGGCGTCCCACATCACATGGGCTTCCAGGGCTTCGCGGATCCCACTCGTGTCAACCCCGAGGTCGTCGAGCCGCGCGATCCACCCGGGGATGTCGACGGCCCACTCGCTGCGGAAGCGACACTGCGTTCGCCGCAGGAAGTGTGACCGTTCGTCGGCGTAGAACGCCTGGAGCTCACCTGCTTCGAGGCGTCGGTCCTTCGCGAAGCCGGGGACGATCTCGACGGCCGCGAACAGGGCGTCCGGCACGTCGTCGACCACCAGATCTTGCGTGCTGTCCACCAGCTCCGGCCAGTTGGTGACCGATGGCTCCGAGAAGACCTCGAAGTGGATCTGATCCTTGGTCTCGAGCGTGCCATCGACCGCGATGGTCACCTGGCCCCCCGGCCAGAGCGGCTCTCCGGCGCGCACAGGAATCGCGAGGCCCGAGACGACCTCTGCGCGACCGTGCTCATCGCGAGCCGAAGCCCTCGCCAGCAAGAGCGAGTCGATCTTCCCGCCTGCCGCCTCGCCGTCCAGCTTCCACTTCGGTTTGCGTAGCGCTGCCGCCGTGTCTCCCTTCGGGGTGACGTAACCCGGCGCCTCACCATGCTCGCCCGTCGCGTAGTAATCGACGTAGTCGCCCTGAAACGCTGCGATGGCGCCGCGGAGGTCCTCCGTCCAGATGCCGTCGACCTCGCCTGCGAAGTAGCCGAAGCGGACCAACCGCCTCTGCACCCACTTGATCTCCTCGGGTTCGCCCGCGGCCGTCTCGTCCTGAGCATCGCGCGGGAATCCCACCTGCTTCTTCAGCTTGAGCTCGTGTCCCTCCGCCTCGTCATCCTCGCGGTCGCGCTTGGCTCGGGCGATCGCTTCCTCGTCCGCGTTTCCCGGCCTTGGCGGGACCTTCGCTCGGCCCACCCAAGGCATCTTCGCCTGCGCTCCGACCGACGAGGCACCCAGATGCATCAGTAGCGAGTAGACGATGCGCTTCGGGTCGAGCTCGCGTTGCGCCGGCTCCGTCGTGTCGCCGCCTTCCTTCGTCGGTACCTCTGGACCACTCGGGACATCCGGATCCGTCCTTGGCTCCTCAGGCGGGGGCGGCGGAGCCTCGGGCTTCTTCTTCTTTCCGACGAGCGCGTTCCATGTGTACCCCTCGCGGGTGATCACGCCATCTGGCCACGGATGGGACTTCTTCATCTTCTTCGGCCGCGGCAACGAGGCCTGAAACCGCGAGATCGCGTCGAAGAGCTCCGCATCCGTCCCGCCATCCATGAGCGCGTCGAGGTTCGCCGGGTTGTAGAAAGGCGTCCCCGCCTTGTCGAACCGATTTCGCAGCGCGTTCTTGACGGCGATGACGTCCTCCGGATCGTTGGTCGCCCCTGGCCCGACGCTCGGGCTCTTCTTCTTCTTGGACTTCCGAGGTGAGGATGGATCGTCGTCGTCCGTAGGGTGCTTCCCCTTGAACATCCGCGCGACGTACTCGCTCAGCTCGTGACGCAGGAGGAGGAAGTTGGTGGTTCCGTACATCCCCGTAGACGAGGACGCATCGTCGTCGAGACGAAGCGCAACGATCTCTCCGTCGAACGGGGCCACGACCGTCTGTCCGGGTGCCTTGAGGGGCAGATGGACGCCGCCGTGCCAGGTGTTGTTGGCCCCGAGGGGGAACTGGCCGGCCGAGAGGCTCGCTAGCTGCCAATGCATCGCCGGCACAACCTTTGAAAGCAGAGGCTCGCCGCGCAGTTCCCCGGACGATTCCACCAGCGCCGCCGTCGGCATGGCCACGAACGTCATCCCCCAGGGCCCGAGCAACTCCAAGATCTCGAGCGGGTCGAGACGAGGGCCGGGCGTATCCAGCGTCGTCTCCGGGACGAACCCAGTGACCGTGGGAATCAGTTCCTTGTGGGAGGAAAAGACAACCTCGAAGTGCAGGTGCGGTGGGATCTTCCCCACGTTGCCCGTCGCACCTACGGTGGCGATCGGCTGTTGCTGGACGACCGACAAACCGGTCTTCGCCACGAGGACCTCGTGACAGTGTGCGTAGAAGAAGACCACCTGCCGGCCGTCGGGCAGCAACGAGCGGACGGCCACGATGTTCCCGTAGGTCTTGCTTCGCTTGCGCCCGACGACGACTCCATCTGACACGGAGAGAATGGGTTGACCGGTAGGAGCCCCGAGGTCGATTCCTTGGTGGAAGTGTGGGCGTCCATTCTCGAACTGTCGCGGATAGCAGAAATCACCTCGCGGGCACCCACCAGGACACTTGAACCTGTGCTTACCGCGCAGCGAACGGAGCTGCTCGAACGCGTCTCTGCACTTCGTGCCCGTGCGGGTGCCGTCCGGGCTGAAATCGATACACGGCAGTCGAAGCCGCATCTGCGACCCGGCGACCGGGTTGCGATGGCTCATCGGGCACCGCCGGCTCGGCTGGGGTTCCCGACAGAACGCGCGCAGCGGAATCCCACGTCCTCGCGGCCCTCCGCCTCTATCCAATCCCCGAGCTGGAACCGACCTCCACTAAATCCGCCATCCGGCGTCTTGAAACGCCGCACCCACCCGGGGTGCGCCAGATCTCCCATCTCCATCACGTTGGACGCCAGATCGCAGATGCCATGCGCACTGTTGCCCGCGGGCCAACTGCAGCCAACGTGCGGTAGCTTGCCCAAGAGGGAGCCCGGGTAGTAGAGCGCGTTCGTCACGAGCGAGTCCTCCGCGCGATCGCCTCGTTCCGCCGTGTACCTCGCGTTGCCCCACGGGTACGTGAGCAACTCGTTGGCGCTGCGGGCCGCATACTCGAGCTCCTCGTCGGTCGGCAAGCGCTTGCCAACCCACGCGCAGTAGCGTGCCGCCGCGCGCTTAGAGAGGCAGTTTGCTGGAAGACGGCCGCGTTGCCTCACCGGCACCTGTTCATCGACGAGGTCCGGCACAGTGCAGAATGGCCAGGCATCCTGAGGAGGCGCTCGCATGTCGCGAGCGTCGCCATAGCACCCCGACAACTTGGCGCAGGAAGCATCGTCGTAGCAGGCCGTGAGCTTCCCTGCCGTCGACTCCGCGGGGTTGCCCGCCGCACGGCGACATTCCAAGAACTCCGCCGCGGTCACCTCCGTACGATCCAAGTCGAACGCCGGCATCTCGATCCTCATCCGCTCGGGGAACTCGCTGACGAAGTCATCCTCCCCGATTTCCCTCGTGCGGTTGATCGACTCGAGGATCGAAAGGTCGATCAGCCACGGCGTCGGGCCGAGCAAGAACGATCCACCCGGCAAGCGCACGACGTCGGGGCCGGGCGCGAGCACGATCTCGCGTGTGTACGTGCTCCCCTCTTCGAACTGGATGTCCTCGATGAACGCGCCGAGGGGCAACCCGATCGCTTCGACGCGGATCCGGTTCGTGCAGGCGGGGACATCGATCCCGCCCCAATACGCGGCGCTGCCAACGTGTCCTATGTCCACGAGCGCCACGTTCACGGGCAGCTCGTGACCCCCGAGCGACTTCGCCTTGACGACCAGGCGCGCGGTGGCGAGCCCAGCGACCGTCGCGATGTCGACGTCATGAGTCTGCCCAGAGCCGACCGTCAAACTGGCTATGCCGCTCTGACAGCCCCACGTCACCTCGAATTCATGCTCCCCGGCAGGCACCTCGAGCCTCGCCTTCGCTTCAATATCCGCCTCCGCGGCACTGGGAGAGCGAGCGTGGGCTCCCTCCGGAAGGTCGAACCGCACTGTCGCCGTCGTCGGCGTCGTGTCGCTTGGCAAGCCAGCGACGCAGCCGCTGGCACCTACGGTGAACGCGACAACTCGCCTCGTCCAGGCGCGCCAGCGGGGAGCTTCGTGCAGGCCATGAAACCCTCGGCCGAGGCCTGCGCGACCGGCAGGGGTCGCCCGCGCGGGCTCGGTCCGGCACGCCTGTAGACGATCAGATCGCGACATGGAAGATCTCCATATGCTGGATTCGCTTCGCCGTCACGCGGTAGAGGCTTCGACCACTCTCCTCGTACCCCTGGTCGGCGGTCAGGATCTCGTCGTTTCCGTCTCCGTCGAGATCCACCAATACCTTCGCGGTCACCTCCATCTCCGGCACCGTTTGCCTCACGACTTTACCCGCATCGTCCAGGGTGAAGATCGCCGAGCCGTAGAGTCCGGCATCGGCCTCCGCTTGCCCGAGATCCAAGTCGACGTGGGCCCAGACGAACACCACGACGAGCCGAGGTTCGCCAGCGAAGTTCCCCTCGACTTCCTGCTTCGCGAACTTCGTGAGTCGCCGGGCGGCCCAGGGCTGACGCTCAGGCGGGTAGGTCTTCACGACGAGCCGCTTGGCTCGTTGGCTGAGCGGGTCCTTCCCTGACGCAGGCACGGCAGGGGCCGAAATCGGACGCACCTTGGCCGAGGGCGCGGGCTCGCCCTTCATCACCAACGGCTCGGCGCAGACGCCGGCCCCGTCGTACCGCACGCTCCCGTACTCCTCCGGAAGCAACCCGGTGAAGCCCTCGTACGACGAGAGCGCCTGGGCGCCGCTCGTCGACACGACGTGCAGCGTTCCAAGGGTCTTCAGCCGCTTGGGTTCGAGCCGGTGACCACGGGGAAGCTCTTCGTCGTCCTTGACATTGCGACCGACCCAGGCAGCACCGGTTCCCGGAATGAGGACGAAGAGGGACTGCTCGTGAACACTCGCGTCGTAGAACGGGCGCAGGCTCTCGAACGCAACCAGCTTCGTGATCGTAACAGGCTCATCGGGCACCGCCGGGCTCTCGGTCGATGGCTGCGCACGTGTCGACACTGTGTTGCGGGTCGTCGCCTGAGCATCGGCGGGCGCAACCGCGCTTGCCGAGTTACCCGTAGGCGCTGGCGCCTTTGTCTGCGCGTGGGTCTGCGGTGGGGTCTCTGGGCTCACGCCCGCGGAGAACTCGCGCGTCGCAGGTGGCTCGGGGGCCCCGGCACAGCCCGGCAAACCCATCAACGCCAGGCCGACGACACACGAGGCGACGTATGTCGCGAGCGACGCTTCAGGCGGGCTTACCGTCACAAAACCTGCGCGCTCTGCCCCCATCGGCACGGCGCGATCGGTGGGCGCGGCGGTCGGGGGACGGCCGGAGGGCATGGGCACACCCGGTCGACCGCAGCCCTGCGCTTGTTGCCCGACTGGAAGAGGAGCATGACGTCGACTTCGGATCGCGGGGGTCATCGTGGAGGCTCGCTCGCCCCTGGAGCACGAGCCGGACCAGGCTCCGGGCTACGTGATTCCAGGGTCTTGCGCCGGCCCGACAGCAGCGCAGGGCGGAGGCAGTTCGACTGCAGGAAGACGCGGTGCGGCGCCTGCCCGGCACCCGTGTCGAATGTGGCGCCCACGGGCATCACCGCGTTCGCCCTTTGCCACCCGCGGCGCCCGCCCACGGGCGCAGGGCGTCGAGTCCATGCACCCTCCCGAGCTCATCGTCTCGCTCACAGTCGTGTCCGTCGCCCCGTCGGAGTCCGAGCCCGATGTCGGCTCGCTCGTGGCTCCCGTCGTCGGCCCCGAGCTCGTGGCGGTCGTGTCGGTGCTCACGCCTGCGGTGGTGTCCGGAGCGTCGGCATCTTCGGAGACGCAGGCCTGCATCGCCACCTCCGCGAACAGGTAACCGAGGGCGACCAACCGCCTCGGCGGGCAGGTTTGCGAAGGTCGGTTCGTCGTCCTCGGCATCGCGCGCGTACTTCGTGGATGTCGTGCTTGGGTCACGGGATGTCTGCGCCCGCGATGTCCGGCGCACCCTCGGTATTAGGGCGCGGCTCGCCATCGATGTCCACCGCCGGGTCGCCCAGTTGCCACCGAGCCACAGCGGCGAAGGTCGCCTCGCCCGCGTCGCCTCCGCCAGGGGTCAGGTGGAAGTCGCCGCCCCCATAGTCCTCGAACCACGCCGTGCTCTCCGGCATCCCCATCTGGCCGACGCTCGTGTTGCCTTCACCAGGCATGGCGACCTCGGTGGCCGTGAACGTGAAGGCTGCGTCGTCGCACTGGATGTCGTCCCCCGCATCGGCGCGCGACACTACGATGCTGTTGCGGATGTTCACCGTCACCGCACCTGTGCACGTCAGCGCAGGCGATGCGCCGCCACTGCCGACAAGGGATGAGTAGCTCACCTCGAGCGAGGAGACATCCACAGACGCTGCGAAGACATCGAAGTCCCCGCCGATGAAGGAGTTCCGCACGTGGCCCTCGGCCCCGTTCTGCAGCACGAGCCCACCGCCAGCGTTCGTCACCACCGATGTCCGGTCGAGGTAGACCGCTCCGCCGTCCACTGTGATGCCCGTGCCGCCAGCGTCGTTCCCGGAGAACTGCATGTCCTGCACGTACACCACCGCGCCGCCGCTCACCGTCAGCGCCGGGTTTGCGGAGACGCCGAGACCGGTGACAGCCGGGAACGGGTTGGTCTCCACCCCGACGATCGCCACCTGCAACGCACCGTCGATCACCAACTCCTCGGGATAGCCTCCGGCCGCCTGGTGCACACGGATGACGCAACCGTCGCCGATAGCCTCGCTGATCGTGTCGATCGGCCCGGCGTCGCCATCCACCTCCACCACGCAACCGTCGTCGAAGCACGCGCCGGTCTCAATGTCGCACGCCGTCGCGCTGCACTGCTCGTGGTACCTGCAGCCCACGCACGCGCTCGTCGGCCCGTCGCACACAGGCGTGGTGTCGCTACAGGCGGAGGGGTTCGTCGCCGTGCACTGCACGCACGCTCCGTCGTCGCCGCATGCCGGGAACCCCGAGTCCTTCGCCGCGCATGACCCATCGGGGTCCCCAGCGTCCCCACAGGCCACGCAAGTCATCCCCTCGCAGATCGGCAGCATCGGGTCCGTGCACTCGCTCGAGTCCATGCACCCTCCCGAGCTCATCGTCTCGCTCACAGTCGTGTCCGTCGCCCCGTCGGAGTCCGAGCCCGACGTCGGCTCGCTCGTCGCTCCCGTCGTCGGCTCCGTGCTCGTGGCGGTCGTGCTCGTCGTCGATCCGTCTGCCACGCCCGAGCAACTCGGATCTTCATCGAGCGTCTGTCCGCCCCCACATGGGCTGTAGCACGCATCGTCCGCAGGCCGCTGCGCACTGCATCCGTCCTCGATCGACTGATCACAGATCCCACAGGCACTGCGCGCCTCGCCGTACTTCTCGCGGCAGTAGTCGTCCCCGTCCTGGTTGAAGCAGTGCCCGTTGTTGGGCTCGAGCTTGTCGCAGCTCGCGATCGACAAGCCGAGTCCGAACGCGGCGAAGGAGATTGCAGTGTGCTTGTACATGCGAGAGTTCTCCATGAGTACGGCCACCACGACGGTTAGAACCGCCCCACGAGCGAGAGCCCCGCGCCGCCGCGATCCAAGATAGGTACCATCGCCGCCCGATTCTCACGCTTCGTCCGTCGACTGCTGACGACGAGAAGCGCTACGCCCGCGGCGGCGGCGAGGACCGCCACGCCCAGGAGAGCACCGCCGGGCGGCCGATAGTCGCGAACGTGACGCGAGATCGGATTCGCCGCGATCTCTCCGGGTCGCTTCCCCAGCGCAAGCAAAGCGATGCCACCACCCAACCCCGCCAGCCCGACGGCCACGAGCGTCGCGCCGGCGATCTTCTCGCTGTGAGCACGTCCCTTGCCCGCGGCGGCGTCAGGCGGCGCGTCATCGACAGGCGCCGGTCCAGGCCCCGCGCTGGTCGTCGATCTCGGCTCCGCTCCCGCGGTGGCTGCCGGGACCGACGACTTCTGTTCGATCGACGGGAGCACCGCCGCGACCTCGCGCTCGACGGCAGCGACGAACTCGTCGTCCGTGCACTCGCACGACACCGGCGCCTTCGCCTGGTGCACCACGTGGCTGCCTTCGAGCACGGTCACACGCAGCGTGTACGAGAACGTCGTCCCGCCCACCTCCACCTCGACCCGATGCGTGGCGTTGGCGTTCGTCTGCTGCACGTCGCCCTTGCGCAACGCCGCGGCCGCGCCGTCACGGGTCCATTTCGTCACCGAGTCGCGCTGTGGCATCGTCGAGACGACGTCGACTTCGATGTCGACGCGCGGGCGTGCAGGTTCGGCCGCCCGTGCCGTCCCCAGGGCTAGGCTGGTGGTGACAGCAACGCCAACCACTCGGGCGGCGATAGTTCTCATGATCATCCCTGAGCTCGCTTTCGACAAAGAGCGACGATCGGTTGCACGAGGGGGTCGTCGCTGGTACCCCCCTCGGCGACGCAGTCAGCCCATCGTTGCAAGCCGGCGAGGGCACGGACCCGCAACTCTTGACGCTGCTGCCTCTTCGGCCAGCACTTGCGAGAGGCCGTGTGCTTCAAGACGTCGCCCCAGGCCCGCTCGTCGACGGAGGCTTTCGCGTCCTGCCGCAGTCGCTCGCACATCGCTGGGTCAGCGGGTGGAGTGGCGGCGACGTGCGGCTTCACTCGCTCGACCTTGCCAGGATCCACGGGTGCTGGATCCGATGGCCTGACGGGAACGGCGGAGCTCGGCCCCGGCGCCGCAGGGGGAACGATCGTCGGAGACATCGGCTCACCCCGCGGCGCCGCCACCTGAACGACCTCGTCTGGCCGTGGGGCCTCATCTCTCGATGGGACCGGGACGACGAGCGGCGCCTCCGGAGCTGCCGCGGCGGACATGATCTCGTGGGGGTCAACGATACCCGGCGACGCCATCTCTTCGGGACCGCGCGGCCAGAGCACCGCCGCGACCGCGAGCGCGGCGGCAGCCACAGCGAGGACGATGATCGCCCGCACACCATGCGACCGACGATCGTCGCCCCTGTTGGTCGCCCGTAGGCTCGGTCCCGAACCCTCGAGCTCCGCAATGCGCGCGAGCGCCTCGGCGCGCGTTGAGGCACCCGGCGGGAGCGGCTCGACGCTCGGCGTGGGCACCACGACCGTCACTCCCGTCCGAGCCTGCTCCGACGATGCTGTCTCCGAGGACGCAGTCGCAGCCGCAGTTGGCGCGGGGACCACCGGTGCCGCACGCGGCACGACGATCTCGGTCACCTCGCGAGGGCCGATGCCACCAAGCTCGGCGATCACCTCGTCGAGCCGTTCGCGGAGCACGGCGGCGGTGATCCGCTTCGACGGATCCCGCACGAGACAAGCATCCACAAGCGACGCCACAGCTGGCGGAAGATCCCTGCGATCCTCGGCGATCGAGAACTCTGGCTGGTCCCCACCGACCTTGCGCTCCATGACTTCGGCGTCGGTCCGGTGGCCATACGGTGGCGAGCCCATGAGCATCTCGTAGAAGGTGCAGCCAAGTGCGTATACATCCATGGTCGGCGACGCGGGAGCGCCGACTGCCTGCTCTGGCGCCATGTACAGCCGGGTCCCGGGCCGCTCGTGGACCTCCGTCACGCGACGCGAGGACTCGTCGGGCGCTCGCACTCGCGACGCCAACCCGAAGTCGATCAGCTTTGCCGTCTCAGTCTCGGTGCGCTCGTTCGCCAGGATCACGTTGTCCGGTTTCACGTCTCGATGCACGATCCCGTGCTTCGCCATCACCTCGAGCGCGAGAGAGAGATCGCGAGTGATCCGGCAGGCCCGCAGGGTCGGCAGGTAAGGCACCTGGATGATCTCGCTCGTTAGCGGAGGCCCTGCGACGAGCTCGGTCACCATGAACGGGACACCCCCCAGATCGCTGAGCAACCCGACCTCAAGCGCTCGCACGATGTTTGGATGCCCCTCGAGCGCGCGTGCGAGGTCCACCTCGTTATGGAGGCGGTACGCGAGGTCGGTGCGCTTCGCGTATTTCGCGCGGATGATCTTCAAGGCGACTTCCCCACCGTCGACCATCCGCCGCGCGGCGTACACCAACGCCATTCCACCGCGGCCAAGAAGTCCCTCGATACGATAGGCGCCGCGATGCACGATCGCTCCGACCGGCAGCTTGTCGTCGACGTCGCGCAGCAGGTGCGCGCCGTACCGCATCCGGCCACTGTCCTCGAAGTCTCGGGGCTCCATCACCGTCCCCCCTTCGGGATCGACGTCACTTCGACGCCCGCAACACCGAGGCGTAGCGTGTAGAGGTGGGTGCTCGCGAGATTGAGCGGCGCCAGCGTTCGCCACGCTTCGCCAGACGACGGACGCCACGCGAGGCTGTGACTGCCTTCGGCCAGCGTCACATTGACCGTCTTCGTGATCGTCCAAGTCTCGCGATCGATCTTGATCTCGCCCTCACCGAAGTACCGCGTCATCCGTACCTCTACCCGCGGCACCGGCTTGGACTTGGGCTTGTTCGCGTGCTTGGGTGATTTCGGTGCGTCTGCCGGCGACGCCGGCGGCGGCACAGGGACGACGCCCGCCGGATCCCCCACGGGCGCCGACGGCTCGGGCGAAGGCTCGGGACCCGGCCTGGCGGGTTCCGTTGTGGGCGTCGCCACCGCGGGCACGACCGCGGCCGGCTCGGCCCGCGCCGTATCGTCCGTGGCGGACAAACCCACCGATCCTCGTCGCGCGTCGTCCGGAACCACAACTGTCGCTGCCGTTTCCGCAGGGCTCGGCGGCACCAGCTCCGCCGACGGCTCGGGCATCTCCACGGGGAGCACTGCGACCGCGGGCCGAGACGTTCCGACGGAAGGCGATGGACTCGCGGTGACAGAGTCGTTGGTGGGCGTCCAGGCCAGCAAGACAACGACTGCAACGAGAGTCGCGACGAGGATCACGGCAACTCCGGCGAGGAGCCCGCGGTGACGCGATCGCCGCCCATCCACTGGCGTGAACGCAGTCTGCTCGACCGTGGGCACCGACGCAGGCCGCCCGTGGCGGGGTGCGAACTCAGACGGTTGCGGAGCGCCGGCCGACGTGGGCCACACTTGCCCGGACACGATCGGTTGTGCACCCACGGGCGCCACCATCGAACTCGTCGCCGGGACTCCTGGCTGCGTCGGGACAGCCGACGGCATCGCGCGCGTGAATCCGGGAGCAGCATGGACGGGGGCGAAGCTGGGTGGGTGTGTCTCGAAGCCGGAGGACGGGGGTGTCGGCAAGAACGTGCCCGCAACGGGGGAGGGCGGAATCGGCTCGAGCACATGACCGACGGCGTCAGGCGAGCGGGGCGGCGTCGATGCGAGGGGCGCCGGCATGGGGGTCTGCGCGTTCGGACCGACCGTCCCGAGCACAGGCAGAAGCTCAGTGCGCGGCACTGCTGGCGCAGCGACATCGTCCTGCGCAGGCAGATGCAGCGTCTCGCTCGCCCCGGCCCGCGCGGACGGCTGTGCGCCCGCTTGCGCCGTCGCGGGCGCACTCGTCGGGGACACCGGCCGTTCCGGAGGCGACGCCGGTACGGCGGCGGGTCGCCCAGGCAACGGAGCATCTTCGGTCGGTGCGATGCCTGGCCGAATCTCTGGCGGCCGCAGGCCCGACGATCGGCGCCCCCTGCGGAAGAACGCCGGAGCATCTTCGCCGGGGGTGGCAGCGGCGACGGCTGCCGCCATGGTCACAGGCGTCGATGCGCCCGCAGCTCCGTCGCTGGGCGCCTCACTACGTTCGTAGGCATCGATCTTCTGCAACATACCGACGAGCCTGTAGACCCAGTCGGGCAACGCGGCATGGTCGGCGTCGGTGTAGCCCGAGTGGCGACGCGCCTCGAGCTGCCACTCGAGGATCTCACGCAGCGTGCCAGGATCCGCGACGCGTCCCGGCCAACGCCGAAGCAGTGCGAGAACCTCACCTGGATTCGCTGGACGCCGCGCAGGATTCGGATCTGTGCAGCGGGCGTAGATGTCCCGGAGGTACTCGTCGACCTCCAATGACGCGATGGGCGGCACGACCCCGGAGAGCGCGCGGGCGATCATCTCTGTGCGCGGGACGTCGTGCCTGAACTGCTTGCCCTCGACCATCTCCCAGAAAATCGCCGCGACGGCAAACAGGTCGACCCTGGTCGACGTCCGCCCCTCGATCTGCTCGGGTGGCATGTAGCGGGGCTTGCCCTTGATGTGGTCGCCCGACGTGTCGGATCCCTGCATCTTGGCGATGCCGAAGTCCATCACCTTCACCTCGCCCGACGAGCTGATGAGCACGTTGCTCGGGCTCAGATCGCGGTGAATGACCCAGCACGAGACGCCATCGCGCTCATAGGTGTACGCGTAGTGCAGCGCCTCGAGCACGCACCGCCAGATGTACACGGCGACATCGACGCGCACGGCGCTCTGGCGGGAGCGGAGCACGCCCAGCAGCTCCTCGAGATCGACGCCATCGATGCGCTCGAGCTCCATGTACAGGATGCCGCGGTGAATGCCGGCATCGAAGACTTGAGCGATGTTGGAGTGCGAGAGCTGCGACGCGATGTGGATCTCGTTCAGCAGCGCTGCCTGGTTGTTGCCGTCCAGGTCGAGAAGGTCGACCGGCATCTTCACCGCGACGACCTTCTCGCCGCCGTGGATCTGCTTGCGAGCCAGCCAGACCTGCGCCATGCCGCCGACGCCGAGCGGGCTGATCAGGCGGTAGCGGCCAAACCGATACCCCTTCGGCCCCTCGACTCCACCGCCCGGTGAGTTTCGCGCCATCATGCGCGAGACCCCCCGCATGAGGTGATGAGGCGTCTCATCGCGTAATCTCCTTCTACCATCGCACCGCCAAGCCGGTTGGGCTCAGACGAAGCCGGCCGAGCGCAGGCGCGCGCGACCGTGTCGCGCGCCTGCCCAGGTCGAGACCGAGGACCACAGCGCCCGAGACGACGAGCGCCGCGCCGACGCCGATGAGGGCGTAGCCGGGGGCAACGGACCGCCCGCGCTCGGGAGCCACTGCAGCGAGGTACGCACCCGGGGTGACGAGCGCTACGCCCACCGCGAGCCCGACGATCCCACCAATGCCCAACGGACCAAGGCGACGCTCCCGCCGCGGGTGCATCTCCATCGGGGCCCGCGACGGAGCCCGTACGTTCACCACCGTTGGCCGCGGCCGTGCGGCCTCGGTCAAGACCGGCCCGAGACGCTCGAGGTCGGCCTCGATCGCCTCCAACAGCTCATTCGACCCACAGCGGTGGCAATTCTGGGCGAGGGCTTCGCGCATGCGCCCTCCGGACGCGATGCCGTACTGGATGGTGAGATCGTCGGCCGCTTCGTCCCGCGAGATCTCGATCGCGAGGAGGGTCGGCGCGTCGTTGGAGCTGAGAATCCCCGCGTGCCAGAGCTTCTCGAGGACGACTGCTTCGACCGCCGATTCCAGTGCAGCGGCTTCGGCCCCGGCGAGGCTGCTCGAGATGCTCACCCGCAGCACCGGACGCGCGGGCCGCGGGGCGAGAGCAGGCGAAGGCGTGGACCCCGCGGCTGCGGCGGCCGCGGGGGACGACGCGAGCGTGAGCGCAAGCCCGAAGATGGTGAACATGGCTGAGGCAATCATGGACGAAACTGCTCGGGGGAGGTCGTTGGTTGCTGCGTCGAGGCAATCGACCGTGCGGTGTCCGATCGGCCAATGTGCCCGTGGTCCGCGAGACGCGGCTGCCTAAAGCAACGGCCATGCCACGCTCCCGCCGACCGGTGTGCTGCGAAACCACTTGGCTCGCCCTTGAACGGCCCTGGGGACGCGCACCATGCCTTCCTCGACAGCGAACCGGCCGGTGCGTGCCCGGAGAGAGCCGTTCGCCGCAGGCGACCGGTGCCGGCAGCGACTCGAGCAGGCGGCAGCCTGGGACCCTCCGCCGGCCTGCGCGCGTGGCCGAGCTCGGTGCGGTGATGCAAGCTCGTCGCTCCCATGGCCGGAGCCCACGAGACAAGCGTCGACCGTCTCACCGCAACGTTGCAAGTCCCGAAGCCCGACGAATCGGTGCGACACCGACTCCGACGCGTGGAGCTCGAGGTGACCGACGGTGTCGATGCCGGCCGACGATTCACGCTCACCGCCGAGCAATCGATCTGCGGCCGGGGCAGCGGCGTCGACGTGCAACTCGCCGACGCTTCGATTAGCGCTGCGCACTTCGAGCTCGTGCTCCTCGAGGGCGTGGTGATGCTTCGCGATCTCGGCAGCCACAACGGCCTGTGGGTGGGACTCGGACGCGTTCCCGACCGCATCGCGCTCCTCGACGGTGCTGAGTTCCGGGCAGGGCGATGTCACTTCCGCATTCATTTCGACGAGCAACAGACGACCGTTCCTCTATCGGCCGCGCACGAGTTCGCAACGCTTCAGGGTCGGAGTGCGGCCGCACGCGAGCTCTTCGCTCGGCTCGAGCGCATGGCCTCGTGGCATCTCCCGGTGCTCGTGCTTGGCGAGACTGGTACCGGCAAGGAGGAAGTCGCTCGGGCGCTGCATGCTGCCTCGGCTCGCCCCGGAGCATTCGTCGTGATGGACTGTGGCGCGGTCGCCCCACACCTCGCCGAGAGCGTCGTCCTCGGTTTCAGCAAGGGGGCGTTCACCGGGGCCATCGCCGATCGCCCCGGGTGTTTCGAAGAGGCCGAAGGTGGAACCATCCTGCTCGACGAGATCGGCGAGCTGCCGATCGAGCTCCAGCCCAAGCTGCTGCGCGCGATCGATCGTGGCGAGGTGATCCGCGTTGGCGAGTCACGCGTGCGAAAGGTGAATGTCCGCGTGATCGCGGCGACGCTGCGTGACCTGCGAACCGACGTCGCCAACGGTCGATTCCGTCTCGACCTATACCAGCGGATTGCACCCGTGGTCGTACGGGTGCCGCCGCTGCGCGACCGCGCCGAGGACATCCCGATGCTCGCGGCACGGTTCCTCCGCGGAATGGAAGAACGCACCGGGCGAGCGTACAGCCTCCGCGAGGACGCGATCGAGCGGCTACAGGCGCTCGAATGGACCGGCAACGTCCGGCAGCTACGGCACGTGATCGAGCGAGCTGCGTATCTGTCCCGGAGCGGGCTCGTCACGCGCCACGAGATCGTGATCGACGATGACCCCGTGCCAGCGGCGGCACTCGACGACGAGGAGCTCCTTCGCCTGCCGCTGCAGGAGGCCTGCGAGCGGCTGAAGACCGCGTTCGAGACGCGCTATTGCGATCGGCTGCTCGCCGAGACCGGCGGCAACATCGACGCCGGTCTCGAGCGCTCCGGCTACCAGAGCCGCAAGGGGTTTCGCGATCTCCTGCGCCGGATCGGGCGGCTGCACCTGTGGAAGTGAAGTGGCTCCCCGATCGCGGGCGGCTCCATCGTTGACGGCTGTCAGTGCGGATTGCATGGGGGTCGCACGGTGTCGGTTCGGCGGTATCGGTCCCGCCGTGAAGCGACGAAGGGCACCTCGTCCAAGGATCCCGAGCGCAATGCCGCTGGACGACGGAGCTCGCACGGGCCCCCCCGGACTGGCGCATGGTGGAGGGTGTTCGCTTCTGTCACTGGGATCGCTGACTGCCCCGTCTCGCGCTCGACCAACGCCCGGAGTTGCAGAGCCTCCGCCTCTCGTTTCGTCGCCAGGGTGACGTCCGTGCGTCGGGCTCACGCCGTCGACGAGGCGATGCTCGCTCAGCTCGCCGATCTCGAGACGCGCCTCGACGCACTCGGGACCGCCCCCACCGACGTGCTCGACGGTGTCGAGCGCGTGAGCACTTGCGAAACAAGGCCGCGCGCCGCGTCTGGTAAGCGACCTTCGCGATGCATCACACGAGCGCGATGGCCCCCGCACGCCGCAGCGGATGCTCGAGGCCCGGGGCGCTCTCGGGCAACTACGGGCCGCTGAAGCGCCCTCGCCTCGTCGCCGACGATCGGCACGCGGGGAACGCGAAGGTCGTCCGCCACCGCGAGCCCCTCGAGCCCGTGCGCGGTCAGCCGACGGTGTCGTCCCGATCGCGAGATGTCCGTGCCGACGCACCCGGGGAGGGAGAACCACCCCTCGTCCGTAGCGAAAGAGCTGGGTTCAGTAACATCGCGCCAACCACGCCCATGGGCACCCACGATCAGCCGTGATCCAAGATCGCTAGATCGATCGCGTTTCCGAGGGTCGCGATTTTTCGCTGGCCTTCGCGATCTGTGGCGTGGAAGGTGGCGGAGTGCAACTTCGCCTCGACTTCCTCGCGCACGCTCCCATGGGTTCGATCTCGATGGCCTCACCGCCCAACGAACGCCAGTTGTCCAGCGCTTTGCCCGCTTCGATGCCCGTTCACGTCGAAGCGGCGACCGTCAGCAAATCAAGGCCGCCCGAGGTCTACACCCGTGCCGAGATTGAGCCGCTCCTCGCCGCGTGCCCGCCCACGGTCTTTGGCGCCCGCCATCGAGCGCTGATCGTCGTGCTATGGCGCTCAGGTCTGCGGATCTCTGAGGCCATCGGTTTGCGCGTCGACGACCTCGACCGTAGCGCAGGCACGATCTATGTCCAACGAGGGAAGGGCGGCCGTCGGACGAGGCCTTTCCCTCCCGGGCGCAATCGTCGTAGCGCGCCAGCGAAAAGAGGGCAGGGATACGCAGGCGGAGGCGCGCGGATCCATCGGGCCAACAGCGCTTCGAGGAGGTCTTCGCGACGACCGTTGCCGCATCGAGGGCATCACGAGCACGCTCGGCCTCTTCGCGCATTGCCTTGCAAGCGGCATCGTCGGCGAGCGGCGTCCGCGGAGCTGCCGGACTCGGCTTGATCTTGCTCGGTCGTGGCGGCGCGGACGATGGGGCCTCCGCAGGGATCACCTCTGAAGGCTCCTGCCCGTCTGCGGTTGGCCGTGGGGTCGTGGGCGGCAGCTCGGTCGGCCCAGGCTTCGGCGGATCGCTCGTGTCGGTCGAGGGCAGGGGTACGGCGCCGGGCGTCGCTCGTGACGGCGCCTCGGGCATCACATCGAGGGCCGTCCCCGCTGGCTTGATCTCGGTCGGCTCGGGGCGCAATGGGGCTTCACGAACCGGCGCGCAATTGCGCGGCCAGAACGCGAACGCGAGGGCCGCGATCGCAGCGACGAACCCGAGAGCGATCATGGTCCCGCCGCCTCTCGACGGTCGGCGCATCGCGCCACCGGTGGCACGCATGTTGGGCTCGGATGATCCCTCGAGCTCGGCGATCCGAGCGAGCGTCTCGGCGCGCGTCGGCACTCCCGGCGGTAGGGGCTCGACGGTCGGCGTCGGAAGGATCACGGTCGTCCCCGTGCGCGACTCGGCCGTCTGCAGTGCTGGTGTCGCGCTTGCCGTCGGCAACGGTGTCCCCACCGCGGGGCTTCCCAGGGAAGAGCTTTCGGCGGCGGCATGTTCGCTGGGCGCACGCACGACTTCTGTCACGCCGGCCCGCGACGCGTCCGCGTTCGTCGGCGGGACCGTCGCACTGATCGGAGACGACGGCACGGCGGCCACCTCGATTCGCTCGCGCGGCGCTGCACTGGCGAGTCCGGCGATCACGGCCTCGAGCCTCTGGCGGAGTTCGGCTGCAGTGATCCGCTTGGCGGGGTCGCGAATCAGGCAAGCGTCGACGACGGCGACGACGGTCGGCGGCAGATCTCGGCGCGCTTCGGTGATCGAAAAGTCCGGCTGTCCGCCGTCGACCTTGCGCGCCATGAGCTCCGCCTCGAGGCGGCGGCCGTAGGGCGGCGTTCCTGTCAGCATCTCGTGGAGCGTGCAACCGAGCCCGTGGACGTCCATCGAGGGCACCGCCGGTGCGCCAACCGCCTGCTCGGGGGCCATGTACGACCGTGTGCCGGGGCGCTCGAACACCTCGGTTACTCGGCTCGAGCCCTCCCCGAGTGTACGTACACGCGAGGCAAGACCGAAGTCGATCAACTTGGAGACCTCATGCGGCGTACCCTCGTGCAGCACCATCACGTTGTCGGGCTTCACATCGCGGTGCACGATGCCGCGGGCTGCCATCGCCTCAAGGGCTCGGGCGAGATCCAGCGCGATTCGACAGGCGCGCTCTGTCGAGAAGAAGGGGCTCGGGATCCGGCGGCTCGGGCTCGGGTCGCTGCGCGTCTCGCACGTGCTGTGGGTCGATGCGGATGCGCGTCCATGTCATCGAACGCCCGCGCATGTGGTCGACGAGGATGTCGTTGGGCGCGAGGAACTCGAGCAGCTGGGGATGGAACCCCTTGGGAGTCCTTCCGCGCCGAGACGTCGGGCATGCAGAGGTGACGCCCGTCACCTTCAGCGACGAGGCCCTCGCACTGCTGCCCAACAAACCGTTGCAGCTGACGGACCACGCGAGCTACGCTCGCGCGCACCGCAACTGAACGGTAAATCGTTGGGCAGCGGAGCGGAGGTTCATGGCCGAGGAGTACACCGCTGACCACATCGAGGCGCTCGACGGGGTCGAGTCGATCCGGCGACGACCCGCGATGTACGTCGGCCGTCTTGATTCTCCGGACCTGACGACACGCCTCCTGATGCAGGCGCTCTGCCACGCGCTCGATTGTGGGTTGGATGGGCGTTGCACCGAGATCACGATCGAGGCCGATGAGCGCAGCGCCAGCGTGCGGTACGATGCCGCTCTCCCGCTTGCTCGCACACCGCAGGGGATGATCGCCGCCGAGGTGCTTCTGACGCTCCCCGCCGCGTGCCGAGCATGAAGAAGCACCTCCGGGTAGGTGACAAGTACTGCTCGTTGGGCATGGCGGTGCTGACGGCGGTCACCAGAGAGATGCTCGTGGAGATCGTCGAGCGCGAGCGCTCTTGTACAATCGAGCTCGGCTGCGGCCGGCCAAGCCGACCAAGCGCGATTGTTCCGAATCTGGCAGCCTCAGCCGACTCAACACGGCTCTCGTTCACGCTCGACGAGGACATCCTCCAGGGCAACACAAAGTTCGATCTCGAGCGGATCCGCGCGGCGTGCGACGAAGCGCGGACGGATTTTGCGGCCTTGCGGATCGAAGTTCGCGCCCTGGAAGTCGCCAGCACCGATCGGTGAGCCAAGTATCGCATCGCGTAGCCGCGCAGCTCGCTCGGCAGCATCGTTGGGGTCGGGCGCAGAGTTCTTCGAGGCCCACCCGCGGCCCGAAAAATACTCCCCGGAGTTTCTTCGAGCCCGCGAGCCACCCCAAAAATACTCCCC
>CADEGN010000075.1 GCA_902826865.1 uncultured Myxococcales bacterium
CGTGCGAGACCCATGGGGCCGAGAACGCCGAGGAAATCCTCGCGCAGGTGTGGTCTGGCGCGCGTGAGCACCAGCCCGCGGACGAGTTGGCCGCGAGCGTGGCCCCCCAGCTCGCGCCCGCGCTTCCCGGACCGGGCCTGCCAGTTTCGTTTCCTGCGCTGCTGCGGACCAGCGGCGAGGACCGCATCAGTTGCTCTGATCTGCCGTTCTACATCCACAGCGTCACGTTGACCGCTTCGATGACTGACTTCGGCATTCTCATGGGCGCCAGCGCCAGCTACACCTCGACGACGAGCGGCGGTGACCTCATCGTTCTCGTTACGGACAACCCGATCGAGGCCGACTTGGAGATCGAACTCAGCGACGCCAGCGGTCTGGTGATCGCAAGCAATGCCGACGCGTTCGTTTCCGCTGCCGAGGGCAGCGTGTCGGTGGTGAGAGTGTCCACGTCGCCTTCGCACAGCCTTGCCGCCACCCTGACGACCGACTCGCTCTTCGGACTGGGAGCTCTGTGTGACGACGAGGCCGTGGTCGAGCTCGCGCTGTGACGCGGTGCCACGCGAGCCCAACGTGAAGCGATCGCGCAGGTCGAACCCCAGCAAAGTCGCGTCTGCGAGGTACGAGATGCAAGCAATCTCGTGAGGGCAACGTTCTGGTCTACAACCTTAAGCAGGCGGTCGAGGGCTACACCAACGGAGGCAACGTGGCAGGGGCCGCCTCTCGGCGGGCTCTGACGCCGTGTCCGTCGTTCTCGAGGCTAGCCTTCCGGCGTGAACGGGGCGCAGGTCGACACGCCGGCACCGTACACACGCACGCCTATCCCCTCGCTGAGGATCGACGAAGCGCCCGTCGTCGGATTGTAGCTTCGCAGGCTCGATAGCTGGCCAGTGCCGCTTTCGTCGAACACCCAAAAGTCGCCGCCCCACTGGGTGAACGAAAACGGGTTGCCCAGGCCAAACTCCAACGAGTCCGACGTGGCAACCGAGGCGTCGGTGGCTTCGATCTCCGCCAAGAAGCTGGTGTCACCGGCGAACAGCCCGAACAGATCCCCGTTTCCGGTGCCGACGAAGTCTGGGATCTGATACCAGTCCGTCGGCAGCGGATCCGAGTTCCCGACGGCCACGACGGCGAACGTCGTGGTGTCTATCCGATAGAGCGCCATTTGGGGCGGCGCGGCGGTAGGATTCTCAAGTCCGAGATAGAGGCTCTCCTCGCTGCCGCCCGGCGTGTCCGCGACGAACGCGAGCCCTGCGCCGATGCTGTAGAGCGGGTCGTCCGGTATCGGGTCGACGTAGTCGGTGGCAGCGCAGTCGAGCGACACCGGGTCGATCATGAAGAGCCCGCGCCGGAACACCTCAGGTTCGTCGAAGTCGCCGGACATCAGCAGCGCCCAGATCATGCCTTTTCGATCGACCGTCAGCGACACTGGATAGGCGATGTTGTCCTCGCCGCAATCCAACTCCCCAAGGTCCTCGACTTCGAGCGTGTCGGGATTGAGGCGGTGAAGCTCTGTGGGGAGACCGATCTCGAGTAGCCCCAGCAGATAGATGGATTCCTTTGCAGTTTCGGCGCACTCATCGGTGGGCGGCGGCTCGTCCGATCCGACGTCGAAGATGGGTCCCGCACCGGTGGTCACCGACTCGCCCGAGGAGTCCCCGCTGTCGACCGCGCCGCCGGTCGATGTGCCACCTTCGGTCGGTACCGCGCCGGTGAGCCCGGATTCGCCCGCGGTTTCGCCGGTACCGTCAAACCCGGTGACCCGGGCTTCGGGCGTGGGGGCGCAACCGAGCATCACGGCCGTCGAAACAAGCGCAAGGCTTCGCATCGCCCCGTTCATGCGCCACAGCGTTCACGGGCGGGGGGCGCACGCCGCGGCGATGGTTCGCAGGGTGACCACCGCCTCGGTTACATCGGCGCCAAGGCTCACCCCCCGCGGCGAATGCGCCGCGATCTCCGGTCGCGCAGCGGCCGCTCGACGTCCAGCCACAGCGTCAGCTTCAGCATCGCAAGCCACGAAGCCGGTAGCATGATCGCACGCCGTAGATCGATCTTTCCCGTGCCGTCGTCGAAGACCGTCTGCACGGGATTGCGGGTCAGCACCAGCCACAGGTTGCTGCCGCGGCGGTACTCCCAGCGCAGGAACACGTTCGCGGCGAAGAATAGCTCGCGCTCGCCGGTCGGCGCCGGAGCGTCGCTGCGCCCGAGCTCGCGCATCACGATGCGCGGATCGTCGGCGGCCGCCGCCCTCGGATCGCGCCATCTTGTCTGGATGCCGAGGACCTGCGCGTAGGCCTGCAGCTCGAGTTGCTTCGCGAACGTGACGTTGAGCCGCCCGACGAGGCCGACGGCCTCCGCATACAGCCCTGCGAACCGGTGGACTCCCGCGTCCGCATCCGTCGTCGTATAGCGCGGCTCACCGTGATCAACCGTGCCGGTCAATCCGAAGCGCAGCTGCACCGCCTCGATCGGATTGACGTCGAGATTGACGAGACCATCCGCGCGCGGGCCCGTCGAGCGCACCTGCACCTCGCCTTCCACCTCCGCGATCACCCTCCGGCGTGAGTCGCTCGTGAGCTCGAGCTCGAGGCCCAAAAGCCCCGCCCGCTGGTACGGCGTACCATCGTGAGTCTCTCGGATGTCCCAGTAGCTCGGCCGCCAGTGCAGCTCGACGAAGTGCGTCCACATCGAGCGCCATCTCGCCCGATGGTTGAGCTGATAGCCGGAGCCATTGGGCAATCCATCGAGCGTGAAGCGTCCGAACACTTCGACCTGCCAGCGTTCCTCGAGTAAGGGCCCGTGCGGGACCAGGTTCTGGAAGCCGAGGTCGACGCGCGCCGAGTGTCTGTGCGGCTGGGGCAGGAACCCGACGGCGTTCCAGTCCGCGTCGCGCCCGAGCCACTGATAGGTCGCGTCTCCGATCACGCGACCGCCGGTCTTCTCGATCGCCGCGTGCGCTGCACCGCCGAAGTCGCCGGACTCGAGCACGTTGCCGTCGATTCCCGCGCGCGGCGTTCCGCCCCAGCGATACGTGCCGATTGCCTGGGCCGTCCCCACCCACACGCCGGTGCGATCGCGCAGCCGCGCGTCGGCCGAGAGCACGTGCACGTCGGCGAAGCAGCGGCCGTGTACTGATGCGAGCCCATCGGGACATGTGCCCCACGACCCGAGCGGTGCGCTGTCGATGGCGGTGCGCGTCGCGGCGGTCGCCGCCACGAAGCCGCCGTTGCGCAGGCCCAGCCGAGTCCTTGCGAGGCCGTAGACCATCGTGGGAAGCACTCGCTGCGGCGCCACGACCCCGCTCGTCGCGTCGCGCACGACGATGTCCTGGGCCTCGGTCACAGCGCCCAGCCCCGCGAATGTCCACCGCGAACCGGCGCGCGCCAGCAACTTCGTCGCCGTGAGCACTCGTGCCGGCGGGGTGGTCTGTAGCGCGGAACCGGCGGTGGTGCCCGCGAGCGAACCGATCCTCCGCGAGTAGAACATCTCGAGCGGCGTGGTCATCACGTCGGCGCCCTCGAGGAAGAACGGCCGCTTCTCGGGAAAGCGCACCTCGAGCGTCGTCAGGTTTACCACGGCCGTGTCGGCCTCGACGTTGCCGAAGTCCGGCAGTGCCGTAGCATCGATTGTGAGATCGGAGCCGACCCGCAGCTTCACGTCGGCCCCGTAGCGGTGAACCAGCGAAGGCGCCGCCTCGGTGCCGCGTTCGGCCTGCATCCCGAGGGCGATATACGGCAGGATGCCGAACGCGATGGTCCCCCGCAGCTCGACACCCTCGAGCACTCCATAGCGGCTGACCTCCCGCGACCCATCGCGAGGCGTGCGGGCCCACTCGTCGGTCTCGCCGAGCGCGGTGGTGTAGCGGCGGATCTGCAAACCGATGGGGGTCTCGCTGCCGCTCGGGCGCCGCAGGGCAGCGAACGGGATCTCGACCTCGGCCGTCCACCCACCGTCGTCCTGACTCACCGCGGCCGACCAGACCCCATCCCACTGCGTGTCGATCTTCGTGTCGTTGTAGCGGACGCCGTCGACAACGCTCCCGCCGGCGGTGACCTCGAAGTGGAAGGCGTCGATTGCGAGACCGCGACTGTCGATGTCGATCGTCACGCGATCCGACTCGATGGCTCGATCGCGTCGTGTCCTTCGCGCGGTGATCGGTAGACCATCGCCGCGCTTGCAGCGGATCCCGATGATCAACGCCGCGGGTGCAGCGAGCAGCTTGAACGTCGTCGGCTGGCGCGGACCATCGTCGTAGTGCGGCAGCTTCTGATGGACGAGCGTCTGCTCGGCCGCGTCGTCCCATGCGTCTTCGTCGAGCCGACCGTCGATCATCACGGTCGTCATCGTGCTGCTGGCGACCGCGGTAGGCGGTGCGTCGCCGGGCGCGGACCACGACAAAACGAGCGGGAGCAGAAATCGCACTGGCCGAGACCCTCGGCTGACCAGATGAAGCCAGGATGAATGTCGTCAGCGCGGTCCGGCAGGGCGCTCTCTGGCCCCATCGGCGACCTTCATCGTGGCTTCATGTTCGCCGCCCACGGTCGACCGGTTGCCCGGGGGACTGCACTCGCGCGAAGATGCGCCATGCGCCTGCTCGTCGTCGAGGATCACGCGGTGCTCGCCGATGCCATCGCACAGGCGCTGCGCGAAGCCGGGTGGGCGACGGACGTCGTGCACGACGGCAACCACGGGCTGGTCATGGCCCAGCAGGGCACCTACGACGTGATCGTGCTCGACATCATGTTACCGGGCTGCGATGGGATCTCCCTTCTACGAGCGCTTCGAGCGAAGCACGTCGAGTCGGCCGTGCTGGTGCTCACCGCCCGAGACACCATCGAGGATCGCGTCGTGGGCCTCGATGCCGGGGCCGACGACTACCTCGTCAAGCCGTTCGCGGTACCCGAGCTGGAGGCGCGGGTCCGGGCACTGTTGCGCCGCCGCTACAAGATCGGCCGGGGTAGCCTAGAGATCGCCGACCTGCGCATCGACCTGCGCGCACGCCGAGTTTGGCGATCGGACCATGAAATCCAGCTCTCGGCCCGCGAGTACGCGATCCTGCAGTATCTTGGCGTTCGACGCGGCCAAGTTGTCACCCGTGAAGAGCTGTTCGAGAGCGTGTACGACATGGCGGCTGAACCTGGCAGCAACGTGCTCGACGTGCACGTGAAGAACCTGCGCAAGAAGCTCGATCGCGGCTTCGATCCTCCGCTTATCCACACGTTGCGCGGTCAAGGCTACATGCTGGACGTTCGCTGATGCCGTCGCTGCACCGCAGAATCGTCCGGATCGTGCTCGCTCTCACGGCGCCCGTCGTGCTCGCGCTCTCGCTCGCGATGGACCTCCTCGTCTCCGATCTCGCGTGGCGTCAGTGCGACGACGCACTGGCGAGTCGCACGCGCGATCTGTCGACACTGTTGGAGCGCGAGCCCGAGCGCTACGAGTTCGAGTACGACGAGCGCTACGTGCCGGAGTACTCGGTGGGACGGGCTGCGTTTTTCGAGATCCGCAAGATCGCCGACAACAGCCTCGTCGCGCGTTCGACCACCCTTGGCGAGGCCGCGCTGACGCCTTCGTCGCCGGGGGATCCCCCGATTTCCGACGTCATGTTACCCGACGGCAGGCCGGGTCGGGCGATGACGCTGCGCTTCATCCCGCGACTAGACGAAGACGTCAGCGTCGAGGACGCGCCGAAGTACCAGGACGAGGTCGTGCTCGTCGTCGCCGTCGAGACGGACGGTGTCACCTCCGAGCTCGCGCGCGTGCGCGCGTGGCTATGGACGCTCTGCGGACTCGCGTTGCTCGTTGCGACCGGCGCGGCCGTATTCGCGGCGCGATCCGGGCTGCGACCGCTCCAGTACGCGGCCGCTCAGCTCGCGACCGTCGACGCGCGCCAGCTCGGTCAGCGTCTCGTGCTCGCGGGTGTTCCGAGCGAGCTGCGGGCGCCGCTCGAGCAGGTGAACGGATTGCTCGAACGACTCGAGCAGGCATTCGCCCACGAGCGTCGGTTCTCCGGCGACGTCAGCCACGAGCTGCGCACGCCGATGGCTGCCCTGCGCGCAGTGTTGCAGCTCGCGTTGTCACGACCGCGCGACGCGGCGGACTACAAGAGCTCCATCACCCGCGCGGCCGAGATGGTCGAGCAGATCGTTGGGATCGTCGAGCGGTTGCTCCTGTTGGCGCGCGCGGATGCCGGTCAGGTGAAGGGTCGGCTGGTCGAGGTCGCGCTGCGCCCACTCGTGGAGGAGCGCTGGTTCGTCCTGCGGGACCGGGCCGCGGCGCGCGAGCTCGTGCTCGTGGACGAGCTCAACGACGACGATACGGTCGTCACGGACGAGACAACACTGCTCGTCGTCATCGGCAACCTGCTCGACAATGCCGTCACGTACACCGAGCGCGGCGGGACGATCCGCGTCCGTCGTCCACCCGGGAGCCTGCTCGAGGTCTGGGACTCCGGTCCGGTGCCGACGGCGGAGGCCCGTTCACGGATGTTCGACCGGTTCTGGCGCGGGGACGTCGCACGCAGTGGCGACGGCGTTCACGTCGGGCTCGGTCTGCCGCTGTCGCGCGCGATGAGCCGGGCCGTGGGACTCGACCTGGTCGCGCTCGCCGTCGACGGCGGCCTCGGCATCCGCATCTGCACGCGCGGTGAATCGCCCAGCACGTGAGTGCGTTCGAACCGGAGACGGCGACCGCATTGTCTCACCATTTTCCCACGCCCGAGCCTTCGTCGTGGCCGCAATTTCGGCGGTCAATTTCATGACTTCTGAAGTGCAACGCACCAGGCGGCTGGGAGCGCCGCGGATCACCCTGATCGCCTGTCCCGTCGGGGGAACCGAGTCGAGGAGTGGGGCCGCGGCCCAACGGCTGCGCCCGAATCGGCGCCCAGGCGTGATCCGACGCGGCGGACTCGACTCTACCCGCGGCGATGACACCCTCGAGCGTTCGCACCCCGCTGGTCACCCTCATCGCCACCTCCGTGCTGGTCGCCTGTACGGCCGACGGTGGCGGCGAAGGTGCTACGCCGCGCTACTTGTTCGATCTCGACGAGCAAGAGATCGTCGACGCGGTCGAGTACTACCAGCCGGGCGCTGATCCGTCGCGGGTGCTCACTCAGCTCGAGGCGCCGTTTCGCTGCGATCGATTCCCCGGCGCGTGCGAGACCCATGGGGCCGAGAACGCCGAGGAAATCCTCGCGCAGGTGTGGTCGGGCGCGCGCGAGCACCAGCCCGCGGATGAGCTGGCCGCGAGCGTGGCCCCCCGGCTCGCGCCTGCGCCCGCGCTTCCCGGGCCGGGCCTGCCAGTTTCGTTTCCTTCGCTGCTACGCACCAGCGGCGAGGACCACCTCCTCTGCCCTCAGCTGCCGTTCTTCGTAAACAGCGTCACGTGGACCGCTTCGATGAGTGACTTCGGCATCCTCGTGGGCGCCAGCGCCAGCTACACCTCGACCAGGAACGGCGGTGACCTCGTCGTTCTCGCCACGGACAACCCGATCGATGCCGACTTGGAGATCGAACTCAGCGACGCCAGCGATCTGGTCATCGCAAGCGATGCCGACGCGTTTGTTTCCGCTGCCGAGGGCAGCGTGTCGTTGGCGAGAGTGTCCACGTCGCCTTCACACAGCCTGACCGCCACCCTGACGACCGACTCGCTCTTCGGAGTGGGAGTTGTGTGTGACAACCAGGCCGTGGTTGAGCTCGCGTTGTGATGCGGGACCACGCGAGAACAACGTGAAAGCGATCGCGCAGGTCGAACCCCAGCACAGCCGCGTCTGCGAGCCACGATATGCAACCTCCGGCCTACAATCCTGCCAGCTCGGCCGTAGACGCGTGTCCGCTCCACCGTGAGCGCACCGACATGACGCCTGCGGGCGCACGTCCGTCTGCCGGCGCCACCATCCGGCAGTGGCTGCGCTTGCCAGCGACGCAGGTTGGACTCGGCCTCGTTGCACCCGCGCTGGTGATGCTCGTCAACATGTGGCGCGTGCGCGCGTTCACGATCGACGACGCGTACATATCGTTCCGATATGCCCGCAATCTCGTGGAGGGCAACGGTCTGGTCTACAACCTTGGGCAGGCGGTCGAGGGCTACACCAACTTCTCGTGGACCATGCTGCTCGCGGGCGCAATGGCCCTCGGGATCGACCCCCACACGACCGCGAAGACGGTCGGCGCTCTTTCGGCCCTCGGCTTGCTTGTGGTCGTCTATCGCATGTCGGCGCGACTGCAGCCCCTCGCGGGCATGCCGTGCGTGGCGACGTGGCTACTGGCGACCTCGCCCGCGTCGGTGTGTTGGGCGGTGTTCGGCCTCGAGACCCCGCTGTTCGTGCTGCTGATCCTCTCGGGACTAGCCTGCATGTTTGATGAGCAGGACCGAGGCGGCTTTCCGCGCTCGGGCCTGGTGTTCGCGTTGGCGGGACTCACCCGACCCGAGGCCCCGATGTTCGTGGGGATCGCGATGCTCCTGCTCGGTCGTCGCATGTTCGCGCGCCAGAATCTTCTGCGCGGGCTCCTCTTCGGTGTGCCGCTCATCGTGCATCTGCTCTGGCGCCACCACTACTACGGTGCTTGGGTCCCGGCCACGCTCGCCGCCAAGACCGGCGACATCTGGGCGCAGCTGCGCGCGGGCACCGACTACGTCGCCCGTTGGGCCGACGACGCCGGGCCGCTCGTACTGCTGTGGACGTATCTCGTGGGGCTGGCGGTGGTCCGCCGAAGTCGCAAACTCGCGACCTTGGCTGCGCTCTTCGCCGCCGTCACGACCTACGTGGTGGTCGTCGGAGGCGACTGGATGGCCTACCACCGCTTCATGGTGGTGGCCGAGCCGTTCGCGTTCCTGGCTGCGTGCATCGGCCTGCGCCACATCGCGTCGCATCGCGACCGCGCGACAATCATCGCGATCGCCGGCATTGTGGCCTTTACGGCTGTCACGCGCCCGCTGGCCCTGGCGCGAGCGCGACAGGAGTTCCTCGGACGCGAGCGAGAGTTCTGGGACTTCGCGGCCGGCGGCGTGGCCGAGTGGCTGCTCGCCGAGGGCCGGCCGGGCAGGGTCGCGCTCGGCGATATCGGGTTCGTCGGCTGGGCGACCAACTATCCGATCCTCGATTTGCTCGGACTCGTCGATCCAACGATCGCCGCACTCGAGGGGGGATACACGGCCAAGACCGGCCAAGGCTACGTCGAACACTTCTTTGCCGAGCAGGCCGAGTATGCGGTGCTCATCCACAGTGGGCACGACTGCAAACGCGCGGTCATGCCAGGTGTGCGGCGGATCGTCGAAGACGTTCGATTTGCACGGACGTACAAGCTTGGGCTCAACCACCGACTCGATCCCGACGGCAGCTGGTGCGTGTTCGTGCGTCGAGACTTCGCGGCCGCTGGCGCACTTCGGTGATCCGACACCGCGTCCGCGACTCTCCCACGGACAGACGACCATGAAACGTAAACTCCAGAGTCTCGCCAAGATCGCCGGCCTGTCGGTGGTGGCTGGCCATCTCGCACTCACGGTGGCGTTCAACCTCCCCGACAATCCGCTCAAGCAACGCATGACACCGGTGCTCGACGCGACCATCGGCACCTACTTCTCGCAGAACTGGCGGCTGTTCGCACCGACACCGGCGAGCTCCGATGTCTCGCTGGTGGTAGGCTGCGCCACCGCCCGCGAGTTCGATGCCCTCGCTGCGCGCCACCAGGCCGGTGAAGACGTCGGCTTCGAGGGGCCCTGGGTCGATATCACCGCCCCTTTGTGGTCGCGGCATCAGCAGGCCCGGCTGTCGGCCTACGACCGGATCTCACGCGCCCAGGCCAACGCCGGCCGAGCCTATCTTCAGGGTCCGGTGGGCGTCGAGACCTGGTGGAAGGCGTGCGAGAAGGGCGAGCCGGGGGTGTGCGAGCGCCTGGACCAAGTGCTGCGAGGATTCCGCCTCCAGCAAACCGCGGAGATGGTTCGGGTTGGATCGTCGTACTGCCGCAGTCGCTCTGACGACGTCGCTGGCGTCGCGTTGCGCGTCCGCGAACGCAAGGCGATCCCGTGGTCCGAGCGCTTCGCGGGCATCGAACCCGAAGTCACCGAGGTCTACCTCGGAATCTATCCCCCCGATCATACCGTCGCCCTTGCGCCGGTCTATCGCGAATCGTGATCAACGTCGATCGCAGAACTCCGAGGTGAATCATGTCGCTTGTACGACGTATCCACGAATGGTTGGGTGGTGCCGCGCGCCATCGAATCGGCATCCGCGCGCTGCAAATCGCCATCGCGCTCTCCATCATCGTTCGCTGCTTCACTGAGCTGCCACAGTCGGCGTGGTTGTTCGGCCCCCACGGGCTCGGCACAGGCGGGCCGCCGGCGATGTTCGGTCCGCTCGGGGCGGTCTCCGCCTGGTGCTTCGCGAGCACGACTGGCGTCGTGGTGCTGTTCGTCGCCCAGCTGTGTGCTGCGCTCATGCTGCTCGCCGGCGTATCGACGCGGGTCGCGACCTTCGCGCTGCTGTTCACGTACCTGTCGTTCGAGTCGAGGTTTCCGCAGATCACCGATGGCGGTGACAACCTCGCGCGGCTGGCGTTGATGTACATGCTGCTGCTGTTGCCGGCGCGGGCCAAGGCTGCCCAAGGGAGCGTTCGCACCTGGCTGCACAACCTCGGCGTAGCGCTGCTGATCGGCCAGGTCGTGATCCTGTACTTCACGGCCGGAATGATGAAGGCGCAGGGGTCGCAGTGGATGCAGGGGACCGCGCTCTACATGATCTCCCAGGTCGAGTGGGTGTCGTTGCCGGGGCTAAGAGATGTGTTCAAGCACTCGATCGTCACTGTCAGCGCCAGCTACATGACATTGGCGTTTCAGGTCATGTTCCCTGTCGGCGTGTTCTCACGCTTCAAGCTGCTGTTTCTCGCCCTCGGCATGGGCTTCCATGTCGGCATCGGTCTTTTCATGGGCCTTGTCACCTTCAGCGCGGTGATGATCGGCGCCGAGGCATTCCTCATCGATGATGAGGAGTATTCCGACCTGTTCGCCCGGGCGCGACGCGTGGTGGACAGAGTCCGGGCCCGTTTCGAGTCGGTCATGGGTCGCTCACTCGTGAAGGTGACGCCATGAAGACACTTCTGTGGATCCTTGGTGTCGCAGCGCTGGTCGTAGGGTTGGCGGCCCTGATGGGGGACCGCGACCACGCCGAGTCGGCGACGGCCCGGTCGAGTCGGGGCGCCAATGCTGAGCCGCGAGCCCGTGCGGGTTTCGACCGTGCGGATGCGGACGTCGCCGACACGTCGGGTGTGTGGTTCGAAGGCCGCGTGTTCGACCGCGAGGGGCTCGGGGTCCGGGACGCGATCGTCTCGGTGGATGCGACGCCACCGCAGACGGCGGTGACCGACGCCCGCGGCATCTTCACCTTCCCATCCTTGGTGCCCGGGACCTATCGCGTGGTCGCCCGGGCGCGCGGTGGGTTTGCTGGTCCGGTGCAGGCGGTTGTGTCGGAGCACGGCGAGCCGCTGGAGCTGCGATTGCAGGCGGCCGCCTCGCTGCTGGTGCGGGTGCTCGACGGCGTCAGCGAGGCGGTGGTTACGGATGCCGAGGTCCGCGTGCGCATCGGCGCGCGCCTGATCGGGCGCACCGACGCGACAGGAGTTGTGGCGTTTCCGGCGGTGCCTGACGGGCAGCATCGCGTGTCGGTGCGGGCCGAGGGCTTCGCCGACGCCCATGTCACGATCCCGATCGCCAGCGGCAACGGCGAGGCCGAGGTGCGGGTGCGAATGGCCCGCGGCGAGGCGGTGGCCGGCGTCGTGGTCGACAGCGCCGGTACGCCCATCGAAGCTGCAGAGCTCGTGGTGATCTCACCCGATGGCGATCGCGGAGACCCCATCGCAGTCGACCAGGGTCGCTTCGCCCTGCGCGTCGTACCGCAGCGGGGGCTGTTTCTGCGCGGGACAGCGTGGGGCTATGCGCCCGGCCAGGTCGAACTCGCGGACAGCGCCGCGATCGCCGGCGAGGTGCGGGTGGTTCTCGATCGCGGGCGCCGCATCGCCGGCACCGTCAGCGCCGAGGATGGTGCGCCGATCGCCGATGCTAACGTGCGAGTCACAGTGGCGGGTGATGCCGGTCCGCCGTCGACAGTCACGAGCGCGCGCGACGGAACGTTCGAGATCGTCGGCGTTCCCCGCGATGGGTTGCGGGTGGTGGCGATCCACGCCCAGGGCAGCTCGCAGGCCGTCGAGGTCGCGGCCGGTGAGGCCGATGTCGATGCGTTGCACCTGACACTGCCGAGTCACGGCTGGATTCGCGGCAAGGTCGTCGATCGCGAGGGCGAGCCGGTGGCCAACGCGATGGTGATCGCGACGCCGGATCTGCGCGGCCGCACGCGTGGCGGGATCCAAGCTCTGACGGAGCCAACGCTGCAGACCAGCGCCGACGAACAGGGCGTTTTTTCGTTCGAAGGGCTGCTGCCCGGCCGCTACGTGCTGCGCGGGCGACCATCTGACGGCGTGGCCCACGAGCTGTCGACCCATCGCGGGCTCACCGTCAGCACGGGCATCGAGGACGCGCGAGTGGTGCTGGCCGAAGGCGGCACCGTCCGCGGTCGGGTGATCGACGCCCAGGGCCGACCCGTGGCGCGCTATCAGCTGCGCATCGACACCGCCCGGCCGCGTGACGTCGCGGACGCTGAGGGGCGGTTCGAGCTCGTCGGCGTCGAGGCGGGGCGCCACTACATCGCGATCGCTGCGCCGACGCTGGCCGGCGTGCAGCTCGATGGGGTCGAGGTGCGTGAGGCAGAGCTCACCGACCTCGGCGATGTCCAATGCGCAGCCGGACTCACCGTCGCGGGGCACGTCGTGGATGCGTTGGGCATGCCCGTCGTCGGGGCCCTGGTGGTCGTGGGCGATCAGGTGATCACCTCGGCCGATGGTGGGTCCGTGCCGTTGGCCCGCGGTGGTGAAGGTGGATTCGGAGCGACCAAGACCGACGCGGAGGGGGGTTTTCGCCTCGAAGGGGTCGAAGCGGGTGTCCAGAGCGTGCTCGCCACCCACCCGACGCTCGGACGTTCGCGACCGATGCAGGTCGACGGCGAAGCCGCGGATCTGGTGCTGACCCTCGGTGGCACGTCAACCATCTCCGGCGTCGTGCGAGGACCCGATGGACCCCTCGTCGGTGCGCTGGTCGAGCTGGTGGTCCCCGAGGCCCCGCGCGCCCGGCAGATCGTGAGCACCGGTGAGGCCGGTCGCTTCGAGCTATCTGGCCTCGCGGCCGGCAGCTACCGGGTCTCGGCCAAGACCGTCGATCGTGTGGACGTGCAGCTCGCGACCAGCGTTGAAATCGATCTCGGCGTTGGCGCCCACGGCTCGACGTCCCTCGCCATCGGCCAGGGCAGCGCAACCCTGGAGCTGTCGTTCGTCGGTGCCGAGCCCGATGCACCGGAGTTCGACGTGGTCACGGTCCTCGCCGGCGACGTACAAGCCGACGATGCCGGCGCGCTGGATGCCGCCTACCTCGGACGCACCGGGCCTGCCGGCAGCGCGCTCAGTATCGGCGCGAGCGCGGTGACGTTCGAGCACCTTGAGGAGGGGCGCCACAGCGTGTGCGTCACGCGGGCGCTGTTCGACCCCGAGGACCCCGCGCAGCAGCGACGGGTGCAGCTCGACGCGGCCACGTTGCCGGTCGCGTGCAAGCCCGTGGACCTCGCCGCCGGCAGTGTGACGAGACTGGTGATGGATCTGCCGTGAGGTGCGGACGCTTGCCACGTTCGGCGCTCGACGCCCGCTGCCTGACGGCCGCGCTGGCGCGGATCATTCGATCGCGCGCCCACGGCCGAGCGCGACGCGTGCGCGCGCGCAACTGGCATGTCGCGGTGCCTCTCGATGTCGGTAGTTCTTTGGGTTGCAGTGATCCGAAATGGCGCGTTCGACTCTGCCGGGCACGCGTCGGTTGACCCGACTCACTCAAGGAGTGTTCTCTGATGAAAGCCATTCTCACCATGCTGACGACATTGCTCGCCGGCTCTCCTCTGCTCTTCACCACCACGCCGGTCGCGGCGCGCTCGGTGGCACCAGCCATGACCATGGCGGCACCGGTTCGACCTGCTGCTGGATTCACCTGGGGTAGCGCCTTCAACGCTGCGGCGACCGCCGCCGCAACGGGGGCCGTCGGCGGTGCCGTCGGCGGTGCTGTCATCACCGCGGCATGGGGAACCCCCGCCGCGACCGTCGCCGCACTGCAGGGCGCCGCCGCTGGAGCCGCCGGTGGTGCCGTCAGCGGGTTCGTCGGCGACGTATGGATGCAGGCCTACAACGGCGCGTTTAGTTCGGGCTCGGGTTCAGGCTCGGGTTCGGGTTCGAGCTCGGGAAGTTCGGGATCGGGAAGCTCGGGCTCGGGCACCGCTTCGAGCTCGGGGATGAGTGGGACTGGAAATCCGAATCCAATGACGACGTCGACGTTCTCGACGTCGACGTTCTCGAGCTCGTCGACCAGCACTGGTGGACCGGCCGAGCCCGAGGACCCAACGAACCCTGGTGGGGGCGGTTCGTGCTTCCTGTGTTCCAGCTTCGATCCCCAGGCTGGGCCACGACTCGCGTTCGACTGAGCGATCCGAGGGACCGGGGCCGGCCAGCGGCTGACCTCGGTCCCTCGTCCCGGCCGTTGCCGTGCTGCCGACAGCGGGTTGGCCTCGTCGATGACACGCGATCCCTACTCGCAGGGTGGGACGCTCGCGCCGAAGATCACGTAGGGCGAGTCCTCGATCACGGCTTGCATGGCACCGTCGAAGCCCACGCGCCAGATCTTGTTCGTGAACGTTTCCGTCCAGCCGTTGAACACGCTGTTGAAGATATAGAAGTCGCCGCGATAGAAAACGAACGCATAGCCGCCCTGAAAGTCGATGCCAGATACGCTGAAGCCCGTGAGTTCCTCACCGGTCTTCGGGTCGATCTCCACGATCTGCGACGTATCTTCGACCAGCGCAAACAGCCTTCCGGCAGGCGTCGCCGTCATCTCTCCGCTCGGATGCGGGGTCGGGGCCACCAGCACGCGTGTGTTGGTCGACGGGTCCCATCGCGCCAGCTCGCTCGCGGTGGCGGAAGTGCTGCCAAAGTTCTGGTGGTAGAGATACAGCGTTTCGCACGCCTCGGCGTTCGCGGTGGGGATGTAGGTCACTGCCTTCCACACCCACGGATCGGGGGGGCTCAGCGTGCACGTGCTCGGATCCACAAGGCTGCCTTGGGCGAGCGCTCCGGTTTGTGCGACGTCGTTGCCGAACGCGATGGTCACCGCGCCCGACGGGCTCACGGCGAGCGACCCGGGCGTCATTTTGTCCTGCCCGGCACATGTCGGCGCGACCAGATCCGTGAACGTCAGCGCGTCAGGGTCGAACAGCTTCACGCGCGGTGCGTTGCCGACGACCGCCATGACGTAGATCCCATCCTCTACCCCGTCACACTTGCAACTCGGGATCGGAGCCTCACCACCGCTCGTCTCGCTCGTCTCGCTCGTCTCGCTCGTCTCGCTCGAGCTGTCCGACGGGCCCGACTCGGCGGCGCCGCTAGTGTCCGTACCTTCGGACGCACCACCATCGCTTCCGCACGCCAGGAGCAAGCAGACCGCGGATACCCCGACAACCCCGTGTCTCGTCATTGAACAAGCCCTCGCCACCCGGAGACGAACGGGCGGACGAATCGATCACGCGGAGGCGCCCGCGCGATGCCGCTCACCGGCGGTTTCGGCGCGGCCGGCACATCCCAACGCGTGGGGCTAACGGTGATCGATGCGGTGTTGGTAGACGATCACGTCGTCGTTGGGACGGGCGACCAGCTTTTGCGCGGCGTTCTTGGCCTTGGTGTAGACCACGCCGCGGAGGCTCTTGCCGGCGCAGGCGACCGCGCTCTTGCTGTACTTGATGCCGCGCCGGCCGTCGGGTTCGTCGCACAGCAAATCGCCGATCTTGCCCAGTACACCCTGCTCGGGCTGCGCCGGGGGTGGCGACCCGGCCAGGTTGCGCAGACGCTGCTCGAGATCAGACAGCGGATGTTGGGATGCCAACACCTGGAGGTGTTCTTCGCCGGCGGCGCCATCGAGCTCGAACGTTCCGTCGGGTGGGATCGCGACCTCTCGCCCTGCCGGCAGTGGATTGGTCAGCGGCATGTCGGGGTTGGGGAAGAGCACGCTTGGTTCGCCCGACGACGACAGCAGCAAGACATACACGTGCGCGTCGGTCGTGGGACGAACGACGACGCGGAACTTGTCCCCGCTTTGCAGCGGCTGCCCGTCTTGGTGGACGATGGTGCGGCCGGCCGACGCGGCCTCGACGCGCATGTCCATCCCAAGTCGCTGGCTTGCCAGCTGCGGCACGGCGTTCGCCCAGATCTCATCGCCAAGCTGGGCCGTGACCTGCTTGCTCAATCCGTCGACCATGGTCACATGCTGGCCCAGCTGCTCGCGAATGGTTTGGGCATTCGCAGCGTAGTCTTGGGCGCTGCCAACGCACGCGTTGTAGTCCTTGCACGCGCTTTCGAGCTTGAGCGCCAGCTGGTAGGTCGAGTCGGTCACCTGACCAACGGCGCGCTCCTCGTACTTCCCCCCGATACCGATCCCCGTCTTGCCCAGGCTCGCGTTGGCCGCGACGACGCGCTCGCGCAGGCCGAGATCGGTCTGGCAATCCATCGACGGCCGGGTGGTCCCGTCGGGGCACGACAGTTGATGGGCGGGCCGCTTTGGCCCCGCCTTCGGCTGACACGCGAGCGCGAGCGATAGACCCAGGATGAACGCGGACGGAAGTTGGAGCTTCATGGTCGTGTGTCTCACTTCGAATAGGCCGGGCCGAGTGCAATGCCGGCTTGCCAACGGAATGCGCGGGGAAAGTCCTTGTCGTAGTCGAGTCGCTGCCCTCCGGCGCGCAGTAGGTAGGTGGGCCGGCTCACGCCACCGCGAAGCGCGACGCTGAGCCTGCGGCCGAGCTTGAAGTAGAGCGCGAAGTCACCGCCCCAGTTCACGCCGAGACCACCGAGCAGGTCGTTGGAACGCGCGCCAGCCACGGGCATCATCGTGGCCGGATCGACGGTGCCCAAGGCGGTGATGCGCTGGCGACCGAACGCGAGGCCGAGCCCCGCGTGAGGGAGCAGGGCAGGCCTCACGCGCCACCAGTACGGGAGTGCGATCAGGTCGACCGCGAGATCGAATTCGAGGCGATTGACGCGCAAGTCGACGTCGCTGACGGCGTCCCCCAGCCAACGATCGCGCGAGTAGACCATGCCCGCGAGCAGGCGCGGATGGATGAGGAGGTCGACGCCGAGGTCGAGCCCGGTCATCTCCGCGACGGCGGCGCCGTCGAAACGCTGGTCGCCGATGCGGTTGGCGTACATGCCACGGACCCACAGGTTGGCGTCGTCGGGCCTGCCGTCCCGCCAGTAATCGCGCACCTCGCCGCCGCGTTGATGCGGGCCGGGTCGCGGTGGCCGCTGCTTCTTTGGCTCGAGCTCGACATCATCCCAGCGGCCCGACGGAATGAAGCTGGCCCAGTAGAAGGGATGTTCGGTCTGGCGACGACGCGCGAGCTTGAGTTGGGCTTCGCGCAGGGCTTGCGACCGCCCTTCACCGCTACGCAGCTTTCGGTAGTACGCGACCATCAGGTCGCGGGTCGCCTCGTCATCGACCTTCCACAGGCTTATCACCTGGCTCTCTGCGCCGGCGATGACCAAAGCACGGCGCAGGCCATACACCCCTTCGCCGTTTTTCACCTCGCCCACGCCGGTTTCGCACGCCGACAAGACCACCAGCTTGGTACCCCATAAGTCGAGCGAGCTGACCTCGAGTGCGGTGAGAATGCCGTCATCGTCGCCGTCGGCCCGCAGGTTCGCCCCGCGCAGCGCCAGACCCGATCGAACCAGCGGATTCTCGCTTCCCGGTGGTGGTGCGAAGTTGGCGTGGCTCTTCACGTACTTCACGCCTCTCGCCCCCGCGCCGCCGATCTGCTCGTCGGTGAGGAAGAACCCGTGGGTCGCGATGTGCAGCACGGCCGGTCGCTCGACGCTGCGAAGCGCGCCTTCGCTCGCCTCGCTCCCGAGCAGGACCCGCGCGTCGTCGACCACCTTGCCGATGGCCTCAGCTTCCTGGGCCGTCCCGGGCAGCGGCGGGAACGAGACCCCGGTCATGTCCGCCGAGCGCCGTCCGGTGGCGGCGCTCGCGGCCGCCGTTGAGGCGGAAAAGTCGGGGTTGCCGACGACCAAGGCACCGCTGCTCGAAGGTCGCTCGTTGTCGAAACGCAGCAGATCGCGTCCGCTCGATAGGTAGCTGAACTCGTAGTCGCGCACCAACCATCGTCCGCGTTGGTCGGCCAGCGCCGAAAACGGGATCAGGTTGAGCGAGCCGTCGGGAGAGACGAGCACGTGCTCGACCTGTTTCAGTGCCGGACGGATCTTCGCCATGGTGAGGCCATCGACCCGCTGCGCGATCTTGACGACGTCGGCGTAGTCGGGGTTGGCCAATGCCTTGCGCAGGGCTGTGACGGCGTCATCGATCGGCTTGGCAGGCCCGAGCGGGATCATCGTCGCGTCACCTGTCGGGGGCACGATGTATGCGACGTAGTGATCGGCGCCAAACGCCTTCGCGTAGCTCCGATAGCGGGCGTCAAAGCGGCGATAGACCGCAAACTCGACGAGTGCCGTCCCCTTTGGGATCTTTGCCTGGACGCGGGAGAGTTCGACCGGCTGCAGATCTTCGGGGACGGCGTGGGCATCGCCGAGTTTGCGTTCGAGCTGATCGACCTCGGTTTGCGCCCGGGTGACCTTGGCGCGATAATCCGCGGGTGTTTCGCCGTCCGCCGGGCCGCGCACCATCAGGGTGGCCACCTGGCCCCGGACGTCGCGTAGTTTGTCGAAGTCGGCGCGCGTGGTCTCGTCGAGTCGCGCGCGCGCGGCTTGTTGTGCGCCGCTGACCGCGTCGAGCACGCGGCCCTTGCGACGCAATACGGTGTTGATGCCCAGACGCGTTGCGACCGGATCGGTCGCGGCGTAGTGAACGTTGTAGCTGAGGATGCGGTCGGTGCCACTCACGTAGCCTTCGAGGGCGGCGCGCTTCTGTGCTTCGCTTCCGGTCGCGACCTCGGCGATGAGGTGGCGCTCGTTGAGTTCGGCGGCGCGCGTGGCCATCGAGATGAGCACCGCCGGGTCGCGTCCCGCCGCCCACAGCGTCTCCGCGAAGTGGTTGAGCGTTGCACCGATGGCAGGTGAGTCGGGCGGGAGTTTCGCTTCCTGGATGGCGAGGGCGCGCTTCCAAACCTCGATGGCGAGATCGTACTCGCCCATCGATCGGTACAGCCGCCCGAGTCGCGTCATCGCGCCCACCCGGACCGGTGCGTCCTCGCCGTAGGCCTTCGCCACGATGGTGTCCTCGCGCTCGAGCAGGGGGCGGGCGCGGGCGAAGTCGCCGCGCTCCTCGTATGCGCGGCCGAGGTCGCCGAGTGCACCGATGAGTCGGGTATCTCCGCCGAACTCACGATCGGCGATGGCCAGGCGCAGCTCGTACTCGGCGATCGCGACGTCATGTTTGCCCAACTCCATCGCGACGTCGCCGAGCCCCGCGTGGGCGTTCTTCGCCTCCGCGGGCGAGTCTTTGGCCCCCGCCAGTGCTTCTTCGTAGAGCTGCTTCGCGTCGCCGTAGGCACCGCGCGCCAGCGCGAGCCCGGCGAGGCCGTTCTTGGCAGCGGCGATTCGCTCGGGCTCTCCGCTTTTTGCCGCCCGCGAGAGGTTCTCTTGCAGGAGTTGCTCGGCCTGCGCGAACTCCTGGCGAGTGCTGTAGAGGTTTGCGAGCAGCGTCCGGTACATCGCAAGCTGCGGATGGTCGGGGTTGTCACGGTCGAGCAGGGCCACGCCGTCGCGAGCGAGCTCGTACGCCACGTCCTCGCGTCCGTCCTGGAACGCGGCCATCGACTCCATGATTTTCTGTTCGCCCGGTGGCGTCGGCGTGTCGCGAATGCCCATGCTCTGGCGCGACGCCGTGGCCAGGGCGTCGGCCTCGGCGTCGCGGCCGAGCTTGCGCAGCGAGTCGATCGTCACCACTGCGGCGGCTTTGGTCATTTCGTCTTGCCAACCGACGGTGCGCCGGAGCGCCTCCAGGGCGATCTTGCCCAGCTGTTGCGCGAGTTCCCACTCCTGAAGCTCGTAGGCGACGTAGGCGTTCGCGAACATTTCACGCGCCTGTTTTTCGTTCATCTGCTCGGGGCGGATCTCGGGCTCCTCGGCGCGCGCGGACCGGGGCAACATCGACGATGAGGCGGCGACGATCAGCGACAGGGCCAGCGAGAACGATCGAGTAGCCATGGCGTCCGACGCCAGATCATAGGCAGGTCGATCACGCGGAGCGATGGCGGCGGCCCGAATCGGTGCGTGCCAAGACCGCGCAGTGGGAGTGGGAATGGGAATGTAGCTGCGTGAGCAAGGCGCCCGCAGGATCGAAGACGGCGACGAGCGCAGAGCCGACTGTCCGCTGCCCGCGAGTGCGAGCCCGCCCGAGGACTGCCCCGACATCGGGCACGCGAGCCACAGAGCTTGCGACCCGTTCGCGCAACACAGTCGCGGGTGCGAGATCGCCCTGCCGAGCCGTTGAGGGGGGATTTCGAGCACCGGCGGCCTGCCGTGCCCGCCGTGGTAGGCTAGTTGTATGCGTTACTTTGCTCTCTTGGTTTGTTCCCCATGGATCCTTCCCATCGCCTGCTTCGATCCAGGCGCGCCCGGAACGAGCGGCGTTACCACGGGTGGTTCGGGCGACACTTCGACGGGCACCACCGGGTCGGGCACGGCCACGACTGCGCCTTCGGAGGGGTCTAGCAGCGACGAATCCGGCGGGAGCACCAGCTCCGGATCCTCGTCGAGCGGCGGCGACACGCTCGACACTTCGGGCGGCGTAACTACCGCAGGCGACACCGGGAACGTGTCCGAATGCGAAAGCCCCGATGACTGCACGATCGTGAATGACTGTTGCACATGCGATGTGCTCAACCCGGGAGAGCCGATTCCCCCGTGCGGCATACCCGAGTGCTTTGTCGACGCGTGCGGATCGATGGGGATCACAGCGATCGCCGACTGTGTCTTTGGCTCCTGCGAGCTCGCGAAGGTCGCTTGCGATCCGACCCAAGTGCTTTGCGACTCGCTTCCACCCAAGTGTGCCGAAGGCTTCGCGCCGAGCGTGGTCGGCGGCTGCTGGGGCCCCTGCGTTGCCGTGCATCTGTGTGATGTCGTGCCCGATTGCAGCGCTTGCCCGCGGGACGAGGCCTGCGTGACCAAGGTGACTCAGCTGGGCCTGCTCCACTCTTGCTCACCGATCCCCGAGACGTGCGGAGGGACTCCGACGTGCGAGTGCCTGCCCGGGATCTGCGAGGCGCCTTTCGATAGCTGCTCCGATGATGGGGGTATCTCCTGCAGCTGTCCGGTGTGCTGAGATCTTGAAACCGCGCGGTGCGGTAGGGGCGCTCGGCAGGCCCGGCGACCGGCGGCGCGGTGCGGCCCACTACTTTCGCCGCACATCGCGGACTTGCACAAGCGCGCCCCTGCGCGAGGCCGAATGCACGCGTCCTGTTAACGCTTTGTCCCCGGCGACCACCAGTGCCACATCATCCCCGACGGACAGGAGCGACGCCTCTCGGGCCGGCACGACGACCGGCTCGATCTTCGTCCTGTCAACGACGGTCTTGCCCGTCGCCTGGCAACGCTGGTGATAGACGAGCCGGCCATCGCTCTCGATCTTTCGCACTTTGTTGGTGTCGCGACACACCTCATCGGCGTACTTCTCAACCTTGTCCGCGAACCGGAGCAACATCGTTTCGCCCTGGGCCTGCTTCGCGGCGAGTCTTCCGCGGTGGTGTCGGGGCTCGCGTCCGCCCGGCAGGAGCTGCAACCAATCCATACGCCGGATCCTCTCAAAGGACCAGCGCGAGACTTCCGCGAAGTCGTGGGCCACGGCTCCGCGCGTCACCGTGTTGGCAGTATCCTCGTCGACTCCCTGATCACGCAGTTTCGCCTGCTTGCGCTGCGCCTCGCTTGCACCCTTCATCGCGTCCCGCTGACGGCGATCGATGTCCCGCGCAACCTCGATCGGCTGGGCGGGACTCACAAGCCCGAGTTCGGCCTGGGCCCCCAGTGGGTCGTTGCGCGACACGTGGGAGAAGAACAGCTCCCGGGCGATCCACACGCCGAGGCCGCGATCGAGGCACGTAAGATCGCCGCACGCCTTGACGTACTCGCGGCGTAGGTCCTCCAGCGCGAGCACCGTTGCATCATCGACGCCCTTCGCCCGCGCCTGACGTGCTTGGGCCGCGAGGGTGTCGAACCGTGCGAAGAGCTCAGCGTACTTCGCGTCCTCGATCTCACGCTCCTTCCTCACTTCGCCCGGGATGCCCACGAAGACTCGAGCCTCGCTGCCGGTGAGCTTGGCCGCAACCTCCCGGGCCTTGGCGCGCGCTCGCTCGAGTTCCGCTCCAAAGTGGGCACGCAGTTCGGAGGAGACGCCCGCTTCGGAAAGCGCCTGATCGACCGCGAGCGGATCGACCGCGTCGGCGTAGTAGAGCACGAGTCCAGCCGCGTACCGCGGGACCCAAGGCTTGACGACGACGTTGGGCGGAGGGTCTGCGAGGCAGGTCGTGTCCTTGTTGCACATCGTCAGGATCAGCGCCGCGGTTCGGTGATCGAAGCGCCGCGTATCGAAGTCGTGGTGGTATTGTACGTACGCCGGCTCGCCGCCATCGTCGGGGTAGTGCCTGATGTTCTCGCCGCAGGCGACCTTCGCCACGCGGAGCGGCAGTGGATCCGTACGGGTGGGTTGGTGACTCACGATCGTTACGATCTGTTGCCGTGTACCAGACGCGTCCCTGACAAACGCATTAGCTTTCTCAAGCTCGAGGCCGCGGCACTCACTCCCAACGTAGCGACGTGGGTCGCCCGCGGTACCGCCGCCCTTGTCAAATGATGCGAACAGGGCGCACCCGGCGTGGACCGCGGTGACAAACAGGAGCAGGGCGTAGCGGAGACGATCCGAGGTCATGTCCGCCGCCCATGACGCCCCGGGTTGCTCGGCGTAGCGAAAAATCGGCACGGAAATCAGCGGCGAGGAAGGGCCAGCTCCGCCAGGGTGTCTGCGGCAAGCTTGCGCGACCGCACAGCCTCCGCGTGTTCGGGTCCGTACGCCTCCGCCCACGCCTCGGCGCCGGTTTGCCACAGCTCGGCTGCGCGCGCGAGATTGCCGGCCCGATACTCGAGGCGGCCTAACGCGTCAGCGGCCGCCGCAGACCCCGAGCTTATTGAGATCTACCGCCGCTGGGGCGGCGAGTTCCGCGCGGCCTTCGCGGCCGCCGTGGGTCGCCTCGATGCCGAGGCGCGGCGCGTTCTTCGGCAGCACCACTTGCAGGGTGTGACGCTGTCGTCGCACGCCGATTCCAAGGCGTGAAAATTCGGCGTCGACCACGAGACCCCTGTGCTGATCCCAGCGCGGCTGGGCGTCTGTGCCTGAGAAATGGCCGCAGTGCCGAGCAGAGACCGCGGTGTTGAAGACAACCGGCTCCTCCACTCGCCCGCGTCGTCGCGCGGGTGATCCAGTGCACTGGCTCGCATGTTTTCCCCGCGAGCGCCTTGAAAGGCGAGCGGTTTCGCCCGGATGTAACGACCCGCGTCGATGGGGAACAGAGGGACGGGAAGCGAGGACACCAATCATGCGCAACCGACCACTGTCGATCCTGTTCGGGCTGTTGACCGCCAACTTGGCCGCCTGTGACGCGGGTGGTGATCCCAGCGACGGTGCGCGCGGCGGACGGGGCGAGATCGAGGGCGACAACGACACCGATGACAACGGTGGCAGCGACGACGAAGGTGGCGGCAGCGGCGACGACTGCGTCCCAAATAGTAGCGTACCCAATGGGAGCTGCGGCAGCACGGGCGCGTCGGATGACGGCGGCCAAGGGAGCAGCGGCGGTGACGACGGTGGCGAGGGAGGCGAAGCTGATCTTCCCTACAACATGAACCTGCAGCTCGGCGACACCTTCAAACTCAGCGACGCGTTCCTCGAAGAGGGCCCATTGCCCGCGGCCATTCTCTCGGTCGAAATGGAAGGCGGCGACGGTGACTGGCGTCTTGCGGAGCTCCAAGCGGACACGCCGTACGTGGTGACCCAAGAAGACTGCGACCACGAGGGCAACCACGGTACCGGGCGCGACCGAATCGTTCTCAGCTGGCAAAACGCCGACGGGAGCGAAGATGACGATCACATGACGATTCGCTACTGCGACTGAGTCAAGCCGCGCCACAGGGCAGAAATGGCGGCGTCGGACCTTGGGGTCGACGCCGCTCGTTTTCTCGCGGATCCGCACGCATGGGGCGTGAAGGGCGGGCACACGTCTGGGAGGCGCACCGATCAGTTCGGCGCGGGGCTCTTGCAGAAGTCGAGCGTAGCGAGCCGCGGCGCGCCTACGTGTCGCCGCACACCAACTCCAAGGCGTGAAAATACAGCGGGGACCCCGAGACACCTGTGCTGATATCCAGCCGCAGCTGGGCGTCTGCGCCTGAGAAGTAGCGGCAGTGCTGTGCAGCGGCCGGGTTATTGAAGACAACCCGGCGGCTCCACTCGCCCGCGGCATCGCGCAGGTGATCCACGACCGTCCCCCCGTCGATGTGGCAGACGTGCAGCATGCCGAATTGGTCGGCTTCCGCATCGATCAAGCCTTGGACGAGCTCGAGTTCGTCGAACTTCCACACGCCGGCAAGCGTTCGCGAGGCCACGCGCAGGACCCTCCGAGCCTCGCCGGGGAGCTCCGTGAGATACGCGAAGCTCGGGAGCCCATCGACGCCGAGGACGAGGCGCGGGTTGTCGTCGAGGCGTAGATCCGCCGGCAGCGCCTCCATGCTCCACTGACCATCCGGCGTGCGCACGGCGTATTCGGCTGCTTCGGGTTGCCAGGCGATTACGTGCAACCGGCGATCGTTGTCCAGCACAATGCCGGCCCCGTGGGCTCTCCGCACCTCGTCCGACAAGGGTACCGTCTCGACCTCCCAGGCGTCTTCGCTGTAGTGCGCGTAGTTGACAAGGTTGTCCGTACGGAAGATCCCATGGATTTCGCCGTCACGCGCGATCAGGTCGTCCATGATCCGACCCTTCAGGCCTGCGATTGGCGCCCAGGTCCAATACAGCGCTCCATCGCATAGCTGTGCGTCGTGTAACTGCTCGTTGTTCCACCCGTCTTTCAGCAGCAGGTGACTGCAGCTGCCGGCACGCGCCCAGCCTTCGACGCGGGGCACGTTCGGTTTGCTCCCAAGCCAGGGCTTCTCGACAACTGTAAGGGTCTGGTCGGGCGCGAAGTGCTGCCGTTTCACGCGGCCGCTCCCCGCGTACACGGCATCGATGCCGTCGTCGCTCGCAGTCGAGATCAATGTACCGTGCGGCGCGACGATCGACTTCTGGCCAGTTAGGGACGTCCACGCGGGCGCATCGCAGCTGGGCCCGGGATTCTCGACGACGTCGTGAGCGTGCACGAAATCGACAAGGAGCTGAAACGCTGCCGCTCCAACGTAGGGGATCCCGTCGAGCTCCGCGAGCGTGTCGAACAATTCATCGTCGGCAGTGCCCGGATCACCGTCGGCCCCCCATCGGTACGCCTCGATGTTCTCGGCCGGCCAGCGGTGCAGGCCCACGCCTCCATCTTCGACCGCGCCACTCAGATCCTCGACGGATCTTGTGTTGACCACCGCGAGGACCGCTGCCGCAACGGCTGCGTCGATGCCTCCGTCGAGTTTCCCGACGTGGCGGTCGAAGGCGTCGTCGAGGGCGTCGGGCGGGCGAGGGCCGCCGTTGTCGCACGCGCTGAGCGAGAGGATGGCTGCGCAAATGGATCGAGTTCGCATGCCCCCATGTGCGGGCCTCGCCCGATGCTTTGCGTGCCTCGATAGAAAAACCGGCACCAAGTTATGTGCGGATATTCACAGTCGGATGCCGCGCTGCCGGGCACCCTCGCCCAACGCCGACCGCCCCAAACCGAGTTTCAGCGGCGGTCGGCGAGCTCGATCTCGGCCATGTTGTGGCGGAGGTCGTCGGCATTCAAGTCGAGACCGCCGCGCGTCTCCGGGGCGAGTTCAAGGGCCGCTTGCAACATTGCGCGCGCCTGCTTGCGTCGGCCGGTTAGAAACAGGTGGTGCGCGAGTTCAGAGAAGACGTCGACAACCTGGGGATGCCGTTCGCCTCCGCGTGCGCGAACATGGTCGAGTGCCTCAAGCAACGTGGCATGGGCTAGCTCGATGTCCCCGGCGGAGCGCTGCACCCGGGCCAGCTCATAGCGGCTCCGAACGGTCTCGGGGTGACCGTCACCCAGGGCGGCCGCGAAGCTAGCCACACTTCGACGCGCCCACGGCAGCGCCTCCGCCTGGCCGCGGCGGCGTAGCACGATCGCAGCCCTGCGCGCGCACATTGCCGCGTGGGTCGTAGCCGGGCCAACCTCTGCGTTGAGCTCGTCGCAGGTTCGGATCAGCTCCGCGTCCACATCGGGCCCCGTTGAATCGAGTTCAGCGCGGAGCCACACCTCGTCGGCGCTGTACAGCAAGCGAACCAAGTGCTCGGCGGCGGGGAGCCGCTCGAGACGCCGCTGAAACTCCGCCGACCAGGTCCTCAGTTCATCCCGGCGTTGACGCCGGTGGGCGAGCGCCCACAAGTCCATCACGATATCAAGACCGGCCCTGGCGTCGTTGCTTTGGTCAGCGGACGCGAGGGCGCGCAGGCCGTAGGCGAGGGCAAGGGGGAAGTCTCCCGTGAACTCGGCCTCTACCGACAGCGCCGCGAAGTAGTACGTGCTCGACAGCGGTGGCTTGTCGAGGCGCAGCCAGGCGGCGCGCGCCGCCGCGGAGGCTTCCCGGAGGGCGTCGCCGTCGCGCGCCTGCGCAGCGGTGAACAGCGCCGCGGTCCACGCCTCGAGCGCCACCTCGTCCGCGTGTGCTGCCGTGGCTCGCAAACCTGCCCGCCGCGCCGCATCGAGGGCTGCGAGCGGATCCCTGCATTCCGCATGCCCTCGTGCGAGCGCCAAACCGGCGCGCGCTCCCAGCGTGTCGTCGCCGGCTCCAGTTGCCTGTCGGTCCGCCTCGCTGGCCAGGGCGATCGCAATCCGGCAGTGACCGAGAACGAGGTGTTGCTCTGCCGCCTCTAGGGTGCCAAGCGCGAGCCCGATTTCGCCGGTGGAGCTCGCGCCGCTCGCGGCTTCCGGCGCGGCCGCGAAGCAGGCGGCCGGCAACTTGAAGCGATGCAGCCGCTCCAATGTGGCCGGCAACTCGTATCCATTGGGATCTTCCAGTTCGTCCGTCCAAGCATCGAGAGCGACTCTCGCCTCGTCCAGGCAGGATCGCAGATCGTTCGACTCGGGGGCGTCGTTGCATGACTGGGCGGCGATGGTCCACCAATGCGCGACGTGTTCGTCGATCGTGCGAACCATGTGGAGCGCCGTATCGCGTGGGTACCACCCCGGTTTTTCGGATGCGAGGGCAAGCACGCGGGCGCGGTGCTCCTCGTCCCAACGCGGCCGCGCGTGCGGGCACGCCGTGGATGGTGCAGGCATCGCAGTCATGACGACGCCAGCCAGCGTGCCCACGGTTGCGATCGACGCGATCACCATGCTCCGCGGCGTCGAGAGGGCGTCTCGAAGCGCGCGATCGAAAGCGTCGATCGAGTGAAAACGCCGGTCGGGCACCGGGTTGAGTCCGCGCAGCACAACTCTGCGCAGGCGGCGGGGCAGACAACGCCAGCGCGGGTGCCTGCGTACACGCACGGAGAGCTCGTCTTGTCGCGATCCTGTTCGCAACGCATCGGGGCCGCACAACGCCTCGCACAGGCTTGCGCACAGCGAGAACTGATCGCTGCGCGCATCGATCTGCTCTCCGCAGATCTGCTCGGGCGACATATATAGAGGTGTTCCGGCCAACTCTCGCAGCCCGGGTGATTCTCCAGCGAGAGGCTCGCGAGCCGGCGTCGCCAGCCCCAAGTCGCACAGCAGCACCCGACCATCGCAGGCGCACAGGATGTTGTCCGGCTTGACGTCGCGATGGACCAAGCCTGCCAGGTGCATTCGGCTCAGCCCGGCATTGACGGACCGGAACGTCTGCAGGATCTCCGCATTGCTGCGAGCTTGGCTTCGCAACCATATGCGAAGGCTCGGGCCATGGACGTATTCCATTACGATGTAGGGTCGACCTTGAAACTCGCCGACGTCGTAGATCGCAACCACGTTGGGATGGCGGATCTCCGCGAGCGCGCGTGCTTCTGCGATGTGCCGCGCGCCGGCGTCTCCAGCGCCGGGAACGCGGAGGATCTTGATCGCGACCTCACGTCCAAGCGCCGGATCGAGGGCGCGGTACACCGTCCCCATCGCGCCCGCGCCCACCCGCTCCAACACCTCGAGGCGGCCGATCCGATGGGGTCGAGGCGGGTCGACATCCGCATCGGCTTCCGTGCCTGTGCTTGGCCGCGTACCCGCTTCGACCAGCCGCAAAAAAAAGTCAAAACACGCGGGGCACGCGTCGATATGCGCAGCGATGCGTGATTTGGCATCCGAGCCGAGCGCGCCGTCGAGATATGCGACGGCCGACTCATTGCTCACATGGACGCCGTCGCTGAGAACGATCTCGACCACGACGGGAGGCTATAGTCCCCGCCCATGTCCGACGTCAAGGTCCCGCCGTGGGCTAGGTCCACGCACGACTCGGCTGGCGCCGACGTCGCTGGACTCTTCGAATGCTGGACCACATGGGGGCAGCGCGCGTGGCCGGAGATCCGGCTCGACGTCGCATATTTCCACGCCCATCTCGCCACTTGCCTCGCACAGCACGCCCATGTTGCGCCGCGGATCGGGCCTCAGATCGCGGCTGACTTGTGGTTGGCCTGCGCGTGTCTTCGTGGCGACGCGAAGGCATGGGCTGCGCTCGAAAGGACCGCCTTCGCGGATGCCCACCGGGCGCTCGGTTGGCTGGGATTGTCCGCCGCGCAACGCGATGAGGTCCAGCAGGGCTTGCGCGTAGCGCTCGTGGTGGATGGCGCCTTGACTCGCTACCACGGAATCGGGCCGTTACGCCGATTCGTGCGTGCGGTCGCCCTGCGGATCGCGATCCGGCAGGGCGGACACCGGCCCTTCGAGCGCGAGGCGCTGCTCGCAGATCTTCCGGCGCGCATGGCCGATCCGCAAGTTCGTTGGCTCGGCGTGGAGGCGCGCCAACACGTGCGAGCGGCCCTCGAGGCCGCCCTTTTGGGCCTCCCGCCGCGCGCCCGCAACGTCCTTGCGTTGTCCGTGTTGCGTCGGATGACACTGGCGCAGATCGGGCGACTCTACGGCGTCGACGGGTCCACGGTGTCGCGCTGGCTGAGTACGACGCGATCATCGCTGGGTGTCGCCGTCCGCGACGCTTTGTGCAGGCGTTTGGGTATCGATCGATCGGTCGCCGAGAGCCTCCTACGCGGGGTTGGTTCGGAATTCTCGTTGAGCCTGCAGCGGATTCTCAGCGATGCCCACGGCGGACGCGACGCGGCAGCGCGCGACGCCCCGACCGAGCGGACCTAGTGCCCGGTGTCAGAAGTTCGTGCCGGGTTATGACGGACGATGCGCGGACACTATGCCTCAGCGAGAGCGTCGTCGACGCTTACGTCCGGGGACAGCGAGCGGTCGAGGACAGCGTCGAGGCCCATGTCGCCGCGTGCGCGTCGTGCCGCGCCACGGTCGCGGCCGCCGCGGGTGCGCTGACGAAGCCGTCGTTTCCCGGCGACCACATGCATGCGATCGCCAACGGTCACCTTCCCGATCCTGACGAACGCTACGTCCGCCTCGAGGTCGTCGGCGAAGGGGCGATGGGGGTCGTGTACGCCGCGTACGACCGGGTGCTCGAGCGCAAGGTTGCGATCAAGGTCATCCG
>CADEGN010000076.1 GCA_902826865.1 uncultured Myxococcales bacterium
AGTGCAGACGACGACGAGTGAGCGCCGGCGGACGGACACCGAGCGAAGCGGCATCCCCGGCTACGGCGTGACCAACGTCGGGGACTCCGCCGAGGTCGGCGGTGGTGAACGCAGCGATCTCGGGAACGCAGTCGCCGTCGACGTCGCCGACGATCGTCGGCGGCGTCGACCGAGCGCAGGCAGCACGATCACTGCACCCATCGGGGCGCGCCCACCAGCGCTCGAGCATGCACAACCGTCGCTCGATCCCACTCCTCCACCGTCCAAGTTCGTCCCGCTGCTTCCACCGGCGCCGGTACTGTCGCCGCTTCCAACCCTACCCGCGGTGGTGCCCTCGACTCCACCTTCGGATCCGCCGCCGCCGCCCCCGGTGCTATCCGCCGCGCCTTCCCCGGTGGAAACCTCGACGTCGTCGAAGTACACCCGGTTGTTCAACGCGCCCACGCCGATGCCTCCTGCTGCGTACGTCGTGTCCGCCGTGCGCATTACCTCGACGCCATCGACACTCACGACGATCTCCGCACCCACGCGCGATACGTCGATGTCGTGGTACTCATTGTCGGCGACCAGCGCCTGACCGGCGTTGAACAACTCCCGCTCTTCGCCTCCATCGACGATCTGCACGCCATTTGCGCTCGCCTCGCTATTGAGCATCACGTAGTAGTAGTGCTCGGGATCCTGGTATCCAAACACCACGCAGATGTCGGCCCACGACAGCCTTTCAGGCGTGCGCGCCCGCAGCCGCATCGTAAAATCGGCGAACGTTTTGCCGGTGGCGAGCGCAATCCCGCCGAGGCCGACGTCCGCATCGAAGGTCTGCGTCAACTCGTAGCGAAGGTCACCCGCATCGTCCACCACCGCCCATCGGGACGACGCCGACTCCGTGTAGTTCGAGCGGTCGCCGTAGAAGTCGATCGCGCTAAACACCGTTTGCTGCGACGAGTCGACGAACTCAAACGCGCCGATGTCCGATGCAGCGCCCTGCGGCCTCGACACCCCAAGGAAGTCCACAGCTACGTCCGCCAGCGTTGCCCCGGCGTCGATGGCAGGACTGCCAGCCATCAAGCTCATGTCACCGGCATCCGGATCCCCAAGCAGCGGCCCGGCATCGATCACGCTATGGGCATCGAAGCCGAGCGCCTGCCATTCATCCGCCGCGACCGGTTCAGCGTCCAGGGGCTGAAACGCCACCGAGCCGGACGGATCGAAGTAGAGATTGTAGTCAATCTCGAGATCGCAAGCGGGCGAGTCGACGTACGTCATGCTCGTCATCTCTCCAACGACGATGTTGTTCATGAACTGCGCCTGGGAACCGCCGTAGCGGCAGGTGAGCCCACGCAGGCCCTGATCGGTCACGAAGGTATTGTGGAAGATGCGGATGTTCTGTGAGCCGTTGTAGACCCCCGCTCCCGTGTCGAAGCCAATGCAGACGTTGTTGAAGAAGTAGATGTCTTCCGGGGGTCCAGGGTCCTCGTCGTGGAAAACGTGAAGACAGTGAGAACGTGTCTCGTTGATCGCCTTGCGGCACACGTTGCGGTAGATCCGAATGTTCCGCGCCCCCTGCGCGGGGTAGATGCAATGGTGCAGACCCGTCGATTCGGAATCGAAGCTGATCTCCTCCAGTACGTTGTCGTAGATCTCACCGTCTTCGAGATCGGCGATGCCCATCCCGATCTGGCAGCGCTCCAAGTGGTTGTGGTGGATCCGCCGCCCGACCCAACGCTCGGCGGGCGTGGCGTCCTTGCTCACCGCGAGGCATCCACCTCCGGCGTTGTTGAATCGCAGGTGATCGAGCTCGAGGTGATCTCCCCGCAGGTAGAGGAGCCCGGCGGTGAAACTGCCGACCAGGCGCGCCGGCGACCGCTCGTCGTAGGACGTGAGTCGAACCGGCGCTTCCGCGGTGCCACCCTTGTCCCAAAACACCGGGTCGTTCAGCTCGAAGTCGCCATCGAGCCGCACCACGTCCCCCGCTTGCGTCGCCGCCTCCGCCGCTGCGAACGTGTTGAACGCACCGGTGCCTCCTGCCGACGCCGCACACCCATGGGCGCTCCCATCCCCTCCAATCGGACAGTCTGTGGCCGGGCGCAGATGCCGGTCGGCCGCTTCGGCGACGCTCGGAAGCGCGAGCAGCCACCCGGCGACGATGGTCCAGTGACGGATCCACCGCACGCCGAATGTGTACGCAGGTTCGCAGGTAGGCCTCGAGTCGCGCATGCTGTGTCTCCCCCCGGCCCGCGAGCGTGTCGCGGATCGGCCCCTGGCTTAGTCGCCGCAGCGGCGGCCCGGTCCATGCGCGACGAAATCACCGGTGCGCCGCGGGCCTCCTCGCAGCCGCGCGGTTCCGGTTGGGCCCGTCGCCCGGGGTATCCTCGGGGCATGAAGTACCTCCACACGATGATCCGCGTCCGCGATCTCGATCGCGCCGTCGCGTTCTTCGGTGTGCTCGGGCTGGTGGAGGTCCGACGACGCGACGCGCCGACGGGCCGCTTCACGCTGGTGTTCCTCGCAACCGAACCCGGTGCCCCCGAGATCGAGCTCACCCACAACTGGGACCAGGCCGAGCCGTACACCGAGGGCCGCAACTTCGGCCACCTCGCGTACGAGGTCGACGACGTCTACGACGCGTGCGCTCGGCTCGCTGCGGCCGGCGTCACGATTGCGCGGCCGCCCCGCGACGGACGCATGGCGTTCGTCCGATCGCCCGACAACATCTCGATCGAGCTCCTTCAGCGCGGCGACGCCTTGGCGCCGGCCGAGCCGTGGGCGTCGATGCCGAACACCGGCACGTGGTGACGGTCGCCGCTGGTCGGCGTCGTGATACACCCATCGGGTCGATCTATCGCCGTGGTCGCGATGGTGCCCGGGGTTGAATCCGGCCCACCCGGCGCCAAGATCGGTGTCATCAGCCGGAATCGGTGAGCCACCGTTTCGTGCCGCCGTACCGATCGAACACGTCGCGGTGCTCTGCGAGCGAGCACCGACCGACTCGTTCATAGTAGTCGCGGATCCATGCGCGGAGCATCGGGAGGCGCTCGTCTTGCTCCGCCTTGCTCGGGTACTTGTGCGGCTCCCATGGCCGGGAGTCGCAGTGCCGCAGGCACGCGTCGACGCCTGGATCGAGCACCACGAGCTCGGGTCCGAAGCGAAGTGCGACCTCGGCGAGATCGCCGTAGCAACCCTCGACGACCCAGCGGGCGTGGGCCGCACAGAACGCTTCGACGTCGCGCGCCGCGTGGTCACGCGGTCGCTCGACCGCGATCTCGTCAGGCGCCCAGGCGATCGTGTCGAGGTCGAGATGTGGGCACCCTAGCTCGCTCGCGAGTGCGCGCGCGTGCGTCGACTTGCCCGCTCCGGAGTTGCCGAGAATCACGGTACGCGGCGCCAGCTCGAGGCGTGAAGTGCGAATCCGGAGCCTGAACAACGGCCATGCCGACTCGATCCCCACGGCGCACGAATCTAGCACACCGGGTGTGCCCGCAGTCCGCGAGCAGGGTCGATCTCAACTCCGAGCTACCGCCAAGCCGCGCTGCCGAACGATTCGAACAAGTTAAGGTAGGGTCTACCAATGCAGCCCCATGAGCTCTCGCTCTCGCCCACCGAGCTGGTGGACCACGCGATGGCGCACGGGGTCACGCTGCGGATCGAGCATGCGCGCCGGATCCTTGTCGACGCGTGGGCGCCGGCCTCGCGCACACCCCTGCGAGAGACCGTCGCAGCGCGGACACGAGCGTCGGTTGCCGCGTTGCTGCGCAGCGAGCGGGTAGCGATCGTCGAGCGGGCCGTCGACCCTGGCGACGGATTCGTGAAGTACCTGCTGCAAGCTCCGGACGGCGCGGAGTTCGAGGCGGTTCGCATCCCGCTGCATCGTCCTGGGCGTTTCACCGTGTGCCTCTCGTCGCAAGTCGGCTGCGCGATGCGCTGCGATTTCTGTGCGACCGGCCGGCTCGGCCTGACGCGCAACCTCGAGGCGTGGGAGATCCTTTCGAGCTTCTTGGCCATCCGCGACGAGGCGCCGGGCAGGGTGACCGGCGCGGTGTTCCAGGGCCAGGGCGAGCCGCTGCACAACTATGACGAGGTCATTCGTGCTGCCCAACGGTTGCGTGATCCGTGCGGCGGAGCGATCTCGGGCGACGCGATCACGATTTCGACGGTGGGGCTCGTACCCCAGATCCGCCGCTTTTCAGCCGAACGACTGCCGTTTCGACTGATCGTATCGCTCACCACCACGGATCTCGAGGTCCGGCGGCGACTACTGCCCGTGGTGTCGCGTTTCGATCTAACCGATCTCGCCGATGCGATTCGCTGCTACCAAGCTAACAAGGGTGGTCGTGTCACGATCGCCTGGGTGCTCATCTCGGGCATCAACACTGCGGCGGCACAGGTCGATCGCCTGGCGGAGTTGTTCGCCGGCGTGCCGATCATCGTCAATCTGATCGACGTCAACGATGCCCGCGACGGTGGCTACGCTCGGGCCGATGACACCGAGCGCGGCCAGCTGCTGGACCGTCTCGCCGCGGCTGGCATCCCGTTCGTGCGTCGCTACTCCGGCGGCGCGGCGCGCCACGCCGCGTGTGGAATGCTGGCGGCGCGCCGCATGGCGACGCGCGCGTGACGGCAGAGGCGGCGGAGATGATCGCCGGCGCTGTCGGGGAGTCTTGACGACCAGCTGCTCGTAGAACGGCTTCGTGGTGCCGGGCAACACGCGGAGCAATCGGTCGGTGATCGGTTTCCCGCGGTCCTACTCGCGCACGTCGATCATGGCGCCGAAGTCCTTGGCGACGCCAATCGCGGCGGAGCGGCCGAACGCCTGCCGCTCGAGCGTGCGCGCCGTCGCTGCGATGTCGGACGGCGGCGGTTCGGTGCACGACAAGCCTCCGGCTTGCATCACGATCTCCGCGGCGCGAGCGTGCACCCCGTCGCCGTCCGATCTCGTGACGTACGCGTCGAGTAGTTCCACCGACGGCGACTCCGACCACGCGAGCTCGGCGAGGTACGCGGATGCGTCTTGAGTCGCCGTCGACGGAGCCTTCGCTGTCACCGACGATCTGGTACGTCATCGCGAAGAACATAAGGCTCGGCTCGCGGCCGATCGATGCATCGAGGAACCAGCCCGCGCCGTTGTCGTCGAGGTAGTCGTTCCATGCCTGCACGAGCCACAGCACGCGCTTGCGTGCCCGATCCTCGGCGAGCTTCGGGCCGACGAGTGCCGCGAGCTCGTCGAACAGCTCCGCCAGGTTCGCGTCGGCCGCGATCGCGGCCCGTAGTGCTTGTTCGGCGACGAGTCGGGCGTCGGCGTCGTCCTGCGACGCGGCGATGACCCAGTCGGTCCACAGCTCGCCGTGCGCGGCGGGGAGATCGACAGCGTCGAGGTTCGCGGGGTGAGTGGGACGGAACGGAACCTTCGCACCGATGAGCCCGCGCGCGAAGTCGGTGATCGCAGCGCGCTGCCACACGCATACGCCGAGCGAGCATGCGACCAGCGCGATGAGGCCCCAGCGCCGGGGCGGGCGTTCGAGTTCGAGGTCGGTCACGAAGAAGGCACGCGTTTGCCAGGCGCGAGCCGGACCCCACCCGAGAATCATCTTGACGACGAGACGCCTGTCCCTTACCTTGCCGGCGCCTCGCGAAAGGAGGTTCTGTCCATGCTTCGTTTCCGCACCGCATCGCCATCGAGCCTCCGCTTCGTCTGCGTCTGATCCTCGGATCCCCAGGTGCCGATGGCGGCAGGCTCTCGCCTGAAACCGCTTCCAAGGCCTGGATTCATGTCGAAACATAGAGAACGGCGCCGCGATCGCGAGCGCCATGGGGAGCGTCGCGTGCGCGCGACGACGCTGGAACAGCAGTACTTCGGTACGAGCACCGCAGGCGCACCGAGCGTCGGTGCAGGGGGTGGGCACGAGGCCCATCACGACCCCAAGGCCCGGCGGCTGTGCCGTCAGGTCCGTGAGCAACTCGATCTCGCGCTCGCAGAGCTCGGCGACCCCACTCTGGAGGGGACGCAGGTGCACGAGGTCGGATACATCGGCGGCACGAACACGATTCGTGTCGACGTAACCGCACCACGCGGTGCGGACCTCGCTGCGATCGCGGCGCGGCTTGAAGCCGCGCGCGGACGACTGCGAGCGGAGATCGCGGCGGCGATCCACCGCAAGCGCACGCCGATGCTGTGCTTCGCCGTACTGCCCGCCGACTGGCTGGAGCATTGGCGCGAGGGCGCCGAAGAAGCACAGGAGGATGAAGATGACCATGACCGACAATGAACGGATGCAGTCCGTTGCGACGCCGACCATCGCGCCTGCCGAGCTGCAGGCGTGGTGGTCGGAGCCGCCGGACGCCGAGGTCCGCGCCGCGCTCAACCGTCTGCGCCACACGCCAGACGTCGTGCACGTCGCGGTGATGCCCGACGTGCACCTCGCCGAAGACGTGTGCATCGGCGTGGTGCTCGCGTCGACGTCGACGCTCTTCCCTGCGGCCGTCGGCGGGGACATCGGCTGCGGCATGGCCACGATCGAGCTCGGCGTCGGGGCCGACGCGCTCAGCGACGCGCGCACGGCGGCGCGCGTGCTTGATGGATTCGCCAAGGGGGTGCCGGTGATGCGTCACGCTCGTCGCGACGCACCCGAACTTCCCGGTGCACTGCGCGATGCCGACGTCGGATCGCCCGAGCTCGAGGCGTTGCGCCGCCGCGAAGGCTCTCTGCAGCTCGGCACGCTCGGTCGCGGCAATCACTTCCTCGAGCTGCAGACCGACGACGACGGTGGGTTGTGGCTCGTCGTGCACTCCGGGAGTCGCGGGCTCGGCCCGGCGATTCGTGCCGCGCACACGAAGCACGCGCAGGGCGGAGGTCTCGTCGGTATCGCTGCGGACGCGCCCGAAGGTGCGGCATACCTCGCCGACGTGCAGTGGGCGCTTGCGTACGCCGACGCGAGTCGATCGCACATGCTCGAGGTCGCGACGCGCGTGCTGCAGCGCGAGCTCGGCGCGACGCCGCGCGAGGACAGCACGGTGCGGTGCCATCACAACTTCGTCCGGCGCGAGCTCCACGGAGGCCGTGCGCTCTGGGTGCATCGCAAGGGTGCGAATGCGGCGGCCGTAGACGAGCTGGGCATCATCCCGGGCTCGATGGGGACGGCGACGTACCACGTCGTGGGTCGGGGTTGCGTGGCCGCGCTGTGCTCGAGCTCGCACGGTGCAGGTCGAGCAATGTCACGCGCGCGTGCCCGCCGAGTGATCGGCACACGACGCTTGCACGACGAGCTGCGCGGGATTTGGTACGACCACCGGCTCGCAAGCCAACTCTGCGAAGAAGCACCCGGTGCGTACAAGGACATCGGCGTCGTCATGCGGGCGCAGGGCGAGCTGGTCAAGATTGTGCGCCGTACGCGACCGGTGCTTGTCTACAAGGGAGCGTGAGGCGGGGCGCCACGTCTCAGCTGCGGCGCGGATGGCCGACCAGCTCCGTCACGTCCGCGCATGAGGTCGCAGCGGCGACGACTCCGCGCGCAGCGGCCACGGCGAGATGTTCGAGCAAGTGCTCGACAACGTTGCGGCGGCCTGCGCGGGCAAGGGACTCACACTCCTACCCAGTCAAAGCCTATACTCGCGCGGATGGTGCCGGCGAGATGAAGACACCGCGCGAGATCGCGGCGCGTCGCTGACGCGTACTGGTGGCGCGCCGCCAGCGAGTCACTCGTCCGCGCGGGGAAACTGCCGCGTGCCCGACTCGCCGAGATCCTCCGCGACGGCGAGCCGGGATCCCAGGCCCTCGGGATCCCGGACGTGGAGGACGACTTCAGGGCTTTCGGCAAGCCCTACTCGACGCTCTCGGCCGAGGAGCACAAGGCCGCGTCAATGATCGCCGAAGCCCGAGTCCGCGCCTTCCGCTGGATGCTCGACGACGCTGTTCGCTGGGACGACGTCGCGATGGACTCCTAGCCCGAAGACTTCGCCGCGTGCCGGGCAGTGACGGGTGCCAGCATCGGAGCTGCGGTTCGATCTCGAGCCGACATGATCGGTGCACCAGCTCGCAGGCCTGCCCACTGCAGGTGCACTCGAGCTCAAGCACCTCACCGCCCTCGCTCCAAAGCAGGTGCTTGGTCCACAGCCAAGGATCGTCGGAGCCGATGACAAAGGTCGGCACGGATCGACTGCCATCCTGGCGCGTGGTCGTTTCAGCCAACCACCGGATCGAGGGCGTACACCACCCGTTCGATGTCCCATCCATCGGCATCGGACACATCGCAGGCGACGTCGCTGGGTGGGTCGCCTTGCAAGTCGAGTCGCACCACCAGTGTTCCGTTGCGATCCTCCAGCGCCGCGGCCAAGACGTCGGCCTTCGCGCGCAGGGCGATGACGTCACGGTCGGACTCGAACACCACCCGCGGATCGCTCCACATCGGCGCCGCGGCGCCCGAGTCACCAGAGCTCGTCGTCTCCCCACCGGGCGCCGCGGTGGTCTCGTCGGCCCCAGTCGGCCCCTCGTCGCTCGTCGGATCCGCTCGCGTTTCGCCGGATTCCGCCACCGGTGGCTCGACGCAACTCGACATGCACACGAGCAGTCCGAACCACCCGGTCGCGTGTCGCACGATAGATCGGTGGTTCACGCGCACTGGCAGGCCTCCCCACGACAGACGCACTCGGCCCCAAAGCAGTCGGTATGTAACTCGCATAGGTCGCCCGAGTCGGTCGGGCCCAGACACACGGCGTTGCCGCCGAACAGCCCACAGGTGAGACCTTCGACGCACTGCCCCGAGTTCTCACAGGGATCCCCGTTGTGCCCGCGCTCGCGACACCTCTGCAAGGTGCAGAGCAGGCCCTTGGCGCACTCGTCGTCATCGACGCAACGATCGCCTTGCGCCGCGGGTGGCCGGCACGTGGGCAATTGTCCGTCGAGGGAGCGGCAGGTCAGCCCCATCGCGCAGAACGCCGGGTCGATGCACGCCTCGGCTTCGCTGCCTGATTGCGCCGGGGCACATTCCGCCGGGTCTCCCCCGCACGTCAGGCCCGCGGTGCAACCCATGGCCATGCCATCGCACGGTGTTCCCGGTTTCCCCGGATCGAAGCAGCTGTGGCCGGCCGGGCCGTTCGCGTCGGGCGCACAGCGCAGGGGCGAGCTGCACTCGAGCTCGTCGGGACGACAGGGCGACCCTTCGACGGTCCCCGACGCACATATCCCGTAGCCATCGTCCCAACCCGAGAACGCGGCACAGCGAAGGCCAGCTTCGCAGGGAAAGTCCCCCGGGTCGTCGCCGCAGGGCGCACCCACCGGGAGATCGTCGGGACATATCCCCTCGGCACAGGTGAATTCCTCGGCGCAAAGGGAACCTTCGCTGCACGGGTCGCCGTGCGTTCCACAAAACAGCCGCGTACACATCGGTGGATCGAGCGCGGTGTTGCAGCGCGTTCCACCCGCGCAGTCGGAATCGGCAAGACACGGACGTTCCGCATCGATGCACCGCTCGCCATCGACCCGCGTGCACGCCAGCACGAACCATGTCGCGGCAGCCGTCGCCCACGGAAGACGCGCGCGTGCGGCACGCGAACGCGGACCCTGGCGAGCGTCGCCGAGCGCATCGACGACACGCGCTTGGGCCGTGGAGCCGATGGGGCGCTTGCGCGGCAGGCGGGTGGGTAACATGGGTGTCATGGGCGGCGGCCGTACCGGAGCGACTCAGGGAGGGACCAGGCAGACACCCACACCTTGCTGGCCGAAGTAGCTCTCACACACGTGCTCGCGATCGACGGTCATGCAGCGGGCATCCGCCTCGGGATCGCTGGCGTCGCACAGCTGCGCGCAGCAGGCATACGGGTCTTGGCAATTGGCGAGTGCCGCCGCGTCGGAGCACACGAGCCCAGGGGCACAGCCGTTGAGGGCGCCGCACGGTTCTGCGAGCAAGGCGTCGCCCGGCGGAAAACAGTTGAAGCTCGCGCCCCCCGGCGCCGGGTAGCATCCCGAGCCCACCTCGCAATTTTGCGCCAACGGATCGCACGTGGGCAGGCAGAGATTGACCTCGCCGTAGTCCAGCTGCACGCAACTCATGTGTGGGTCGTCGCACTTTGGATCCTGGCTCGACCCGACGCACGACGGAATGCAGGTGTCTGTACCGCCGACCGCAGCGGTCCAACACCACGCATCCGCCGCGCAGTTGTCGACACCGGCGTTCAGTCCGGCATCGACCTCGCACGGCTCGCCCGAGGCCACCGTCGCGCAAGCCACAGGGAAACAGCCGTTGACCAACCCAGCGCTCGGATGAACGTAGGGGACGCATTTGTAGCCGCTCCCGCAGCTTTCGCCGAATGTGCTGCATGAGTGCTGCTGCTCGAGTACGGGGCCGACTTCGCAGCCTCCGTCGGTCGATGACGCGCTGGTGTCAGCGCCACCGGAGGAGGTCTCCTCGGCCGATGCGGGCCCCCCGCTGGTATCGCGGTTTCCGCCATCTTCCGACACGCTGGTCACCTCGCCTGCGCCCTGTGAATCCGTCGCGTCACCGACGGAGGAATCGGTAGCCACGGTGGGAGCATTGCTCGCGCAGGCAATCATCACCAGCGGCGCCGCTGCGAGCGTCGACCACCGTCTGTGCGGAACCGTCGATCGCACCATCTTCGGGGTAGATGCGAGCGCGGAGGTCCACGTGCAGCCGGATCCGGGAGTTCGCAAGTGCGAGACCGCACGTCGACATTCGGCCGCCGCGCTGCAAGCCGCGGCGCGTCTTTGCATTGCGAGCACTACCGCCACGCGGACACGCATCGTCGTCGTGCGCGATCCTGTCGGAGATTCGTCCGCGCGACGCCGATGATCGTGGGGCCGCGGCACGAACATCGGTGCGCAGCGAGGCGAGATCCCCCGGTGGCGAAGACTCGATCAATCTCGAGACGATGGCTGTGGGAGGGACTGTGGAATGGACCCCGCGCCCATGACGTCACCGATGTCTTCGCAAGCTCCGGCAACTCGTTCGCTGTCCGCAACCTCTTCGCTCAGCGGAGTTGGCGCGAGTTTGAGCAGAAGATTACCGCCGCGCGACCACTCCACGCGCGGCGCTGAGGGAGTAGGCGCTGATCGATTCGTAGGTCCAGCGGCATACCGCCAACAGCCAGGGTCATTGCACCTGGGCGAGGCGTCCGTTGGCCATGATCGACGCAACCCCAGTGTCCGAAAAGGTCACGAACGCCGGCTGTCCTGGCTCCTGGGGGATGGTTGCGGCCCGCTCGTACACGATGTTGGCGTCCTGATCGCGACACCGATCGACGAGGGTCAGACGGCGGAAGGACTCTGACGCCAGTTTCCACTGTGCGTTTCTCTCCGCACTCGAAAGCACGTATCGCACGCGCTCGTAGTCCAGAGCCCATGACCCCTCGTAACTGAGCCCGATCTGCTTCGGATCACCGACGAGTTCCCGGGCGGCAGCGGAATTGGTTCGGTCGTTGCGATCCCACCACGAACGACGGCCCACATCTTGCCATCTCGTGCGAACACGTAGGCGCGTCCACGCAGCGCGATGATCGCGACGCCGCGGGCAGGAACGGGATCGAGCCAGGTTCGCGCCTCGCAAACAGAGGACTCCCGAGATCTTCGACGCCGTCGGCCTTCCCTGCCGCGGATTCGTGGTCGTCGGCGAAGCTCCGGTCATCGCCGCACCCGGGGATCGACAGCGTGACCGTTGCGAGGAGCGCGGCGTGGATCGGAGCGATCTGACCGGACGTTCGAACACGTGTCCTCGACGGAGGAGGGCCTCTTCGCAGCCGCAGGTCGCGTGCGTTTCACTTGATCCCACCGCGATTTTGCGCACGCGTGCGCTAGTCAGCTGGAGCACGCGTCAGCAGCCCAGCTCGGCGCAGCTTCATCTACTGCCGCGACCGGCTCGGGCACCCTCGCTCCGTACTCGCTCGGCTCCGCTCGGGATATCGGTCTTCGCCGAGCCCCATCGATCACCGGCCTGGCTCGAACGACCTGGAGCACGCCGGGCATACAAAGAACCCATCCGTAAGCTTCCGATAGGTCGTTGACGGGGCGCCGCAGTGCGGGCAAGCCAGCGGCTCTGGCAGCGCCACGTGCTCGGGGCGCGACGACTTCCGGGGCGGCGGATCCCATGGTGGTCGAGGAGCCGGAAGCATCCAAGGACCTTCTGCGGGAATGGGTCCGGTCGTGCACAACTCGCCCGTGACGGGCCGAGTGTAGATGACGATCGCGTCGACCTCGGGGATCACCCACCCGATCATGTCCGTGCGCGCGGAACCGGGCCAGTGACGCAGGCGACCACGGGCAACTCGAGCTACGCCGACGGTGGGCTCGACGATGCGATCGAGACCCATCCTGCCCATGAGATCCCAGACCACGCCCGGCGCAGCATCCACGATATACGGGTGGATTGTGGGCCGGCCGACGAAGCGGATCCTAATGATAGACGGCGTGATCCAGGTGTCCGAGCCGTCGCGCGCGAGCACGAAGTTCAGCATCTTCGAGACGCCGAACTCGAGCTCTTCGTAGGGCTCACCGCGAAGGATGGCCTGAGCCAGCCGGAGGAACCGCGAGTCGTTCTGCGGGTCGTCGTCGTACTCGGCCATCTTGCGAGGGTAGATCATGGGTCGGCGAACAGGGGTGCGGCGCTGCGGAAGGGCGCAACGACGCGCTCCGCCGCGGGTGTCTCAGGGCTCGAGGGGAGACCCGGCGACTCGACCGCTGCGCAGCTAGAACTCCACGCCATCCGGACAGAAGACAAACTCCGGGTCGATCTCGAACGTCGCCGTGTCGTCGTCGATCGCGCGCAAGAACGCGACGAGATCTGCGAGCTCGTCGTCGCTGGGCGAGAACACCTGGTTGCCGGCGCGAAGGTGAGTGACGAACTCGCCCGCCGGGTCGAGTAGCTGCTCGAGGCTTTCCGCCGCGCCGTTGTGCAGATACGGCGCGCCCAGGGAAACGCCGAGCAGCGACGGCACATTGAATCCGTCGACGCCTTGGGCGGCCGGGCCGTTCTGTCGGATCTCGTCCGCACCACGGCCGTCCGCGCCGTCCGCGTCAAACGTGCCGACCTTGCGCACCACACACGAGTGCCGTTGCGGAGCACCATTGGCGTCGTTCTGCAGGACAAATACGGCTTGCGGATCGGCCGAGCTAACTTGGTCGGGCCGCACGTCGATGCTCGCGACTCCCTGTGACGCCAGGGTGAGCGGCCGCGCGTCGCCACCCAGTTGCGGCGTGTAGTAGCGCTCGGAGAGCGTCCATAGCGGGCCACCGTGGCAGTTGTGACAACCGGCTTCTTCGAACACTACGCGCCCGGCCTCGACGTCGCCCTCCGCCACGCCCGCGCCCCGTGGTGCGCGGAGTGTCGCGATGTACGCCTCGATGTCGTCCCAGTCGTCGGGTACCGCGCCCGACGCCGCGACGGCCCGCGCTGAACCGATGTTGAAACCATTGGTCGGATCGGCGGTTCCGCCCGGCCCGACGAAGTCGATGCGCGCGGCCGCATTTACGGTGCCATCCATGTTGAGCTCGGCGCTCGACACGATCGCACCGGTACCCCCGGCAACGTTGCGCGTGTTGAGCTCGAAGTCGTGGATCTCGTCGAAGATGCCGGTCCAGTTGAGGATCCGCTGACGCGTGGCGCCCGCGTTGAACGTCCCCGACAGGTCGGTCGACTGCCGAGGACCGGTTGGGAAGCTCCAAGTGACGTTGTCGGACAAACCATTTGGGTGGCAAGCAAGGCACGCGACCCAGCCGTTGGTCGACCACCGCGCAAGCCCCGTGCTGAAGAATTTCTGGCCGCGCAGCTGCGCCAGCTCACCCGCGTCCGTTGGTTGCGGCGCGGATGGGAGGCTCATCTGCACCGTCTCTTGCTTGGCGAGATCGATCACGCTGACGCTGCGATCGACTTCGTTGTACGCATACGCTGTCTTGCCGAGGATCGCGATGCCAGTTGGGATCGCGCCGGTGGGCAAGAACGCGACGCCCGAAGGCGCACCTCCCGTCGGCGGGTTCACGCTCCAGTCGATGCGAAACAGCGAGTTGCTAGCGGGCGACGCGACGTAACCAAAGTCGCTGTTGGGCGCAAACGCAATGTCCATCGGGATCGCGACGAAGCGCTTTGGGGCGGCGAGCTTATCGACCAGCGCGTTGAGGTTGACACTGCGCTCGCCGACCTCCACGCCCGTCTCGGCATCGAGGACGCCGACCATGCCCTGCACGTTCTGGTGGAAGTCCGTGGCCTGGTTGAACGACGCCGGGCTGGCTCCCACAGCCGTGACATACACCAGCGTCGGTGCGTCAGCGCCGGCCTTGTTGATGCTGCAGCTGTAGAGCTGGTTCGGGTAGAAGCCCGTGGCCTCGAAGTTGGTGACGCCGGAATCCGCGTGCGGTGCCAAAGTCGACTCTTGCACCGTGTGATCGCCGGTGGAGATCCGGAAGATCCGGCCGTGGCGTGCCGCGTCCGTGGCCTCCTTCGCGGCGTCGTTTGGTCGACCATAGAAGTCCGTCACCCAGATCGTCTCGTCGTCGGTTTGGTCGTCGCCGTCGTTCGTGACGCACACCGCATACGGCGCGCCGCCGAGCTCGATGCGGCTATCGACGCTCATCGCCTGGGTGTCGATGATCGTGAGGTCGCCATCGACCCAGCTCGAGACATAGAGCTCTTCTCCAGTGGGGTTGAGCGCGGCCATGATCGGTTCGGAGCCGACCGCCACGGTGCCAGCGACCGACGGGGTCTCCCCGTCGGCATCGACGACCTTCATCACGTTGGCGCTGCCGCGGTTGACAACATAGATGGTGGTGTTGTCCGCTGCCCAGCTCACGCTGACGGGCTCGTCCCCCACCGAGAAACGGGACAGCACGAGGGCATCAGGCAGCGCAAAGATGGTGACTTCATCGGTGCCCTTGTTCGCGACTGCCAGCAGGGTGCCCGAGTCGTTGATCGCGATTGGGCCGCCACGGGTCGCGGTGTAGAGAATCTCGGGGTCGACGTCACCGGTATCCTCGCCGGCGGTGTCAGGATTGTCCGTCGAGTCACCCGGGCCGCTGCCTCCGTCTGTCCCATGGGTGGCCCCGGCGCTGCCCTTGGCACCTTCTTCGCCCAAGGTCGTGGATTCTGTGCCGCCTTCGCCCTCGCTCCCCGCTCCGCCGGGGGTGCATCCGAGCAGGCCGATCGCCGCAAACACGCCAATCTTGTCGCAGTTGAAAGTCATAGGATCGCTTCCTTTCCGGCGCGAACGGTGGTGATCGCCGCGCTCCGACATGTGGTGGTCGGCAGGAGCAGGCTAGGATGCGAATCCCGCGTAAGCCGCTTAAAGGCCGCTTAATCGCGGGAATTCCCGGCCGTCGTCGTCGTATCCGTGGCGCCCTCGGCCCGCCTGCGCCGGCGCCCGGACAGGCTGCGCAGCAGCCATTCGGCGCCATAGCGGTAGTCGATGCGACGCCAGGCGGTGGCAGCAACGAACGCCAATGACAGGAAGCCAGCGATCGCGGCGAGGGTCGCCCCGGCTGGCAGGCTTTGCCAGAGGCCAACGGGCCGGGTCCAATCTCGAAAGAGCGGGACGTGGATCAGCAGAAGCGTCAGCGATGCGCGACCGAGGCAAACGAGTGGGTTCCCCTCACCGATGTTGAAGCGCCGCCCAAGCAACAACGTTGCCGCAAGCAGAAGGAGCGCGACCCCGAGCAGCAGGGCTACGATGGTGATCGATGCCGGGAAGAACCCCAGTGCGAGGCCGAACGCGCGATTGACAAGCGCGGTACGGTCGGCATCGTGGACGACGCGCCACACGAAGACCCCGCAGGAGCCGATCGCCAAGGGCACGCCCGCCAGCACAGCGAGATCGCGGATGCGCCCGTGATGAACTGCGCGTCCGGCCACCATGCCGACGAGGAACGGGCCTAGCCATGGCACGATCGGGAACTGGCCTTCGGCCAGCCAAAGGCGCAGCGGGCTCCCGGGGACCGACAGGTCACGCATGCGGTCGTTGGTGAGCATGGGTGGCGTGCCGAGGGCGTGCTGCACAAAAGGCGCGGCCGCAATGATCGCCGCGGCGATGATCAGCAAAACCGGGCTCGAGAGCCGTCGCCAAACCGGCGCGGTTGCGATCGCGAAACCCATCAGGTGCAGGACGAACCAAGAACCCCACGAGAACCAGCTGGGCGAGAGCAAGTTGAGCAACATCCCGAGCCCGATCAACACCAGGCCGCGGCGGATGAGCAGCCCGTCGAGACCGGCGCCGACGTAACGTGCGACGAGCAGCGATGTGCCAACACCGGCGACGGTGATAAACGTCGGCGCCGCCGCACCGCCAAGGGCGTTGAAGCCGACGAGCGGCCAGTGCTCCACGAGCTTGGCCCGCCGAACGCCCGACCATAGCCACACGCCCATGTGTTGCTCAACCATGAGAAACACGGCGATCCCGCGCACCGCGTCAATGCCGGTCAATCGCGCCGTGTCTTCGGAATCGGTCGCCACCCGTTCGCGCGCCATGGTAGTGCAGGCGGGCCGCAGGGCCCAAGCCCTCGCGCACAACCGAGCGCAGTCGCGATTTAGGCCCAGATCTGCAGCTGCCGCACGTACTGATCCGAGAGCTCATGTTGGCGGCCGAGGAGATCGAAGATCGTCACCATCGCCTTGCGAGCGGCGCCGTCACGGTGTTTGCGACTGCGCCGCACCACGTCGAGCAGGGCCGTCAGGGCTTCGTCCCAGCGATCGTCGAGGGCGAGGCAGCAACCAAGGCCGTAACGCGCATCGAGATCGGTTTCGTCGGCGGCAAGGCGAGCGAGCGCGGCGTCGCGACCGCCCACTTCGTTGCACGCCTCGATGAAGGCCAGCGCCGCCCGGACGGCGTCGGCGGCCGACCACGCCTCGGTGCCCGGACGGATGGCATCGAGGTGGCGTCCGGCGAGCTCGGCGTCACGCTCGCGCAGAGCCACGCGAGCGGCGAGTAGGTGGGCATCGGGGTGGGCTGAATCGAGGGCGAGCGCAGCCTGCAGGCTCGCACTCGCCTCGGTGACCGATCCGTCCGCGAGCTGCCGGCGCGCGGAAGCGACCAGCCCATCGGCCGGCGATGGGAGATGCGACTCGAGGAAGCGGCGCACTTGGCCCCCGGAGATCGCCCCGACGAACTCCCCGACGACGCGCCCGGCAACGAAGAGTTTGCAGGCTGGGATGCTGCTGACTGAGAAACGTGTGCCGATCTCCGGGTTGGCCTCGGTGTTGGCTTTTGCCAACACGACCTTGCCGCCCAGCTCGCGGACGACCTGCTCGAGCACAGGGGCGAGCATCCGACAGGGACCACACCACGGCGCCCAGAAGTCGACTAGGACTGGGACTTCGTGGGACCGCTCGAGGACATCGGTGTCGAAGCTCCGGGTTGTTACGTCAACGACGAGATCGAGCGGGGCATTCACGCGGGCAAGGTAAGTGCTCGCCCCACGCGAGGCAACCCAACGGGACCAATGATTGTCAGCGGCGGGTGCGATCGCGGCTGCGCAGGGCCGCGTAACCGACCGCGCCCTGTCGGGCGAGAAAGCGGCGAGCCCCCTCTCGCATCGCCAGGCCCTGTGCGCCGTTAAAGCCGACGCCGTAGCTGCGCCGGCAACTACACATGATGTTGTCGGTGCGGGTGGCGTGGCGCAGCCCCAACATGTGTCCGATCTCGTGGGCCAGGGTCGTGCTTGGCGCGGCCGTGGTGACCACCAAGTACTCGCGGCCGCGCAGCGACCGGGTGAGGCCGCGGTATCGCCAATGGAGCCCGCGGATCTTCCGCGCACGCCGCCCGTCGTCGAGCGAATCGATGGCGAACACGTGGATGGTCCCGTCGGGCGGTGCGTAGTCGGCGAGGGCGCGACGCGCTTGCCACCTTGTTACTTCGCTCCACCCGGCCGGCATCCGCACCACCGAGACCACCTCAACCGACAGACCAAACGGGGCGAGCGCCTCGTTGGCGCGATGGACCCATGCCTGCGCCGCTGCCCGGCTCATCACGGGGTCGCCTTCGGCGGTCGCGACGTGCAGCGTCACCTTGAGGCGCAGTTGCGCGGCTCCCCGATGCTCGGCGAGTCGCGCGGTGTCGCGCCGCAGGTCCGGGACCTGCCGACCCCCGCCAGCGCGCGCAGCGGCCGGCGCGACGAGCCACATCAGCGCTCCGATCAGGAGTCCGAGGGTGGTCGAAGCAGCGCGCCCACGCATTACCAAGTCCGCTAATTGCAGTGTGACGCGCCGCCGTGCTGGCGCAACCACGTGGCCAGCAAAAGGGCGCACAGCTGGACCGCGCGTGGCCGCAACAGGGTGGGTTGGCATCGTCCCCGGACGCTCGCTATGCTCGCCGTCGATGTTGAGCTTCACGGGCGGCACCGGCGTCGAGTTCCTTCCCACCGACGATGCTCGCGCGTGGCTCGCCGAGGGTCTTGGCGATCTGGTCCCACGCCTTGGTCAGCCGGCCGTGGCACCGCGCATCGTCACCGAAACAAACTACGCAGCGCCGCGCGATCTCGATCGGCTCTTCGAGATTATCTGCGGCGTGCAGGCCCAGGTCGGACAGGCGGACGTGGAGTTCGCCCTCGTTGAGATCCAGCCGGGGCAGCCGCCGGTGCCCAAGGGATTCGCGCCGCTGGGAAACCCCGAGGGCCAGCTGTTGCACACGTTTAGCGATGGCGACGAATTCGCCATGGTCGTGGCGCCGAGTATTCTCCGGTCACCAGCGCTGACATTTGCTTCGGTCGCCCGCGAGCTTGGACGCATCGCGGTTGCCAGGGCCGGCGGACATCGCGTCGACGAGAAGGACGTCGAGGCCGATGCCGAGATCGCGGCGGTTGCCCTTGGCTTAGGTGTGTGGGTGGCCAATGGCGCCTACATCTATGAAAACGCGTGCTGTGGTGGCGGGTGCGGGATCGATCTTCGGAGTATCCGCGCCGGATTGTCTATGCCCGAGGCGGTGTTCGTGCTTGCGCTCGATCTTTCCCGTCGTGGGTTGTCGCCGCGAATCGCCGCGAAACATCTCGAAAGCACCCAGAAGGCTGCTTTCAAGAAGGCCATCGCCTGCGTCGACCGTGCGCCATCGCTGCGTGCGCTGATGGCGGCGCCGGCCGGCACGCTTCCCGGTTGATTCTCGCGAACGTCAGCGACCCCGGTTCCAGCGGACGTCAGCGCGAGCGCGCGCATCCGCCAACCATCTCGCGAAGCAAGTGCCCCCGATCTCATCGCGCGTCGCGTCATCCCACTGGGCCGCGGCGAGGTGAAGATGATGGGTGCTTCCGACAGCGGCATCCCGCAGGCGGTCGCGGCCGCGATGAGCCCGATGTACTGCGAGCGCCGAGCAACGCCGCCATCGGGCCGCAGCCCCGCACCTAACCCGGCACGAACTTCCGACACCGGCCCTAGAAGCATCGACGAGCCCCGTGCCCTGCGTCGATGTGTCTCGCGCCTGGCACGCTTCCCGGGTGATTCTCGCGGACGTCAGCGACCCCAGTTCCAGCGGACGTCAGCGCGAGCGCGCGCATCCGCCAACCACCTCGCGAAGCAAATGCGCTCGATCTCATCGCGCGTCGCGTCATCCCACTGGGCCGCGGCGATGCCGTGCACGCAGACGACACGCGGCCGTCCGTCGGCAATGTGAGCCGCGACGATGACGCCCGGCTGAAGTCGCGCGTCGGCGAGCGGGCGGATCGCAGAGCGAAACAGCCGGTCGAAGCGGATGGCCCCGGTGTCCGATTGCCCGAGCACTGCGCTCTGGGCCACGTCGTACCAGGCGGCGCCGCCGGCAATCGTCTCGACACACGCGCGCGCTGCATGCTCGTCGGGCACTGCGAATGAGGCGACGGCCACCCGGTCGTAGGCGGTCGGATCTTCGGCGAACTTCGCGGCGGCCTCGTCGCCGACTAGGCGATGACGGAGCATCGCGGTGGCGAGCTCGCGTTCGATCGAATGCTCGAGGTCCGCAAGAACGAGGCCGCGCGCAGCCAGCCATCGTTCGGTCGTCGCGGCATCGGTTAGGCCATGCTGGGCGCGAAACCCATCGACTGCGGACTGCAACTCGGCGTCCGAAGCTACCCACGGTTCGCGTTCAAGCAGGCGATCGACGATGCACGCGTCGACCAGCGGCTCGAGCAGTCGTGCCTGGTCCCAAATCGCGTCGAGCAAGACCATGGCTTCGTGGACGAGGAGTCGACGGCCATCGACGCAGAGGAGCTCGCTGTCGCGCCAGCGCATCGCGCCGTGGATTGGAAGCGGAATCGCGGTTGTCGGCTCGTAGGACAGGCAGGCAACTCCGCCCTCCGCGGGCACCAGCGCATCGAAGTGGAGTCGCTGGTCATGGCCGTGTTCCCACACGATTTCGACGCCAGCGCCGGGATGTTTGGCGCGGAGGGCACTCGCGGCCGCGATCGCGGCGGCTGGGTCGGCTGCGGCGAGGGTGAGCGCGCGGAGGCGCTCAAGAACCTCGTCAAGCAGTGGTGGTGAAGCGTTCATCGTCATGCGCTTTTCGCCAGGGTGGTTGTACCGAGCAGCAGTTCGCAAATCGCGGCGGTGATCGGCATGCCCGTTCGCATCTCGATCCAGTGGTACTCGCCTGCGGGGTTTACCTCGAGGAATACGTGAGCGCCGTCGGGGCGGATGACCATGTCGATGGCGCCGTAGTTCAGGCCCAGACTTCGGATGAGCGCGATGCAGCGAGCGGCGACCGCTCGGTCGAGCGAATGGGGGTGGTAGGGCACCGCCACCGGGCCGGCCTTGCGCCAGTCGACGCGCCCGTGGGCGCCGCGTTGTGACTCGATTTCCGCCGCGAATACGGTGTCGCCGACAACCGTGATCCGGAGCTCCCGATCCTTGGGTACGTAGGCTTGGGCGTAGACGGGGCATAGCCGTGCAGCCGACATGCCACGGGCCAACTCGCGCAGCGACAATCGTTCGGTGAAACGCAGGTAGTCTCGCCCAAGACCGCTCTCTCCGATCGACGTGCTTGACAGAAGCTTGGTGATCACGCGACCGCCATGCTCGCGGTAGAACGCGAGTAGCTCGGTGGGATCCGTCGTGACGAGCGTTGGCGGGATCTCGAAACCGAGGGAGCCCGCGCGTTCGAGCTGAAGCAGCTTGTGCTGCCCGGCGCGAATGACAGCAAGTGGCGCGGGGACGAACTTGACCGGCAGCGCCGACCACGTCTGCAACAGGCACTGTTCGGATTCGATGCGGGCGAACGCCCGCATCTGCGGATCGGCAATCTCAGAGGAACCGAACAGCTTGTGGCGTCGGTGCCAAACGGCCGTGAGGGCCGCGAGATCGAGTGTCCGACCTTGTGCGAATAGCCGGCGCTGGGGCGTTCCGCGCGATGAAAGCCGCACGGTCATGTGTGCGTCGCCCTCTCCAATGCGCAGTGCGTCGAAGCGTGCGACGTCGGTCCCACGGGCGCGGAGCAACCGCTCGGCCATCCTGGCGGCTGGGTCCTCTGGGTACGTGATGAAGAGGATCATGCGGTTGCTCCGGCCCGGGAAACGCGCTCTCATCACTCGTCGTCGATTTCCATCAGACCATCGGGGTCACTTGGGTACGTCCAGGTCCACTGGGTCCCGCCTCCACCCCCACCAGGGCATGGATGTCGGCCGCCGACGACTACCTCAAGGGCAGCGTCATCGAGTTCGTGGGCACGCGACGTCACGTCGACGAGCTGGGTTCGTGCACGCGTCTTGGTCATCTCGGGTCTCCTTTGCATCGGCGCGCCCAAACGGGTGGCCCTACGCCAGACCGTCAGGCCGCTCGATTGCCCGGGTAGACCGGGGTGCGGGGAGTTCGATCAATCCATGTCGCGGTTCGGCGGCACCCCCCACCAGCGCCGCCGCCGGGGACCCTAGGGCACGCGCACGCGCAAAAGCGCGTAGTGGAAGCTCGCGTAGACCTGCTCGACGTCACCCCGGACGTCGGACGGCAGCTGCGATGCAAGACGGTTGGCGTGCTGCACGGTTGTGATGAACCACAGCGTGACATCTCGGTCGCGCGACTCCTCCACCAGCTCGGCGAGGGCTTGGCGGTCTTGCTCCTTCATCACCCAGATATCCGCCTTGCTGAAGTACGTCTCCCCACGGTAGTAGAACCACCAGCTCACCAGGCGATCCTCAGGGCCGCGCTCGGCGAAGTACATCCGCAAGGCCGACCGCTGCGACCAGCTCTCCGATGTGGCTGGTAGGTAGTCGTCGATCACCCACGCGGTGGTGAGTAAGCCCGAGAGCACGCACACCGCCGCCGAGCGCATCCCGCCGAGCCATGGCCAGATCGCCAGGGCAACCGCAAATGGGGCGCAGGTGATCGCCAGGGCTTTCACGGTGGGCGCCCCCTCGGTCCACATCCCCGTATAGAGGTAGGTGGTCAAATGGGCGATCCAAGCCGGAGAGTGGATCGCGTCGCGAATCACGACGGCGAGCACGCCGATACCGAGGAGCAGTCCGATCCAGCGGCCCATATCCTTGCTTGGGCGTGCGACCGCCTGGTCGACCTCGATGCCGATCAGCAAGGCCAGCGGTGGTAGGCACGGCAGCAGGTAGTGGTAGTACTTCGTCGTGCTGTAGCCGATGATAAAGAGCGAGACGGCGAGCCATGCCAAGGCTAGCCGCTGGAGCTCCACGCCGGCGTGCTCGGAGTCGCGCGCGAAGCTGCGTACGCCCGCGATCGTTGCCCAGGGTGCGAGCGCAGACCAGGGCAGCGCGGCGACGCCGAGCGTCTCGAGGTAGTAGGCAAAGCCGCCAACCGCCTGCTTCTGCTCGCCCGTGCCAAAGCGCTGAAGGTTATTCTGGATCACGAGCTCGCTGACCCAATGCTCACCGCGATAAAGCGCCATGGCGTGGTGCCACGGCAGCGAGACGAGCGCGAACATGGCGACGCCCGTGGGCAGGCCGCACCGGACAAGCAGCGACCAGCGCCCGGAAAGGGCCAGCTGGGCCAACACGAACGCGCCGACCAAACCGGGACCGATGAGGCCCTTACCGATGAGCGACGCGCCTGCGCATAGATAGAGGATCCCCATCCAAGCCTGCGAACGTCGTCGCCAGCGCAGACTCGCCACCATCACCCAAGCAGCGAGCGCCCAATAGATGAACATCTGCTGACCGATGTCGCGCAGCCCTTGGGCGCGCCGGGCGACCTTGCCGAAGTAGCGCCACGTCGTCGGCGAAAACGCGTGCTGATGGAGCACGGCAAGCGGCACGACGGCGAGCAGGACGAAGGCGATGAGGAAACCCAGGTAGGCCCGATCCCAAGGAATGCGTTTGAAGCCGCGGCCACGCGTGATCAGATCGCGATCGGGTTGCAGCCACGCCATCGCCCATGCCCCAACCGCCACCACAACCGGTGCGACAAAGAACATGTCGGTAAGCGCCTGGCGGGTGACGATTGCGAACTGGGGCATGCTTGCGACGGCAGCGCCTGCGAGCACACCAGCACGCGGCGAAGCCAGGCGCCAAGCCACCATGCCTAGGAAACACGCGGCGCCCCAACCCGCGAGCATGCTGGGCAGTCGCAGGGCGAGTTCCGCCCATGGAGACGTCACAAGTTCCGCAGGATCGGCCGAAGTGCCGATGCCGAAGATTCGCATCGACAACGCCATCACCCAAAACGGCAGTGCTGGCTTGCTCGCGAAGCTCTTCTCGGCCTCCATGTCTGGCCCGCCGTTGCCGGGTTGCCACCACAGGTCGAGCGGATCGCTCCTCAGGACGATCTGACGTGCAACCTCGCCATAGTGGGTTTCCCACGGATCCCACGGACCGGTGCTCCGCATGGACCAAAGGTCGATGACGATAATCGCGAGCGCCACCCACACCGCGGCGGCGGTTGGGGTGGTGAGGGCACGACGCCAGTCGACGGGGCCTCGGATCGGCAAGCGAGGGCGAGAGCGTAGCATTGTCGTGCGGTGAACGTCCGCGATCGTTCGGTGCGTGCGCCGCCGGTCATGCGGGTGTAGCCTTCGGTCAGGGCATGATCGCCACAGATGAGACGGTTTGCGATCTGGGGGTCGCCCACGTACGCGCGGCCGCGGCCCGATTGCGCGGCGAGATCGTCCGAACACCAACCCTGCGCGTCCCCACCCTCGACGCAATGGCCGGATGTGAGCTCTGGCTCAAGGCGGAGAGTCTGCAGCTGACCGGCGCGTTCAAGGCGCGCGGGGCTATGCATGCCGTCGGCCGGCTGGATCCCGCAGCTCGCACCCGACCGATCATTACGTTCAGCTCCGGCAATCACGCCCAGGCCGTTGCGTTCGCCGCCAAGCGCTACGGTGCCAGGGCGATCATCGCGATGCCGACCGATGCGCCGGCAGTGAAAGTCGCAGGGGTCCGCGCGTTGGGGGCGGAGATCGTATTCGCTGGTACGACGTCGTCGGAGCGCAAGGCTGCGGCGTTGGAGATCGCTGCGAGCACTGGCGGCGTGATCGTGCCGCCCTTCGACGACCCTCACATCATCGCCGGAGCGGGCACGGCTACGTGGGAGCTCCTCGAGGACGTCGTCGCGAACACGGGCGCGCCGCTCGATGCGGTCCTGATTCCGGTCGGCGGTGGCGGGTTGCTCGCCGGCGCGTGCTTGGCCTGCATCGGCACGAGCACGATGGTGTACTCGGTCGAGCCGATCGGGTGCGACGCTCTGGCCCAGAGCCTGGAGGCGGGCAAGCGAGTCGACGTGGAGCCGGGGCCGAGTTTGGCCGATGGGTTGCGCCCGGTTGGCGTTGGTGAGCTCAATTTCGCGATCGCTCAGCGTTGGGTCCGCGGCTCGTACCGCGTCAACGACGACGAGATCACGCGTGCCCTGGTCGCACTGCTTGTGCACGGCAAGCTCCTGGTCGAGCCTTCGGGTGCGGCCGCCCTGGCCGCGGCATTGCGCGGCGGGCTGCCCGGTGCCCCACGCCGCGTTGGTGTGCTGCTATCGGGTGGCAACGTCGAGCCGTCGCTGGTCACGCGCTTGCTTCAGAAGGCGAACCCATGAGCCCACGCCTGGTCGCAGTGTTGCTGGCCGGCGTCGCGTGCGGGTGTCCTACGCGATCGGATGGGCCGAGTGCGGGGGCCCCCGCCGAACCGTCGCCCACGATGATCCCGACCCCTGCGCCGCACGACCCGAATCTCGCGCCGGCACCCGCCAGTATCGTGTTCGCGGATCGCACGAGCGCTGCGTACTTGTTGCTCTTGCCCGCCGACATGGCCGCGCCAACGCGCGACGATCTAGTGGCGCTGGTGCGGCGGGCGCCCACGTCCGTGGTGGATGAGCATGAGAGCGCCCTGCTGGTTGAACTGATCACCATGGAACCAGTTGTCGACTCGCGCTTGCAGCCGTCAACCCATCCTCGCGATCTGCTGGGGCTTCACATCGAGCTGCTCGACGCGAGCGCCAGCAAAGCCGCGATTCCGGCCGCGATGCTCGAGGATCCGGTGGCTACGCGATCCCTGCGCCCGGCCGAGCGTGCGACGTTGGCACAGCCGCATCGCGCGTTGGTCTTGCGCGCCGACTACCGCAATGAAAAGGCCGTTCGCGGTCTCCGTCTGTTGCAGCGCATTGTCGAGCTGCTTGCGCGTGAGCGAGATGCTCTGGTGCACGATCCCGACACGGGTGAGACCGTGGGGGTCGGCGTCTTTGCGGAGCGCCGCTTGCAAGCCGGACTCGGCAACCTCGCCGATCAGATCGCTGTCGTTCCATTCGCAGACAAGCGCCACGGCGAGCCGTGGGTGCGCCTTACCACCCGCGGTATGCGGCGCTTCGGCAGCGTCGACCTCGAGCTCGACGGCCTTCCCGGCGACGGGAAGCTCCTGCAGCAAGCGACTTGGATGCTCCAGGGTTTGGCCGCCGTCATGGTGCGGATGGCCGAGATCGACCCGTCGGGCTTTCCGGTCGAACTCGACGATGACGTCGTGGTTACTCACGCCGATATCGTCAAGGCGTTTCCCAACGGGCGCGGTACGGTTCCGCGGTGCAGCGACTGCCAAGGCGAGCTGTCGGTGCGCCTGGTCGAGCGCCCGAGCGAGCCGCACGATCCACAGGATCACGTGGTCGCGCGCGTGGTGGCGCCGGGTCGGAGCTCGCAGGCGGCGAATTACGACCAACCGGCGTGGGTACGCGAGGCCCTGCGTGCCCTGCTTGGTCCGCTGTCGTAGTCAGATCCGCGAAAATCGAGTAGATCGGGCGACGCAATGACCTCGCCGCTCGTGTGGATGGACCTTGAGATGTCCGGCCTCGATCCGGATCGCTGTGCAATCCTCGAGATCGCGACGATCATCACCGATGGCGAGCTCGAGATCATCGCGGAAGGTCCAGATCTGGTTATCCACCATGATGAGCCGGTGCTCGCGGCGATGGACGAGTGGTGTACGAAGCATCACGGCGAGAGCGGCCTAACCGCTGCTGTGCGCGCCTCGACGATCGATCTCGCCGAGGCCGAGCGTCGCACCCTCGAGTTCGTCGGCGCCCATGCCCAACCGCGCCAGTCGCCGCTGTGCGGCAACACGATCTGGCAGGACCGACGGTTTCTGGTCCGCCACATGCCAACGCTCGAGAGTCACCTCCACTATCGCCTCATCGACGTCAGCACGATCAAGGAACTTGCACGGCGGTGGTACCCGGACGCGCGCGCGCCCGCCAAATCCGAAGCCCACCGTGCGCTCGACGATATCCGCGAGTCCATCGAGGAACTGCGATATTACCGGCGGACATTGTTTCGGTGATCATTCGTGCCAACGAGTGGACCTCTGGGAGCGATTGAGGCACCCGTGTCAGCGATCGTCGGGTCGTTCGGGCCGCGCGTCGGTGTGCCCTCCGGCTGAGCCGACGCGTTCGTCGGAACCGGCCTCCGCGGGAAATAGCGCGCGATGGCCAAATCGCTCGCGCACGGCCGACAGCACCGATTGCAGCGGGCGCGGGTCGAGGGGGGCTCGGGTGTCGGGGCTGGGCTCGAACACGAGGTCGAGCTGCTCGCTCTCGGCACCGCGCGCGCGTAGGTCACCAGCGGCGAGGCCCGTGAGACGAAACCGTCGATGTTCGGTGTCGACGCTCGCCAGCAGCTCGCAAGCGGCGCGATAGAAAGTGCGTGCGTCATCGGTCGCTGGCTCGAGGGTCGCCTGCCGTGTCTCGGTGCGAAACGCGATGTCGCGGATCTTGATCTGGATCTGTCGTGCTAACCATCCTTTGGCGACAAGTCGATCAGCCACGCGCGTGGCCTGCGATAGGAGCTTGCGCCTCAAAGCCGGCACGCCGGCCACATCGTCGGCGAATGTATCCTCGTGCGAGACCTGCTTGCGCTGGCGCCAGGGCATCACCACGCGCGGATCTCTGGCGTTGGCCAGCTCGAATAGATGTTGCCCGTGCTGCCCGAACCACTCTTCGAGCGTCTTGCCCGAGAGCCGGCGGACGTCGGCGATCGTTGCGATGCCGTGGGCGCGCAGCCGCTCGGCCGTTTTCGGACCGACGCCCCACAACTCGGAAATGTCGAGCGGGTCGAGGAAGGCGAGTTCCCGTCCAGGCAGAACCTCCGTCACGCCATCGGGCTTCAGTCGGCTGCTGGCGATCTTCGCGATGAACTTCACCGCTGAAATCCCGACCGAGCAGGTCAAACCGCCCGTTTTGCGTGCGACCTCCGCCCGCAAAGCCTCTGCGGCGCTTCGCGGCGAGCCCAGCAGGCGCTCGGTGCCGGTCATGTCGAGGAACGCTTCGTCGATCGACAGCCCTTCGACCGTGGGTGAAAACTCGGCGAATACCTCGAACGCGCGATCAGACGCCTCGGCGTAGGCCTCGTGACGTCCAGGCAGAACGATCGCGTTTGGGCACAGTCGCAGCGCCACCGCCATCGGCTGTGCCGAGCGACAACCGAAGGCGCGGGCAGGGTAGCTCGCAGCAGCCACTACGCCCCGGCGACCCACACCGCCCACGAGTACGGGCTTGCCGCGCAGCTCCGGGTTGTCGCGGATCTCAACCGACGCGAAGAACGCGTCCATGTCGACGTGGAAGATCGTCGGCACCCGGCCATGAGCTTGGCCCACCGCCGGACCGCCGTGAAGTGCACGGCGTATTGCGACGCGATTCGCCGCGCGGATCGCGTCGAGGGGTCGGATCCTCTATGGCAGGCCGCTATGGCAGGCCGTCGAGCGGATCACTGCCTTTGGCGGCGGATAGCTTGCGCCGTTCGGCGGATGAGCGCCCGCGCTTGGCTTTCGCCTTCGCCTTTGCCCTCGCCTTTGCTTTCGCCCGCGCAGCGGCCTTTGCCCTCGCCTTTGCCCTCGCCTTTGCCTTCGCCTTCGCCGCCTTGGACATGCGCGGAGCCGCAGTCGTCGCGGGCGCGTCGTTGCTTGGCGAGCTGGCGCCAGTCGCCACCGCCGCCACCGGCTCCGGAGCGGGCTCGGTTGGCATAGGCGCCCGCACCTCGGTCCGCGTGGGCGGCGACGGTTCAGCTCGCGGCGAAGTGGCGGACACGATCGCCGCGTCCATCGTCGCCGCGGGCGCGACAGCCATCGCGTCCGTGGCTGTGCTCGGCGGCAAGAACATCATGACGACCAGCCCCACCACACCCAAGGCGACGAGCGCCCCGACTATCACCAGCGGCAGGTTATTCCGCGACGGCGCAGCGTCCGGAACCGACTGCGCTGCGAGTTCCATGGATGACGCCGACACGGACGGCATCTCGGCGGGCATCGCCCACGGATCGACGAGCGGCGTAGACGGCAGCGGCGCGTTGTCCTCGACCGTCTGTACGGATCCGTCCGCGCTGCGCGCGTACGCGTCGAGTACACCGTAAAGTTCGTCATACTCGGTTTCGACCGCGGCCAACGCGGCGGCATATTCGTCGCGCAGCTGCGGGGAGGCGACCCGGGCGAGTTGCCCGGACAACTGGTCGCGTTGGGATGCCAGGGACTCGAGTTGTTGCAGAATCTCTTCCGCCCAGTGGGGAGCTTGGGACGACATGAGCCACGATCTCTCCTAACAGCGGTGATTGGCGCCTGTACGCCCCGATCGTTGCGGTTAGTTGCACTTCCGTCCCGTATCGATTCCCGAGAAAGTCGTGTCGCGTGAACTCGGAAAGCTGGCTCGCGTCCTCGGCACGACCCGCCGAACCGGGCTGCCGAAACCGCAGTTTGAAACGCTAAACCGTCAGACCAGGCCACGTCGGCGCGGCCATCCGTCGTTCGCCGGCCAACTGCACATCGTCGAACTCGACATCCCCCGTATGAGTCCAAACCGCGTGATTGCAGTATCGCGGCCCACAAGGGTGGCAGGCGGGGCCGCGGTGACAATCTGTTCATTCACCGTCCACCAACCGTCGACCCGGCCGCTCGCCGCATCTTGCAACCACACTGCACGGGGCGGCGACGCGATGCCACATGCGTGCGGTCGCAACGTCGGCTTGCAACTGCAGCGCGAAATCCGGGCGTCGAAGAGCGTCACGGTCTCGCCGGCGAAGTTCCAAGCCATGATCCACGGATGGCTTTGATCGCATCCTACTAGCGGGTGCCCCGCGGAGGATCGACGACCACACTAGACCTGAAATAAGCGCAGTAGACGGGCGAGACGCGGAATTCACCTGAAAGGC